>CAZEZZ010000019.1:0-4480 GCA_964515885.1 uncultured Candidatus Saccharibacteria bacterium
ATTTCAAAGAAAATATTAAAAAACCAAGAAGGTTTTTATGGATTAAAAGAATGGCCTGAGATTAATCCAAAGAGAATAAAAGATAAGGCTTATTTAGCTTTGAAGAAAAATAAAGAACCTCTACACTTTACAGAAGTAGCTGGATTAATTCCTGCTTCTTTGCCACAAACCGTACACAATGAACTTATTAAAGATATTAGGTTTGTATTAGTTGGAAGAGGAATATATGCCTTGAATGAATGGGGTTATGAAAAAGGGGTTGTTAAGGATGTTATTAAGGGTATTTTAAAAGAACAAAAAAAACCTTTAACCAAGGAACAGATTGTACTAAAAGTACAAGAAAAAAGGCTTGTTAAAGAAAACACTATTTTGTTAAACTTAAGTAATAGGAAATATTTTTTAAGAAATTCTGGCGGTTTCTACGACGTGAAAACTAGTTAATTAACATATGTTCAAACAAGAACTTATTTTACTCCTTCAGTATGTTGGAGCGGTATTATCTAATTGGTGGTGGCTTCCCTTACCATTTTTGCTCTGGAAGCCTTTTTTGTTTTTCTATAAGTTTTGGAGGGTTGAACTTTGGTTATTAGCTCAAAAAAGTATACTTTTAGAAGTAAAAATACCTAGAGATATTGAAAAGCCTATTAGAGCCATGGATCATGTCATGGTAGGTATTCAGGCGGCCATTTATCAGCCCGCTGGTTCCTGGTGGGAAGAATGGATAGATGGTCAAGTACAAACAGGAGTAGCTTTTGAAATAGCTTCTATTGAAGGAGATGTCCATTTCTATATTAGAGCATTGCAGGGCTATAGAAACGCTATAGAAGCTAGTGTATATGCGCAATATCCACAAGCAGAAATATCAGAAGCGGATGATTATGTAAAATATGTTCCTCAAAATATTCCTAATAAAGAGTGGGATTTATGGGGGGCAGATTATTTTATGTTAAAAGATGATCATTTACCTATTAAAACTTATATTCAGTTTGAAACAGAAATGGAAAAGGACGAAGAAAAGAAAGTTGATCCAATAGCAACACTTTTGGAGTCTATGGATAAAGTGGGACCTGGAACTCAACTTTGGATACAGATATCGGCTGAACCATGGGCAGAAGGAAACTTAGTAGCTTGGGTTAAAGAGGGAGAAAAATTTAAAGATAAGATGGCTAGAAGACCAGAAGATAAAAAGAATGAGAAATCGATGATTAGAGAGGGTGCAGAATTTTTATTAACTGGGAAAGTAGGAGAGGAAGAAAAACCACAAGAGAGAGACATTATTCCTCCTGAAATGAAATTAACTCCTGGAGAAAGAGAAGTATTAGGCGCTTTAGAGAAAAAAATGGCAAAGCCTATGTTTAGATGTAATGCAAGATTTATTTGGTTAGGAAAAAGAGACGTTTGGTTTAAACCTAATTTCAGATTAGCTTTTATTTATTTTAATGGTTATCAAACAATTAATTTGAATTCAATTTTTCCTTATGGGAAAACTTTATCTAAAGTTCATAAAAGCTTATTTGTTCCGTATAATAAATATTTAGTTCCAAGAAAAACTTATTTAAGAAATAGAAAGCTTTTTAGGAATTATATTAGGAGATGGACTGTTAATTTTCCACATCCTTCACCGCCAAAAACACTTTTTATGCTAAATACAGAAGAATTAGCTTCTTTATTTCATTTCCCAAGCAAGGGATCAGCCCCTGCTACAAGTGTATCAAGAATAGAATCAAAAAGAGGGGGATTCCCAGCTGGTTTACCAGTAGAAGAAGAAGAGAATTAATTTAAAATTATGTCAGAAATTAATTTTTTTGCAGAAACAACTTTTAGAAACAAATTAAGAAAATTTGGGATAAAGACAGATGATAGAAGACGACACATGTATGTGATCGGAAAAACTGGTATGGGAAAAACGGTAGCTATCAAGAACATGGCTATCCAAGACATTCAAGCAGGACATGGAATAGGATTTGTAGATCCTCACGGAGAAGCGGCTGAAGAGCTTTTGGATTATATTCCAGCAAATAGAATAAACGATGTCGTTTATTTTAATCCCGCAGATTTAGAATTTCCCTTGGCTTTTAATATAATGGAGAGTATAGATCCTGGGCATCGCCATTTAGTGGCATCAGGATTAATGGGAGTTTTTAAAAAGATTTGGCCAGATGTTTGGTCTGCCAGAATGGAATATATTTTAAATAATTGTATTTTATCTCTTTTGGAATATCCTGGAGCAACTCTTTTGGGAGTTAATAGAATGTTGGCAGATGTAGAATATAGAAAGAAAGTAGTAGAGAAAATAACAGATCCTGTTGTTAAGGCTTTTTGGATAAATGAATTTGCTAGATATACTCAAAGATATGAAACAGAGGCTACTGCTGCTATTCAGAATAAAATAGGTCAATTTATTTCAGTTCCCCTAATAAGAAATATTATTGGTCAGGTAAAGTCCAATATTAACATGAGAGACATAATGGATAATAAAAAGATTCTTATTATGGACTTATCAAAGGGGAGGATAGGAGAGGATAACTCAAGATTATTAGGAGCTTTGTTAATTACAAAAATACAATTAGCTGCCATGTCTAGAGTAGATATACCAGAAGAGGAAAGAAAAGACTTCTATCTTTACGTAGATGAATTTCAGAATTTTGCTACAGAATCTTTTACTAATATACTTTCTGAAGCCAGAAAATATAGATTAGCTCTTATTTTAGGTCATCAATACATAACTCAAATGGAAGAAACTGTTAGAGATGCTGTTTTTGGAAACGTAGGAACTATTGTATCTTTTAGGGTAGGAGCAGAAGACGCAGAATTTCTGGAAAAGGAATTTTCTCCTGAATTTACTGCGGGAGATTTTGTTAATTTACCAAAATATAATATTTATCTTAAATTAATGATAGATGGAGTCGCTGGAGCTGCTTTTTCAGCTAGAACATTACCTCCCTTTCCTCAGCTTGAAGAATCAAATAAAGAAAAAATAATAAAAGTTTCTAGAGAGAGGTATGGAACGGAAAGAGCAATTATAGATGAAAAAATAAGCAAATGGACCGGTCTTATGGATACAAAAGAAGTTTCTAAAGAATCTCTTCAGCAACATCCTCAGCAATCCTCTCAACAACCATTGTATGATGCTAAGTGTGCTAGTTGTGGAAAATGGACAAAAGTTATTTTTCCTCCAGATAGCTCTAGGCCAGTTTATTGTAAAACTTGCCTTAAGAATATAAAAAAAGATAGAGAGGATAATAAAAGTGAAAGTGAAAAAATACAGCCAGTTTCTATAAAAGAGGCAATAGATAAAGATGTTGTATCGTCTCCTGTTAGAAAAGACGAAAATAAGGTACAACCAAAAAGAAAGGAAGTTGATTTAGAAGATTTAAAAAAAACGTTAGAAGAATCATTAAAAGAATTACCAGATAATCCTAGAGTAGATGAGAACCCTCAAGAAGGCTAATTTAAAAAATAAAAGAGTAATCTTAAGATGTGATTTCAATGTGCCCCTATCAAAAAAAGGGGTTATTTTAGATGATTATAAAATAAAAAAGACTATTCCAACTATAGAATTTTTAATTTCTAAAGGAGCAAAAGTTATTTTAATAAGTCATTTTGGGAGACCTAAAGCTAAAGATAATCCTAAGATAAAAGATAAAAAATACAGCCTAAAGCCAATAGCTGTTTATCTGGAAAAAGCTTTAAAAGTTAAAGTTAAATTTATTCCAGATTGTTTAGGAGAAAAAACTAAAAAAGAAGTTTTTGAATTAAAACCTAAAGAAGTAGCTATTTTGGAGAATTTAAGATTTTATAAAGGAGAAGAACAAAAATCAGAAAAATTTGCTAAGGAATTGGCAAAATTAGGAGAGATTTATGTTAATGATGCCTTTGGTGTTTTACATAGAGACCATGCTTCTGTCGTTGGGATACCAAAATATCTTCCTTCTTTTGCGGGATTTTTATTAGAAAAAGAATTGAAAAATTTAAAACAGATGATGAAAAATCCAGCAAAGCCTTTAATAGCTATTGTTGGTGGAGCTAAAGTAAAAACTAAAGCTAAATTAATAAATAGATTATCTGAAATAGCAGATTTTGTCTTAATTGGAGGGTTAATAGCTAAAGAGATAAAAGAAAAAGATATTTATCTTAATTATCCAAGAAAAATAATTGCTCCGATAGATGAGAAAGCAAACGGAAAAGACATAGGAGATAAAACAATATCTTTTTTTAGAGAAAAAATATTATCTGCCAAAACAATATTTTTTAATGGAGTTATGGGTCAGACAGAGAATAGTAAATATAGAAAGGGAACAGAAGAGATCTTGAGAGCTATAATAAAAAGTGGAGCCTTTTCTGTGGCCGGAGGTGGAGAGACAGTTGAATTTATATCTTCTTTAGAATTAACTTCTAAAATTAGTCATCTCTCTACGGGAGGAGGAGCAATGATAGCTTATTTAGCAGGAGAAAAATTACCAGGCATTCGAGCCTTAGA
>CAZEZZ010000019.1:4580-10764 GCA_964515885.1 uncultured Candidatus Saccharibacteria bacterium
CCAAAACAAAAAGGAGATAAATATCCCTTCAAGACATTAGCTGCAGTTGGTTTAGTTTATAGGCTTGTAGAAAAGATGATGGGAGATAAGCTTAAGGGAGAGTTAAAAAGAAGTTTCTTGGAATTGACTGCTTTGGCCACTATCGCAGACATGATGCCCAAACAAGCTGATAATAAGTATTTTATAGAAGAAGGAACGCCTTTCTTAGCCAATTCCTTAAGGCCAGGAATTAAAATATTTTGGGAGAGAGATTTCTTTAAACAAAAAATGGAATTAAGCAATAAGATTTCAAAAATAATATCAATTTTGAATGTTAGAGATGTAAAAGATGGATTACCTGGAGCCTATAGGCTTTTAGTAACATCTTCTCCAAAGGAAGCTGAAAATATCGTTGAAAAACTTTTAAAGAAACATAAAGTTAGAAGACAAATAATAGAGCTTATCGTAGAAGAAGTAGAGAAAAAAATAAGTGATAAGAATGAGACTATTATTTTCGAAGGAGAAAAAGATTTTGAATCTATCTTAATTAGTTCTGCCGCTTCAATATTGGTCAGTCAGCATTTAAAACCAGTCTTTCTTTATAAAAAAATGGCAAAGGAAAGCTTAGGAACGGTAAGGAGCACCAAACAAATAGATAGTGTTTCATTAATGAAAAAATGTTCAAAATTATTAATGACATATGGTGGACATCCACAGGCTTCTGGGTTTAGAATAGTAAATGAGAATTTGGATAAGTTTAAAGAATGTTTAACTGCCGAACTTTTACGAAGTAAAAAATGAGTGCGGAAGATGAAGGCAAACTTTGAAAAAGGTAAACTTCATCGCCCAAAAAAGCTCAATGAATCAGAGATTCATTTCGAGCTTCAAATTAATAAATTAATTCTTGCTAAATTTATACATTAAAATTAATTGGTTGGCGATGAATCTAAAGATTCATCTATAATCTCGCCCATTACGATGGGCTCGATAAATGAAAAAAATAGTTATATATACAGATGGAGGGTCAAGAGGAAATCCTGGTAAATCAGGAATAGGAGTTGTTTTTTGTAATGAAAAAGGTCAGTCTTTTAAAGAATACGGAGAATATTTAGGAGATGGGTTAACTAATAACGAAGCAGAATATGGAGCAGTGATATTTGCTATTCAAAAATTTAAATCTTATTTTGGAAAAAAAATAGCCCTAGAATCTGATGTAGAAATAAAGTCAGACTCAGAGTTAATGGTAAAACAATTAAATGGTAAATATAAAGTTATTGATTCTAAGATACAATCTTTATTTTTGCAGGTTTGGAATTTAAAGATTGATTTTAAAAGGATTAAGTTTACTCAGATAGCTAGAGAGAAAAATAAAGAGGCTGATAGGTTAGTGAATGAAGCTTTAGATGGAGAAAATAGAACGCAAAAATTATTGTAAATTTTTCTAAACAAAAAGCACCTATAAAAGGTGTTTTTTGTTATCCCAGCAAGTCTATAAGCCGAATTCTGTTGTCGAATAGACATGATGATTATCTGTCTTGTTTAGACATTGCTGTCTAAATCTTGCGAACCACTTTTCACAAAAGTTCTAGACGTATCCAAAGCTTTTGACTTGTTCTTGCACCCGATAAGGATTTAGCCGTTTCACCCTCAATATTACTATTAAGGCTTATCCCTCTAAGGGATACTTCGATCTTTTCAGATCTCAGCGTCTCTGCTCGCACCTCGCGCATTACTGCGGACGGCTGTTAGCCGCTATCTGTTTATCCCGACATGACAGTCGGGAGAGTGTTCGGACTTTCCTCTCCGTTTCCACGAAGCAATCATCCGACTTGCTAGGATGTAATAATTGTACCAGCTATTTATTTTTTGTCAAATGGGCAAATTTCTGCTAAAATATCGTAGTATAATACTTTTATCTATGGACTTTAAACCTAACCCTAATAAAAATTTAATAATCGAAATAAACGGTAAAAAATTTGCCAGATATCCTATTAAAACCCATTTAGTCACAAAAGAAGATAATGCTGTGGATTTGGTGGAAAAATACGCTAAACCTCATTTAAAAGAAGGAGATGTTTTGTTTATTGGAGAAAAGTGTGTATCTATAACTCAGGGTAGGGTTTATGAGTTAGACAAAATAAAACCAGGTAAAGTTGCTAAGTTTTTGGTAAAATTTGTTACTAAATCTCCTTATGGAATAGGATTAGGCATTCCTGAAACTATGCAATTAGCCGTAGAAGAAGCCGGAGCTTTTAGAATGTTATTTGCCGCTTTAGTGGCTGCAATCACCAAGTTATTTGGAATAAAGGGAGTCTTTTATATGATAGCTGGTCCTCAGGCTAAAGGCATAGATGGTCCTGTTGATTATGCTATTCCTCCATACAATAAACAAGCCAGCAAGATTCCTTTTAAGGCTAATAACGTTGCTAAAGAAATGAAAGAAAGAATTGAATTTCCAGTAGCTATTGTGGACGCTTGTGATATAGGAGTTTGGATTGTTGGTAGGAGCGAGGGAGTAAACGATAAATTATTATTATCAGCTTTAAAAGACAATCCTTTAGGTCAGACAGATCAGCAAACTCCAATGGGGATATTGAGAGAAGTAAAAAATGAAAATATTTAATTTTCAAACTAAAGGAATAACAACAGCAGCTATTATTATAGGAACAGCCAGTATTGTTTCTGCCGCTTTAGGTATTTTAAGAGATAGATTATTAGCCGGTGGATTTGGAGCAGGGGATGAGCTGGATATTTATTATGCTGCTTTTCGTATTCCTGATTTTGTTTCCATGGTTTTAATAATGGGATCTATTTCAGCAGCTTTAATTCCTATTTTTAGTGAATACATAACTAGAAACAATAAAGAAGCTTGGAGATTATTTTCTAATCTTTTTAATGTAATTATTGTTGTCTTAATTTTTGTTTGTTTAATATTAATTATTTTTACCCCTCAATTAATAAATATAATAACTCCTGGGTTTTCAGAAGAGAAAAAAGAACTAGTCGTTATGCTGACCAGAATCATGTTCTTAAGTCCTATTATTTTGGGAACTAGTAATATTATCTCTTCTGTTTTGCAGGTGTTTAGAAGATTTTTAATAACCTCCTTAAGTCCAATAATGTATAATTTAGGAATTATTATAGGTATTATCTTTTTTGTTCCTAGATTGGGAATATCTGGATTAGCCTGGGGAGTTGTTTTAGGAGCAGTTCTACATTTATTAATTCAGATTTCAGTTTTATTTAAAGTTGGTTTTAAATATTATAATGTTTTTGATATTTCAGATCCTGGGTTAAGGAGAATGATTAAGTTAACCATCCCTCGTTCTATTGGATTAGCCGCAGGACAGATTAATTTTTTTGTAGTTACAGCAATAGCTTCTACTTTGGCCAGTGGAAGTTTGGCTGTTTTTAGTTTGTCAGAGAGTTTAAGTCGCCCTTTTATTATGTTAACTGGAATAGCTTTTTCTACAGCAGCTTTTCCTCATTTAGCTTTATCTATTTCCAAAGAAAACAAAGAGAGATTTTTGGAAATTGTTTCAAAAACGTTTAATAAAATTCTTTTTTTAATAGTTCCTCTAAGTATTTTATTATTTATTTTCAGAGAAGAATTAGTTTCTTTTATTTTCAAAGTGGGAAAATTCGGTTTGTTGGACAGTAGATTAACTGCTGCATCTTTAGCTATGTTTTGTTTTGGTTTAATTGCTAAAGCTTTGAATTTATTTATTATCAGGTCTTTTTATGCTCTTCAGGATACAAAAACACCAGCCGTAATAAGTGTTATTAGTATGTTTTTAAATTTAGCTCTTTCTATTATATTTGTTTGGTTATTATCTTTCCCTAATATTTTTCAGAATTTCTGGATAAACTTTCTTTCTTTAGAAGGTTTAAACGGGATTGAAATAATAGGTCTTCCTCTAGCCTTATCTATTTCCGCCATATTTCAATTTATTGTTTTGAAACTAATTTTTAAAATTAAAATAGATAGACTGAAAGAGGATGAATAATATTAGAAATTTTGTAATTATAAGTCATGTTGATCACGGAAAATCTACATTAGCTGATAGGTTTTTAGAAATAACTGAAAGTATTCCTCTTAAAAAAATGAAGGAACAAGTTTTAGATTCTATGGACTTAGAAAGAGAAAAGGGAATTACTATTAAGATGCAGCCTTGTCGTATGGAATATCAGGGCTATATATTAAATCTTATAGATACTCCAGGTCATGTTGATTTTTCTTATGAAGTTTCCAGAGCTTTAGTAGCTACAGAAGGAGCTGTTTTATTGGTAGATGCTACAAAAGGAATTCAAGCTCAAACACTTTCTAATTTAGAAATGGCTGTAAAAAATAATTTAGTTATAATCCCAGTTATTAATAAGATTGATTCTCCCCAAGCTCAGATAGAAGAAACAAAAAAAGATATGGCTCAATTGTTAAACATTTTAGAAGAAGCAATATTTTTAATTTCAGCCAAGAAAGGAGATGGAGTAAAGGAAGTTTTAGAAGAAGTTATTAAAAAGGTTCCACGTCCAACAGGAAAAGAATCTAATCCTTTTAGAGCTTTAATATTTGATTCTAAATTTGATTCTTATAAAGGAATTATAGCTTATGTTAGAGTTATGGAGGGGAGTATTAAGTCTGGAGAGAAGTTTAATTTACTTCAAACTAAAGAAAAAGGAGAATTAAAAGATATAGGATTTTTTAAACCTCAACTTACTAGTTTTCCAGAATTGAAAGCAGGGGAAATAGGATATATAGCCACTGGAATAAAAGAAACAGGTAAGGTAAGAGTTGGGGATACGATAGTTAAAGACCCTAGTCTTCCACCTTTATTTGGTTATAAAGAACCCAAACCTGTTGTTTTTGCTTCTATCTATCCTGAAAATCCTGATGATTTCGAAAATTTAAAAGTCTCTTTAGCTAAATTAAAATTGAATGATGCATCTTTTACTTTTGAACCAGAGTCAAAAGAATCTCTGGGAAGAGGTTTTCGTTGTGGCTTTTTAGGTTCCTTACATGCTGAAATAATATCAGAAAGATTAAAAAGAGAATTTGGATTAATTCTTATTATCTCTTCTCCTTCTGTAGTCTTTAAAGCAGTTGATCAAAAAGATAAAGAATTCTTTATTTATTCTCCGTCTGATTGGCCAGATCCGGGGTCTGTCAAAGAGTTTCAAGAACCTTGGTCAAAGTTAGAAATAATAACTCCTTTACAATTCATGGGAAGAGTTTTGGAACTTGCAGAAGAATTAGGAGGCAAACAAATAGAAACAAAATATTTTGGAATAGATAAGATAATATTACTGTACGAAGTTCCTTTGAGGGGGATAATCACTGGATTTTATGATAATTTAAAGGGAGTTACTAAAGGATTAGCTTCAATGGACTATGAAATAACAGGATACAAGCCCGCCCAACTAGTTAAGTTAGACATATTAATAGCTGGTAAAAAAGAAGAAGCTTTATCTAAAGTAGTTCGTAAGGAAACAGCTCAAAAAGAAGGAAAAAAGATAGTTGAAAAACTAAAAGAAGCTTTGCCTTCTCAACTTTTTTCTGTTGCTCTTCAGGCTGCTATTGGGAGTGATGTAGTAGCTAGAGAAACAATAAGTTCTAAAGGAAAAGATGTAATATCTGGTTTGTATGGTGGAGATTATTCAAGAAAAAGAAAAGTTCTGGAAAAACAGAAGAAAGGTAAAAAAAGATTAAAAGGAAAAGGAACAGTAAATATTCCTTCTAAGGTGTTTTTAGAAATGTTTAAATCTAATTGATTCTGTGATAGTCTTTAGAGGATCGGGGCTAAAGAAAAACAAATCATGCTCAAGACTACAAGAGAAGCAAGAACAATCCAAATTATTCTACCTAATTTTTTCGAATTAAAACTCATAACATTATGATATCAAAAAAATCAAAAATAAAAAAGGAAAATAATTTTCAGTCATTATTTGTTTTAATAATAATCGGTGTTGTTTTTGTGGGAGTTATGGCGTTTTTAATAATTTCTAATGTTCATATAACTCAAAAAAGAACAGAATTAAAGAGTCAAATAAACGAATTACAACAAGAAATATTATTGTTGGAAGAATTAAAAGTTCAATATAAAGAAGGGTTGATTAAGGCAGAAGAATTAGCTTATTGGGAAGAGAAGTTAAGAGAACAAGGATATAAAAAACCAGGAGAAGAAGCAATAGTTGTTTTGCCTTCAGA
>CAZEZZ010000020.1:0-3865 GCA_964515885.1 uncultured Candidatus Saccharibacteria bacterium
TTACTTTACCAAAATTAATGCTAAATGATAAGTACCTGCTGGAAATTCTTTTTCTATCTTTAACCCTTGGCTTTTAATAAAATATTTTATTCCTTCAAACGATACTTTTTCTATTTCACCAGTTGCTGGATTATCTTTTATCCAATCCACTATTAATATCTTTCCTTTAGGTTTTAATAATCTTTTAGCTTCTGCTATCACTCCATTTTTATCATAACACTGAAAGAGTAAATTAGTTATCAAAACAATATCTGCTGTTTCGTCAGGTAATTTAATTCTTTTTTCTACATCCGCTATAATTGTTTCTATATTAGTTATCCTTTCAAGATTAGCCTTAGATTTTAAAGCAGACAAAGGTTCTTCTAATACATCCACAGCATAAACTCTTCCCTCCTCTAAAATCTTAGCTAAAGGAATAGCCCAGCCGCCTGAACCTGAACCTAAATCAATCCCCTTCATTTCCTCTGTGAGTTTTAATTTTTCTAAAATCTCTTTTGGATTAAGAAAACTTTGCATATCTTTTGGATTAAATACAGGTTGTAGAGGCTATCTTATCTCCAGAGTCTAACTTCATTAACCTGACTCCTTGAGTAGACCTGCTCAACTTAGCTATTTGAGATATCTTACTTCTAATAACTTGTCCTTTAGTAGATATTACTATTAAATCTTCTTCTTCTCCAGATAAGACTTTGGCTGCCACTAAAGGACCAGTTTTTGAGGTTACGTTAGCCGTCTTTATTCCAGATCCTCCCCTGCCTTGAATTTTATATTCTTTAATGTCAGTTCTTTTTCCAAATCCATTTAAAGAAACAACGAGTAAATATATCTTTTTAGATTTGTCTTCAGCCTTAGAGACACTAGGAATTATATCCATACTAATAATTTCATCTCCTTTTCTAATTCTTATGCCTTTGATTCCAGCAGCTGTTCTTCCCATAGATCTTAAATCTTTTTCTTTAAATCTAATAGATTGTCCTTGTTTGGTGGCCATCATTATATCATCCTCTCCAGTTGTTTTCTGAACATTGGTCAAAGCATCTCCCTTTTTCATGGTAATAGCTATAAGTCCTGATCTTCTTATATTTTCAAAGTCCTCTAGTGGAGTTTTCTTGATTATACCATTTTTAGTTGCCATAACTAGGTATTTTGTTCCATTATCTTTGTCCTCTTTGCTTATAGTTTTAAGACACAAAACTTTATCCTCTGGAGCCATTTCTAAGAAATTCAAAAGTCCTCTTCCTCTAGCTACCCTAGATCCTTCCGGAATTTCATAAACGGGAGTTCTAAATACCTTTCCAGAATCAGTAAAGAATAATAAGGAATCATGAGTTTGAGCAGACAAGAAATGTTCTACCACGTCATCTGACATAGTCTTCATGCCAGAGATACCTTTTCCTCCTCTTTTCTGAATTTTATAATTCTTAGGATTAATTCTTTTTATATATCCTCCTTGAGTTAAGGTAATTATAGTTTCTTCTTGAGGTATCAAATCTTCTTCTGCAATTTCACCAAGCTTTTGAATATTAACCTTTGTTTTTCTTTCATCTCCAAAATTCTGTTTAACATCTTGAATTTCTTTTTTAATAATTGCTTTTATCCTTTCTGGACTCTTTAATATAGCTAACAATTCTTTTATCTTTTCTTTTAATTCTGCCAACTCGTCTTCTATTTTCTTTCTTTCCAACTTAGCTAGGGCAGCAAGTTTGGTTTCTAGAATAGCATTAGCCTGTATCTTGGTTAATGTAAATTTCTTCATTAAGTTCTTTTCAGCCTCTTCTCTATTAGCAGAACTTTTAATTATTTTAATTACAGCATCAATATTAGATAAACATTTATGCAAACCTTCTAAAATATGAGATCTTTCTTTCGCTTTTTGTAAATCATATTTGGTCCTACTTGTGACAACGTCTATCCTGTGGCAAAGGAAATAGTCTAAAACCTCCACCAAGTTTAAAACTCTTGGTTGTAATCCATCTACCAAAGCCAACATATTTAAATGAAAGGTTTTTTGTAAATCAGTATATTTATAAAGACGATTTAAAACTTTCTGAGGGTAAGCGTCTTTAGCTAACTCAATAACTATTCTCATTCCATCTTTATCAGACTCATCTCTAATGTCTCTTATCCCATCTATTTTTTTCTCCTGTACTAGATTAGCAAATACCTCTATTAAAGTAGACTTATTAACCTGAAAAGGGATCTCAGTAATAACAATCCTTCTTCTTGATGTCTTTTCATTCTCTTGAACCTCAACTTTCCCTCTGGTTAAAATAGGTCCTTTCCCTTGAGCGTAAGCCTGTATTATTTCTTTTCTATCATATATTATTCCTCCAGTTGGAAAATCAGGTCCTTGAATAAATTTAAATAAATCTTCTGTTTCTGCCTTAGGATGCTCTAATAAATGCACTAAAGCATCACATACTTCAGTCAAATTATGAGCAGGAATATTAGTGGCCATACCAACGGCAATTCCCAGAGAACCATTCAAAAGCAATTGAGGAACTGGGGAAGGCAAAACATTTGGTTCTTTTCTTGTGCCATCAAAGTTATCAGAAAAAGGAACTGTGTTTTTTTCAATATCCTTTAGCATCTCTTCTCCCACTTTTGAAAGGCGAGCCTCTGTATATCTCATAGCTGCTGGAGGATCACCATCAATAGAACCAAAGTTACCCTGACCTTTAACCAGGGGATATCTTAATGAAAAATCTTGAGCCATTCTAGCCATAGAATCATAAACAGCTGTATCTCCATGGGGATGATATCTACCAAGACAAGAACCAACAACAGTGGCTGACTTTCTAAACTTAGCAGTATGTCTTAACCCCTCTTCTAACATGGTGAAAAGTATTCTTCTATGAACAGGTTTTAATCCATCTCTAACATCCGGCAAAGCACGAGCAACAATAACAGACATAGCATAATCTATATAAGAATCTTCCATCTCTTCCAATATGTTCCTTTCTCTTACTAGACCTATGCTACTTTCTTTTAATTCTTTTTCGGGACTACTATTCTTTATTTCCTTTTCTGGTTCTTTTGGTTCTTCTTTCTCCTTGATTCCCGGAGCTTTTTCAATCTTACTTTTCAACTTAGGTTCTTTTTTAGGTTTAGCCTTTATGTTTAACTTTGCTTTAGGCTTGAATTTTACTTTGGGCTTTGCCTCAACCTTAGCTTTTGATTTTTTAGCTATTTTCTTTTTTTTCATTTATATTTATGAATTCAAAACTATTATTTTAGCCTCTTCTGGAACTATATCTTTCTTTTTGATAGATAATTTAGACAAGGTCTCGGGTTTTTTAACTCCGACTGCTTTCAAAAACGCATCTACTGGATCAAGTTTAATCTTTAATTTAGGTATTGAATAATGCATTGGAATTACAATACTAGGTTCCAACTGAGACATTACTTTACCTGCTTCCTTGGCAGATATAGTAAAATTACCTCCTACTGGAATCATTAAAATATCTACGTCTCCTATCTGGCTTATTTGCTCTGAGGTTAATTCTTTTTGGCCTAAATCTCCCAAATGACATATTTTGATATCCTCTGTTTCTATTGTATATATAGTATTTATCCCTCTGTCCTTACCAGAATTTTCATCATGATAAGATTGAATTCCTTGAACGAAAACTTCTTTCACCTCATACTCTCCTGGTCCATCAATCAAAAAAGGATTGCCAGATACTGCCTTTATATTATTATGATCTCTGTGATCATGGGTAATTAGCAAAACATTTGCTTCCATTTTTGGAACTCTTAAACCAATAGATTCATCAAAAGGATCTATTACAATATTAATACTCTCTCCTTTTCCTCTTGAAGAAGTAATTAAAAAACAAGATTGTCCGTACCAATTTATATTCAT
>CAZEZZ010000020.1:3965-10637 GCA_964515885.1 uncultured Candidatus Saccharibacteria bacterium
TATGAAAGATTTAATGAAAAAAAATAGCTTAATTAAACCCCTTCAGATCGGAAAGATCGTTGAGGGAAGTTTAGTTGGCAAAGGAAGATCATCTGTTTTTTTAGATTTGGGTAATCTTGGTACTGGAATTATTTACGGAAAGGAATACCAAGAATCCAAAACTCAATTAAAGGCTTTAAAATCAGGAGATGTAGTCCATGCCAAAGTTACTGATTTAGAAAATGATGAGGGATATGTTGAACTTTCTTTAAATCAAGCCTCAAATGAACTCAATTGGGATACTATATTAAAAAAGAAAGAAGATGGAGAAAAAATGACTGTAAAAATAACAAGCGCTAATAGAGGAGGATTATTGACTGAGGTTTACGGACTACAAGCATTTTTGCCTGTTTCACAATTATCTCCTGAAAATTATCCCAGAGTAGAAGGAGCTGAATCAAATAAAATACTTACAGAACTTCAAAAATTTATAGGGCAAGAAATGGAAGTTAAAGTATTTGATATTAATCCTAAAGAAGGAAAACTAATTCTTTCTGAGAGAGCTAAAGAAACAGAAAAACTAAAGAAAACTCTAGAAAAATATAAGATTGGAGGTATTGTTAAGGGAGAAATAACAGGAGTTACAAATTTTGGAGTATTCTTAAAATTTGGAGAGAAAGAAGAAGAATTAGAAGGACTAATCCATATATCTGAATTAGATTGGCAACTTATTGAAGATCCTTCCGATGTAGTTAAGATTGGAGATAAAATAGAAGCTAAAATCATATCTATTACAAATGATAGAATTTCATTGTCCTTGAAAACAATGAAAAAAGATCCTTGGGAAGGAATTGAAAAGAAACATAAGAAAGAAGATGTAGTTAAAGGAAAAGTAACTAAGTTCAATCCTTATGGAGCATTTATTCAAATAGCTCCAAAGATACAAGGATTATGCCACATATCAGAATTTGGAACTAAGACAAAAATGGAGTCTTCTTTAAATATAGGAAAAGAATATAAATTCCAAATACTTTCTATTGAACCTAAAGAGCACAGGATGAGTCTGAAGTTGGTAGAAAAAAATGAACAGAAATGAAATTAAGAAGAAGGAATTAGCTCTTATCTCGAGTAAAGAAAAAGAGAATCCTTTATTGTTTAAAAAAGAAACATTTATTGAATCCCCCGAATTCTTAAAGAAGTTCGGGATTTTTATTAAGGGAAAGGATAATTATCCTTTGGGATATTTAAAATTATGGCCCCAAGATTTTATAGTGGAAGAGACTGATGATAGTGGAAAATTACACACAATAAACACTTCAGAAGAAAAAGAAGTAAATGGAGAAGGGAAAACAATTTATGCCACAATGGTAAAATGTGGACTATCTACGCTAGAAGCCGTAGAAGAATTATCTAATATTTTAAACCTTGATAAAAAGAAAATTAATTTTGCTGGGATAAAAGACAAAGACGCTATAACTTCTCAATTAATAAGCATGAGGGGAGTTAATATAAATGATGTTAAAAATATTGAATCCCCTAGCTTATTTTTAAAAGACATTTACCATGGAAAAGGAATTGTTGAAATAGGAAAATTAAAAAGTAATAAATTTACTATTTTAATAAGAACAACAAAAGATTTTCAAAAGAAATTATTTTTAGATAATCTAAAAAAGCTTGATAAAGAAGGATTTTTCAACTTCTTTTATCTACAGAGATTCGGGACTCCAAGATTAATAAATTTTCATTGGGGATTTCTTATTTTAAAAGGAGAATACGAAAAAGCTGTTTTAAGCTTTTTATCTTCTCCAGGAGAAAGAGAGCTCCCTTACTTTATAAAGCTTAGAGAAAAATTAAAAGAAAACTTTGGAAATTGGCAAGAAATAGAAAATATTTTAAGCCCCTTACCCTTATTCTTTCAATGCGAATTAAGAGTCGTAAGTTTTCTTAAAAAATATCCTAATAACTTTGCTGGAGCTTTAAAAGAAATACCAGAACAAATTAAATTATGGATTTTCGCTTTTTCTTCTTTATTGTTTAACGATAAATTATCTTCATATATTAAAGAAGGGAAAGAGCCCCCAGAGATAATACCATTAATACTAAGTGACGATAAAAAAGATTTAGAAATATATAAAACAATTTTATCTAAAAATAAGGCTGATGAAACTATTTTTAATAATTTAAATAATTTTCCATTTATACAATTAAAGAAAAGGGAGATAAACACAAAAGAAAAAATTAATATTATAGATTATAAAATCGTGAATGAAGGAGTTATTTTAAGTTTTACGCTTCCAAAAGGATCTTATGCTACAACTTTCTTATCTCAACTTTTTAATTTAGCTTCCGGACTACCTCCAAAAGATATTTATAATTATACTATAGACACAAAAGCTACTTTAGGAGAAGAATCTTTAGAAAATGTTTTAAACAAATTCAAAGATGTTATCTATTCTAAGGAAGATTCTCCTCAAAATTAAACCCCGCAGAATATAGCAAACTGCGGGGCTGGATAACGATCTATCATTAACGGACAGACCATTCTCCCTTTTGGAAATGAAGACTTTTTTCTGGAGACTTTCCAACATCTCGGTGGCTAAGGTTCACTGTGTGAACTATTTGGCCATTTTCTTGAGGAGGATTATCCCACACATGAAGATGTCCCCAAGAAACATTGAGAAGCTCCTGAATTAGTCCCATTGTCCTTTGACCAGTAACCGAGACTGTATTATGATTCTCATCATCCGGCTTCACAAAGGGAATGACTAAAGCATTAAATTTTTTGTCATTCCTTATTTGGATATGAACTTTGCTTGGAGAATATCCGTAACCGCAAAGTTCTCCGAATAAACCGTCGATGGAAACATTCTGCGCTCCTTCTTTCCCAAACACAGGAATTCCAGAGTCTGCAGTTTCCTCGCGGGATTCGAAAGGATTCCGACCAACACTTAAAGCATGAAACATATGTTTCAGCTCTAAAGCGCTATCATCTGGCGTTCTTAAAGGAACACCCACTCCCTTCAGTCTTTCTTCCCACTTAGGGTTTACATTGAACTTAACCAATATAACGTTCGGATTCAATTTGATTCACCATCCTCTCTAAATTTTCTGGAAATTATCAATCTCCATACTAACTAAGTTATAGCATAAAGATATAATTTGTCAATAGATACATTTATCCTCTGTTCTTGATTTAAGCTCTTTTTTTTGATACTCTTAAATAGTATTTAATATGAAAAACCTTATAAAAAACTTTCTAATAATTCTAGTTATTTTCCTGGCTGTTTCCAGTATTTTTACTTTATTCTCAGAACCATTTGAATCTGAGGGGAATATTTCTTTATCCCAATTAGTAGAAAAAATAAACGAAGGAGAGGTAAAAAAAATAACTGTTGAAGAAAATGATCTAAAGATTTATTACCAAGACGATACTACGGTAGTGTCTAGAAAAGAATCAGAATTAGCCTTATCTCAATCTTTGACTAACTATGGCGTAAGTAAAGAAGCTTTTAGTGCTGTTGAATTGGAAACAAAAGGAAAAAGCGGACTACAAACATGGCTATTCCCTATTCTTATTTCTCTGCTTCCAATCTTATTAATAGCTGCTTTCATCTTCTTTATAATGCGTCAGGCAAAATCAGGATCTATGCAAGCTTTTGATTTTACTAAAGCTAAGGCCAGAGTTTTTGGAGCTGAAGGACATCCTAAAGAAAAAATAAGTTTTAAAGATGTAGCTGGATTAAAAGAAGCAAAAGAAGAACTATTAGAAATAGTTGATTTCCTAAAAAATCCTCAAAAATTTATACAAATGGGAGCTAGAATACCTAGGGGAGTATTAATGATGGGAGCTCCAGGAACTGGAAAAACCATGTTGGCCAGAGCAGTAGCAGGAGAAGCTCATGTTCCATTTTTCCATATCTCAGGATCAGAATTCGTAGAAATGTTTGTCGGCGTAGGAGCAGGTAGAGTAAGAGATTTATTTGGCACTGCAAAGAAAACATCTCCTTCTATAATATTTATAGACGAATTAGATGCCATAGGTAGACAAAGAGGAACTGGCTTGGGAGGAGGACACGATGAAAGAGAACAAACTTTAAATCAAATATTAGTTGAAATGGATGGATTTGAAAGAAACACAAATGTTATAGTTATTGCCGCCACTAATAGACCAGATGTTTTAGACCCAGCCTTATTAAGACCAGGAAGGTTTGATAGAAGAGTAACCTTAGATCTACCAGATATCAATGACAGAGAAGCAATATTAAAAATACATTGTAAGGGAAAACCCTTAACCCAGGATATTAATTTAAGAGAAATAGCTGAAAGAACTCCTGGATTTTCTGGAGCTGATTTAGCAAATATAGTAAATGAAGCTGCTATCTTTGCTGCTAGAAGAAATAAAACTCAAATTTCTCAGGAAGAGCTTTTGGAATCAATAGAAAAAATCATGTTGGGTCCAGAAAGAAAAAGTCATATCCTCTCAAAAGCAGAAAAAGAAATTACAGCTTATCATGAAGCTGGACATGCTATAGTTGGAACCTTTGCCGATGGCGGAGATCCAATAAGAAAAATATCCATAGTCTCTAGGGGAATGGCAGCAGGATATACTATTAAAATGCCAACAGAAGAAAGGAAGATAAAAACAAAGACTAGTTTTCTGGCTGAAATAGCAGCTCTTTTGGCTGGTAGAGAAGCGGAAATATTAAAGTTTAAAGAGGTAACCACTGGTTCTTCTAATGATCTAGAGAGGGCTTCCCAATTAGCCAGAAAATTGGTAAAAGAATATGGTATGTCCTCCATGGGACCAATATCATTTGGAGAGAAAGAAGAAATGATCTTTTTAGGAAAAGACTTGGGAGAACAAAGAAACTACTCTGAAAAAGTAGCTACAGAGATAGATAAAGAAGTAGAAAAATTTATATTGGAAGCAGAAGCAGAAGCTAAAAAGATATTGATCCAAAAGAAAGCAATTTTAGAGAAATTGGCTGAAAGACTTATTGAAAAAGAAACTATAGAGAGAGAAGAGTTTGAAGAGATAATAGGACAAAAAAAAGAAAAAAAGAACATTCAAAAAAAGAAAGAAACCAAGTTAAAAATAAAGGTTATTTAATCTTGCGCGTGTAGCTCAGTTGGTTAGAGCACAGCTCTTATAAAGCTGGGGTCGATGGTTCGAGTCCATCCACGCGCACCAAGGGCGCGTAGCTCAGTTGGTTAGAGCGTCACATTGACATTGTGGAGGTCACAGGTTCGAGCCCTGTCGCGCCCACATTAAAACATGGAAGAGAGAATCATTTTTGAAAATGAGAATACGCTAGTAATAGACAAACCAGCCGGAAAAAATTCTGATGACTTTGAAGGAAGAGCTCATAGATTAGATAAAGACACTTCCGGAGTACTTTTAATAGCCAAAAATAAAAAAGCACTAGACTATTACCAGTCTCAGTTCAAAAATAGACAAATTGAAAAGAAATACATAGCTTTAGTGACTGGACACATTAAAAATAGTTCTGGAGAAATAAGAACAATGCTTGGAAGGTCTCCTTCTGACAGAAGAAGACAAAAAGCTTACTTGTTAAATGACCCAAATATAGAAAACAAAAGAGAAGCTATAACAAAATATAAGGTCTTGAAAAATTTCGAGAATTATGATTTGATTGAAGCTGAGCCCCTCACAGGAAGAAAACATCAAATACGGGCTCATTTTACTTATTTAGATCACCCCTTAGCTGGGGACAAATTGTACAAGTTTAAGAATCAAAAAACTTTAGAAGGTTTAGACAGACAATTCCTTCATGCAACATATTTGAAGGTAACTCTTTTGGAAGGTGAAGAAACAGAATTTCAATCCGAACTTCCAGAAGATCTTAATAAGGTATTAGAAAAAATAAAATAATATGACAACAAAACTAGAAAACTTTAACGCTGTACAAATAAAAAAAGAACTGCCTGATATAAAACCGGGTGACACTGTTAAGGTTTACCAAAAAATCAAAGAGAAAGACAAAGAAAGACTTCAAATGTTTGAAGGTCAGGTTTTAGCTAGAAAACACGGAAAAGGAATAAGTTCTACCATAACAGTAAGAAAAGTAACCAAGGGGATTGGAGTAGAGAAAATATTCCCTGTACATTCCCCTGTTATAGATAGAATAGAATTAGTAAAAAGAAGTAAAATAAGAAGAGCAAAATTATATTACCTAAGAGAGGCTAAGGGAAGAAGATCCAGATTGAAACAAAAAGATATTAAAAAAACTGAACAAGCAGATGTTGTTTCTCCCCAAGAAGAGGCTCCTCTAGAGACCCAGGAAGAAACTAAGGAATAATTAGGGGTCTGCCCAGGTGGTGGAATTGGTATACACACACGCTTGAGGGGCGTGACTCTTAGAGTGTGCGGGTTCGAGTCCCGCTCTGGGCACCAGTTTTTTGGGCGATTAGCTCAGTTGGTTAGAGCGTCTCGTTTACACCGAGAAGGCCATGGGTTCGAATCCTATATCGCCCACAAATTGAAAATAAATACCGGTTAAGCTATATTATAGATATTAAGCCGTGGTAGCTCAGTGGTAGAGCACTTCTCTGAAAAAGAAGGGGTCGTGAGTCCGATTCTCACCCGCGGCACCAAGATTGCGGGAGTAGTTCAGTGGTAGAACGTCTCGTTGCCAACGAGAAGATCGCGGGTTCGACCCCCGTCTCCCGCTC
>CAZEZZ010000021.1:0-6948 GCA_964515885.1 uncultured Candidatus Saccharibacteria bacterium
ATAGTGTATCATTAAATTTACTTGCTGAACTACGAGTATCGTAGTGAAGCTAAAGATGAACCCTTTAGGTTCATCGCCAATTTTAAAGAATGGTGATGTTCGAAGAATTAAAATTCTTCTCTCGTCTCAGTTTATGCTTCGACTCTTAATATTTTATAATAATTTGTTTTTACCTCCTTTCTTATAAAATTTGAGTAACCGTTTACCCTAAATTTTTGATTGGGGCATTTTTTGTGTTTTATGACCTCCCAAAGAACCAAAAACTTTACTAAGTCAAAGGTAGAATTGAAACTTCCCTACCTACTTGATATCCAGAAAGACAACTGGAAGCTTTTTTGGGATAGAGATTTAAAAGAATTATTTCATGAAGTTTCTCCACTGAGAGATTATACTGGAAAAGAATTAGAACTTTGGTTTACTGATTTTAAATTAGAAGAACCTAAATACAAAACTGATTTGGAAGCTAAAAAAAATAATGATTCTTATGAAGCTTCCTTAAGAGTAAAAACTAAATTAGTTAACTTAAAAACAAAAGAGATTAAAGAGCAAGAAGTCTTTTTATGCGATTTCCCCTTAATGACAGAAAGGGGAACTTTTATTGTTAATGGCGTAGAAAGAGTAACTATATCCCAGTTGATCCGTTCATCTGGGGCTTTCTTTACCTCACAAAAAACAGGAAATAGGAACTATTTTGGAGCTAAAATTATTCCTAATAGAGGAGCCTGGTTAGAATTTGAAACAGAGAGTTCAGGATCTATAGCAGTTAAGATAGATAGAAGAAGAAAGGTTATGGCTTCTACTATATTAAGAGCTTTTGGAGCTGGAGATGAAAAAGATATTAAGAATTTGTTTAAGGACGTAGATACTGGAGAAAACATTAGATATATAGAAGAGACTCTTAAAAAAGATACAGCAGCAGATCAGGGAGAAGCTTTCGTGGAAGTATATCAAAGATTAAGACCAGGAGACTTAGCTTCACCAGACACAGCTAAAGAATTAATAGAAAACATGTTTTTCAATTTTGAAAGATATGATTTATCTAAAGTAGGAAGATGGAGAATGTGGCAGAGACTTCCTAGTTTAAAGAAAAAAAATCAGGGAGAAGAAATAGAAACCACAGATAGAGTTTTAAAATTAGAAGATATAGTAGAGGTTATAAAAGAAATAATACGTTTAAATAACACTCCAGGATCTAAACCTGATCAAATAGACCATTTGGGAAACAGAAGAGTTAGAACTTTAAATGAATTACTACAAAACAGACTAAGGGTTGGTCTCATGAGAATGGAAAGGATTATCAAGGACAGAATGTCCACGTTAGATGTTTATACTTTAACTCCTAATCAACTAATCAACCCAAGACCATTTATGGCAGTGGTAAAAGAGTTTTTTTGTTCTTCCCAGATGTCCCAATTTATGGACAATGAAAATCCATTGGCAGAATTGGAACATAAGAGAAGACTATCAGCTACAGGACCTGGAGGACTAACTAGAGAAAGAGCTGGATTTGAAGTTAGAGACGTTCAACCTTCCCACTATGGAAGGATCTGTCCTATTGAAACTCCAGAAGGTCCTAATATTGGTTTAGTAGGACATATGGCTTCATTTTCAAAGATTAACAAGTATGGATTTCTAGAAACTCCTTATTTCAAAGTTGATAAAACAAAAGTAACAGCTAAGTTAGAATATTTAAACGCTTACCAAGAAGAACAGAACAATATTGCTTCTGGGTCTGTGCTTTTAGATAAAGACGGGAAGATTATTCCTCAAAGAGTAGAAGCTAGAATAAAAGGAGAACCAGGAATAATTGAGAAAGATAAAATAGATTATATTGATGTTTCTACCGAGCAAGCAATCTCAATAGCAACTTCTTGTATCCCATTTTTACAGAATGATGATGCTAACCGTGCTTTAATGGGATCTAATATGCAGAGGCAATCTGTTCCGTTGATTAATCCTGATCCTCCAGTAGTTTCTACGGGGGTGGAGGATGTAGTGGCTAGAGACTCTGGTCAGATTATATTAGCTGAAGAAGACGGAACCATTATTGGAGTGGATGCAAATCAAATTGTTGTTAAATCTTCTGGGAAACAAAAGAATACCACATATGATTTGAGGACTTTTATTAGAACTAACCAATATACTTGTTTCCATCAAAAACCAATAATTCAAAAAGGACAAAAGGTTAAAAAGGGAGAAGTACTTACCGATGGTGGGTCTATATCTCAAGGAGTACTTTCTTTAGGAAAGAATGTTTTAGTGGCTTTTATGCCTTGGAGAGGTTATAACTTTGAAGATGCAGTTATTATTTCAGAAAAATTAGTTAAGAATGACGCATATACATCTATACATATAGAGAGTTTTATTTGTGATATTAGAGAAACAAAACTAGGCCCTGAAGTGACTACTCCTGATATTCCTAATGTTTCAGAAGAGAAACTTAAAGATTTGGATGAAGAAGGAATAATTAGAGTTGGAGCAGAAGTAAAACCAAATGATATTTTAGTTGGAAAGATTTCACCAAAAGGTGAAGCAGACTTAACCGCAGAAGAAAGATTATTAAGAGCTATCTTCGGAGAGAAATCTAGAGAGGTTAAGGATTCTTCTTTGTTAATGCAACATGGAAAAAGAGGGAGAGTAGTTGGAGTTAAAATCTTTTCTAGAGAATTTGGACATAAATTAGAGCCAGGAGTTATTAAGAAAGTAGAAGTAGAAATAGCTCAATTAAGAAAAATTCATGCTGGAGATAAATTAGCTGGAAGACATGGGAATAAAGGTGTTATTTCAGTTGTTTTACCAGAGGAAGAAATGCCATTTATGGAAGATGGAACTCCAGTAGATATTATTTTAAATCCTATCAGTGTTACTTCAAGAATGAATTTAGGACAGATTTTAGAAACTCATTTAGGCTGGGCAGCTAATAAATTAGGGTATAGAGCAATTACTCCTTCCTTGGCTGGAGCTAAAGAAGAAGACATTAAGAGAGAATTGAAAGAAGCAGGGTTACCAGAAGATGGAAAAATACAATTATTTGACGGGAGAACAGGAAGTTCTTTCCAGAAACCAATCACTGTGGGCTACATATATATGATGAAGCTTATTCATATGGTGGAAGATAAAATCCATATGAGATCCATCGGTCCTTACTCTTTAATTACTCAGCAACCTTTAGGAGGTAAGGCTCAATTTGGAGGACAGAGATTTGGAGAAATGGAAGTTTGGGCATTGGAAGGATATGGAGCATCTCATATTTTGCAGGAAATGTTAACCATTAAATCTGATGATGTTTCAGGAAGAGCAACTACTTACGAATCAATATTGAAAGGTGAAGAGATTAAGAGTCCTAATGTTCCCGCTGCTTTTAATTTATTAGTAGCTGAAATTAAGGCTCTTGGTTTAAGTGTCGAAGTAAGAGAAAAACCAAAAGAAAGAAGACAATAATATGTATGTATCAGACATAGAAGCCATTAGAATAAAACTAGCTTCCCCAGAAGACATTATAAGTTGGTCTAAGGGAGAAGTTACAAAACCAGAAACGATTAATTACAGAACTCAGAAATCTGAGAAGGATGGTTTGTTTTGTGAAAAGATATTTGGACCTACAAAAGATTACGAATGTTATTGTGGAAAATATAAGAGAATCCGTTATAAAGGAATGGTTTGTGATAGATGCGGAGTAGAAGTTACTAAAGCTTCTGTTCGTAGAGAAAGAATGGGCCATATTAAATTAGCCAGCCCTGCTTCTCACATTTGGTTTTTAAGAGGAGTTCCTTCAAGAATGGGAATGGTTTTAGATATTCCAATGCAACAATTGGAAAAAGTAATATATTTTGCTTCTTATATAGTAGTTAGCGCTAACGAAGATGCTAAAAAGAGTATTTTGGATGAGATAGAAAAAGAATATAAACAGAAAGTAAAAGAACAGAAAGGAGTTGATAAGAAAGAAGCTATAAAACTTGGAGATTTAAAATCTGCTAGAGATAGAGCTAAAGAAGAAGTAAACAGTTTATCTCCTATGAAAGTGTTATCTGAAATAGATTATCACAGACTTTCTTTAAAATATGGAGAAGCTTTTGAAGCTGGAACTGGTGCAGAAGTTTTAGAAGGAATATTTAAAAAAATAGATTTAAGAAAACAAATAAATAAGTTGTTAATTGAATTAAAAGAATCACTGCCAGCCAGCAGAAGAAAGATATTACTAAGATTAAGATTATATAAAGGAATGCAGAGAGCCGGAGTAAGACCTGAATGGATGTTTCTTTCTGCCTTACCTATTATCCCACCAGATTTAAGACCAATGGTTCAATTAGATGGAGGAAGATATGCTTCTTCCGATTTAAATGATTTATATAGAAGAGTTATAAATAGAAATAATCGTCTGAAATATTTATTAGAAATAGGTGCTCCTGAAGTTATTGTTAGGAATGAAAAGAGAATGTTGCAAGAAGCAGTAGATGCTTTGATAGATAACAGTATGAGAAAGGGAACTATGACTGTGGCTACAACAGGAGGAAAGAGATTATTAAAATCTTTAGCCGATATTTTAAAAGGAAAACAAGGTAGATTCAGACAGAATCTTTTAGGTAAAAGAGTAGATTATTCTGGAAGATCAGTTATTGTTGTGGGGCCAGACCTAAAATTGAGCCAAGTTGGTTTGCCCAAGATAATGGCTTTAGAATTATTTAAACCTTTTGTAATAAATAAAATATTAGAAAGAGAGTTAGCTTATAACGTAAGGGGAGCTACTAGATTGATAGAAGAACAAACAGACGAAGTATGGGCCATTTTAGAAGAAGTTGTGGCTAATAAAGTAGTAATGTTAAACAGAGCTCCTACTTTGCACAGACTTGGAATTCAAGCTTTTTACCCTATATTAATTGAAGGAGAATCAATAAAATTACATCCTTTAGTTTGTAAAGCTTTTAATGCTGACTTTGATGGAGATCAAATGGCAGTCCATTTGCCCTTATCAGAACCAGCTCAGAAAGAAGCTAGAGAATTAATGCTTTCTAGTTCAAATCTTTTAAAGCCAGCTACTGGAAATCCTATAGTTACCTTACATCAAGACATAGCTTTAGGTTGTTATTTCTTAACCAAAACAGTAGATGGTTTAAAGGGAGAAGGAAAACCATTTTCTTCAATGGAAGAAGCTATTTTAGCCTATGAGAGAGGAGACATAGAATTAAAAGCTAAAATAAAAGTTATACTACCTAATGAAAAAAAATTAACAGAAACTAGTGTTGGCAGGATTATTTTTAACGAAGCTATACCAGAAGAACTTCCTTTCCAGAATTCTGAAATAAAGATAAAAGATTTGGAAACAATTACTAGAGATATTTTAAGAAAGCATGGAAATGAAAAAACAGAAACTTTCTTAGATAAAGTAAAATCATTAGGGTTTGAAAATGCAACTTGGGCAGGTGTTTCTTGGGGCATGGATGACTTAATTGTTCCTCCTGAAAAACCAGGCATAATCAAAGAAGCAGAAGGAGAGGTTGAAGAGATAGAAGGACATTACAAGAAAGGACTTTTATCTAAAGAAGAAAAGGGAGCTAAAGTGATTGAAATCTGGAGTAGAGTTAAAACAAAAATAGAAGAATTAGTTCCAAAAACTCTTCCAGAAGACGGTTCAGTTTTTCAAATTATTACTTCGGGAGCTAAGGGTTCTTGGGGACAGCCAGTTCAGATGAGTGGAATGAAAGGATTAGTAATTAATCCTGCTGGGCAGATTATTGAGTTGCCTATTAAAAGCTCCTTTAAAGAGGGGTTTGATGTGCTAGAATTTTTTATTTCTACTCATGGAGCCAGAAAAGGAACAGCAGATACAGCTTTACGTACTTCAACAGCAGGATACTTAACTAGAAGATTGGTGGATGTTTCTCATGATATTATTACTACAGAGGAAGACTGCAAGGATTCAGAAGGAATGGTTTTATACAGAAAAGATTCAGATGAATTAGGGCAAAACTTTACTTACAAGATTTTAGGAAGAACAATATTGGATTCTATACCAAAAATATGTAAAAAGGGAGATATTTTAGATTGGGATAAAACAGAAAAAATAGTGCAGTCTAGGATTGAAAAGGTTTCTGTGAGATCTACCTTAACCTGTAAATCTCCTAGAGGAGTATGTCAGAAATGTTATGGATGGGATTTAGGACATAATAAATTAATTAATCTTGGAGAGGCAGTAGGAGTTGTAGCAGCTCAAGCTATCGGAGAACCAGGAACTCAGTTAACTATGAGGACTTTCCATACAGGGGGAGTGGCTGGAGGAGGAGATATTACCATGGGTCTTCCTAGGGTTCAAGAAATATTTGAGGCTAGAATTCCTGCAGGAAAAGCAGAGATATCTCAGGCAGATGGAAAAGTTGTTGAGATAACCGAAGATAAGATACTAAAGATAAAACCAAAAGATCCAAAGACCAAGAAGACAGATTTATTAGAATATAAGATTAATCCTAAATCAGCTGTTTGGGTTAACGTTGGAGACGAAGTTAAAAAAGGACAACAGTTGTCTGAAGGAAATTTGGATTTGAAAGAGTTATTTAAATTAACAAACGTAGAGACAACTCAAAGATATATTATAAGAGAAATACAAAGGATATATGTTTCTCAAGGCGCTTTAATCCATGATAAGCATGTAGAGGTTATTTGTCGTCAAATGTTCTCAAGGATGAGAGTTAAAGAAACTGGAGACTCCTTCTTCGGTATTGGAGAAATAATTGAAAATTCAAGAATAGCAGAGGAAAATACTAAGCTTAAGGCAGACGGTAAGAAACAGATGAAAGTTGTACCTGTTTTATTGGGAATTTCTAGGGTAGCCTTAACTACAGATAGTTTCTTATCAGCAGCTTCTTTCCAAGAAACATCTCGTGTTTTAATTAAAGCCGCTTTAGAGGGAAAAGAAGATAGATTGAAAGGATTGAAAGAAAACGTGATAATTGG
>CAZEZZ010000021.1:7048-8951 GCA_964515885.1 uncultured Candidatus Saccharibacteria bacterium
AAATGAAAAAGAAAAACAGCAAAAAAAGAGTTCTCAATAACGGCAAACCTAAGAGAAAATTAAGATTATTTAGCTTTTTCACTTTACCGGAAGAAATAAAGAAATGGATATTAGGAGTCGTAGTTTTAGTTATAGCTATTATTGTGGCTTTAAGTTTTTTTGATTTAGCTGGAGTAGCAGGTGAGGCAATTATGAAAGGCCTTACTTTTTTAATTGGTAACGGTGTTTTTGTCCTTCCCTTAATCTTGGCTTTGGGAGGATTAGCTTTTTTAAATACTAAGTATGACAAATTCATAGGTCCCTCTATTTTGGCTATGTTTTTATTAGTACTGGGAATATCAGGAATATTAGAAAGTTTTGAGATGGGAGTTAAGAGTGGAGGTTGGCTAGGATATATTGTTACTTGGCCTATTATTAAGTTTTTTGGCCAATTAGTTAGTGAAATAATATTTTCTGGAATAATATTAATAGGAGGTTTGATATTTTGGCATTTAATGAAGCCCAATCCAAAACTACAGGAAAAGATAGATAGAATAGAATTAGAAAAAAAACCATCTTTTATTAAGCAGATTTTTGCACCAAAGTTAAAGATAAAAGAATTAGACCCAAGACCCAAAGACTCTAATCAAAAAATATCTTTAGATTTAAAATCAAAAGAAGTTCCAGCTTCTAAAGTTTCTGTTGGAGAATATAAAATTCCACCTTTAGATTTGTTAGAAGAAGACCAGGGGAAAGCTTTGGCTGGGGATACAATTATAAATTCTGCAATAATCAAAAAGACTTTAGATAATTTTGGCTTAAGAGTAGAAATGTCAGAAGTTACCATTGGCCCTACTGTGACTAGATATAGTTTAAAGCCAGCAGAGGGAGTTAAGTTGTCAAAAATTACTGGTCTTTCTAATAATTTATCTTTAGCTTTAGCTGCTCATCCTATTAGAATGGAAGCTCCTATTCCTGGAAAATCTTTAGTCGGTATAGAAATACCAAACAAAGAAAGAGCAAGGGTTGGGTTGAGAGAATTAGTAGCTCATCCTGAATTTCAAAAGAGTAATTCTAATTTAATAGTTGCCCTGGGTAAAGATGTCTCAGGGGCTACTTGTTATGCTGACTTAACAAAAATGCCACACATGTTAGTTGCTGGAGCTACAGGAACAGGAAAAACAGTATTTTTAAATAGTTTAATTTTGGGTCTGCTCTATCAAAATTCTCCAGATATTATGAGACTTATTCTTATTGATCCAAAGAGAGTAGAATTTTCAGCTTTTAAAGAGTTACCTCATCTTTTATGTCCCGTTATTTATGATGCTCAAAAAGCTATCAATGCTTTGAAATGGTTAGCTTCTGAAATGGAAAGAAGGTTTGATCTTTTAGCTTCTAATGGGTCTAGAAACATATCTAGTTATAATCAAAAAGTAGTAAAAGAAGGAGAAGCTCCTCTGCCTTACATAGTATTAATTGTAGATGAATTAGCCGACTTAATGGCTGTAAAAGGAAGGGAAATGGAGGCTGGTATAGTAAGATTGGCTCAGATGGCCAGAGCCGTTGGTATACACCTTGTTTTAGCCACTCAGAGGCCTTCTGTAGAGGTAATCACAGGCCTTATTAAGGCCAACATTACTGCTAGAGTAACATTCCAGGTAGCCTCTCAAGTTGATTCAAGAACTGTTTTAGATATGGGTGGAGCCGAAAAATTATTGGGAGCTGGAGATTTATTATTTATATCAGCAGATCAATCAAAACCAAAAAGAATTCAAGGAGCTTATGCTTCTGAGAAAGAGGTAAGAAAAGTTGTAGATTTTGTTGAAAGTAATAATGGGCATTTAGATCTAGAAGACCCAGAGATAGAATTAGAAGGTGCAGCTGGTCATGGGTTACAAGGTGCTTTAGAAAATAATAATGGAGG
>CAZEZZ010000021.1:9051-10310 GCA_964515885.1 uncultured Candidatus Saccharibacteria bacterium
AGTGAATGGAGTAAAGTTTAAATAATTTTGTTATAATTAATATATGGCAAAGAAAAAAGAAAAACCAAAAATAGAAAATTTGCAGGAAGCTGTAGATGAAATAAAACAGAGATTTGGAGAAGGATCAATAATGAAATTAAAAGAAGTTACATCTGTGGATGTAGATTCTATTTCTACTGGATCTCCTTCCCTAGATATTGCTTTGGGTGCGGGAGGTGTTCCTAGAGGTAGAATAATTGAGATATACGGACCTGAAAGTTCTGGTAAAACAACATTAGCTTTACATATATTGGCTGAGGCCCAAAAGAAAGGAGGAGTAGGCGCTTTTATTGATGCAGAACATGCCTTGGACCCTGACTACTCAAAGAAGATAGGCGTAAATACGGATGATTTATTAATATCTCAACCAGATTCTGGAGAACAGGCTCTACAAATAGTAGAAACCTTAGTTAGATCAGGAGAAGTAGATGTAATAGTTATTGATTCAGTAGCCGCTTTAGTTCCTAAAGCTGAAATAGATGGAGAAATGGGAGAATATCAAATAGGCTTGCAGGCTAGGCTTATGAGTCAGGCCTTAAGAAAGCTTTCTGGTATTATTTTAAAAAGTAATACGATAGTTGTATTTTTAAATCAACTTAGGATGAAGATAGGTATTATGTTTGGCAATCCTGAAACTACTTCTGGTGGAATGGCTTTAAAATTCTATGCTTCGGTTAGGATAGACCTTAGGAGAATAGCCCAAATAAAGAAAGGGGACGAAGTAACAGGATCTAGAATAAAAGCCAAAATAGTTAAGAATAAGGTTGCCGCTCCATTTAAAGTTACTGAATTTGATATATTTTATAACGAAGGAATTTCTTATTTTACTGATATCATAGGCCTTGGAGTGAAAGAGGGAATTATCAAGAAAGCAGGATCTTGGTTGCAATTTGAAGACGTAAAACTTGGACAAGGAACAGAAGGAGCAAAAGAATTTTTAAAGAGCGATCCTGTTGTACTAAAAAAAATAAAAGCTCAGTTAAAGCTGAACTCTTAAATTAAAATCTGGAATAGAATAATTACTTAGATATTGAAGAAAGCAAACCCAAATGTCTGGCTCTATTTATAGCTCGGGTTAATCTTCTCTGATGACTGGAACAAGCTCCAGTTTTTTTCTTTCCTCTGATTTTTCCCGAACTGGAAATAAACCTAGTTAATAACTGGGTTTCTTTGAAATCTATTTCTTTTATATTTCTTTGACAGAAAAAACAATTCATATA
>CAZEZZ010000022.1:0-9874 GCA_964515885.1 uncultured Candidatus Saccharibacteria bacterium
AAGGCTGTTCCTCCAATAAGGAAGTTGAAAACTGTAACTCCTGTAATACCCGCAACTATAGAAGGCATAACGGCTATAGTTCCCAAGAACAAAGCACCAATTAACAAAACTCTATTTAATATAAAATACATGAAATCTGACGTAGAAGTTCCAGGTCTTATCCCAGGAATAAACCCTCCCATCTTCTGCAGGTTAGTAGCTATTGCCTTAGGATCAAAGGTAACAGCAGTATAGAAGAAGGTAAATAATACGACTAAAGCAAAGTATAAAATTCCATAGATCCAAAGATTTTGAAAAGCTTCTCCTACCCATCTAGCTGCTTCTCCAACAAACCCTCCAGCTCCACCTAAAAATCCGGCTATCATACCTGGAAAAAGCATAATAGAAAGAGCGAAGATAATTGGAATAACTCCAGCGGGGTTAATATTTAAGGGCAAATAAGTAGAAGATCCTCCGTACATTTTTGTTCCTCTTATTCTTTTAGCATAAGAAATAGGTATATTTCTTCTTCCTTCATTAATCAAAACGACTCCAGCGATAATTATCAAAGACATTACAGCAAATAATAAATAAGAAGGTACTTTAGCTGGATCCCAAGTTAAAACCATTTCTCTTATATTATTAGGAACAGCAGAAATAATTCCAGCGAAAATAAGGAGAGAAACTCCATTCCCAATTCCTTTCTCAGTAATTAATTCTCCAAGCCACATTAACATAACTGTTCCAGCTGTAATAGTTATAAGAGCCGTTGCCAAAACCGATCCAGATAAATTAGTGATAATCCCCTGGCTTTGTAAAACAGATAACATAGCAAATCCTTGTAAGGCAGCTAAAGGAACAGTGGCTAATCTCCCAATTTGATTAAACTTCTGTTTACCCGCTTCTCCTTCTTCTTTATACATTCTTTCTAAAGCAGGAAATATCATAGTTAACAACTGTAAAATAATAACAGCTGTAATATAAGGACCCATTCCAAGCATGACGATAGAAAGCTTATCTAGGGCTCCTCCGGTAAACATGTTTAATAATCCAAATACTTGATTCCCTGCAAAAAAATCTTGCATTCTTTCTGCACTTATCCCAGGAACAGGAATATTGGCCATTAGCCTAAATACTCCAAAAGCCCCTAAAACAAATAAAATTTTATTTCTTAAATCTGTTATCTTAAAAATTTGAATTGTTTTTTTGAGCCAATTCATGTTTTGAATTATATTTTACCTTTAGCTTTTTCTATTTTTTCCTTAGCTATTTTAGAAACTAAGCAATCTTCGAAAACTAAAGCTTTTTTAATATCTCCTGCACTTAAAATTTTTATCTTTGGTATCTGCCCTTTTATTCTACGAACTAAACCCTTTTTAAACAATACCTCTGGAGTTACTTTCTCTCCCTCTTCAAAATTCTTTTCTATGATATCTAAATTTAAAACAGCTAAATTAAAAAGCTTAGTAACTGGTTTAAACCTGTAACCTCTTAATTTATGGTATCTCTTTACCAATTCTCTAACATCAGGTGGAAGTTTTTTACCAGCTCTGGATTTCTGTCCTTTCATACCCTTTCCACAAGAATCCCCTTTTTTACCTCCTCTTCCAATCCTTTTGGCTTTCTTTATTCCTTTTTTTGTTCTTAATTCATGAAGCTGCATATTATTTCACTCTTAATTGTTTTAAAGCTTCTATCGTTGCCTGAGCATTGTTCAATTTATTACTAGTTCTAGTTATGATTTTAGAAGAAATATTTCTAATACCAGCTAAAGTACAAATAACACGAACAGTACCTCCAGCTACTAAACCTCTTCCTTTTCTCTGAGGTTTTAACATAACTTTAGCTGCTCCAAATTTAGCCTCTACTTCATGTCTAATAGTTTCTTCCACCATATCTACGGTTATTAAATGTTTTTTAGCTATTCTAGTTGCTTTTTCAATTGCCTGAGCTACATCTGTTCCTTTAGCTACTCCTACTCCAACCTTACCAGCTTTGTCTCCAACTACCATAACTGCTCTAAATCTAAAATGTCTTCCACCTTTGGAAACTCTTGTAACTCTAGCCAAATCTAAAAGCTTTGAGTCAAACTCATCTTTATTTTCTGCGGGTCCCCTTTTTTGGAACTTTCTTTTGTTTATAAAATTATCTATAGGCATATTATTAAAACTTTAATCCTCCTTCTCTGGCTCCTTCAGCTACGGCTTTAACTCTACCGTGGTATAGATAACCAGCTCTATCAAAAACAACCTTTTCTATTTTTTTCTCAATTCCTAATTTAGCTATAGTTTTTCCAACTTCCTTTGCTGCATCTATCTTTCCCTTAGTTTTCTTAATGGCTACATCATTAGTAGAAGCAATTGTCTTTGCTTTTGCATCATCTATCAACTGAGCATATATATGTTTGGCTGACCTAAAAACACAAAGCCTTGGAATCTTTACGGTTCCTATAATTTTGGCTCTTACTCTCTTATGACGTCTGATTTTTTTTATCTTTTTCTCTAACATATTATTTTCCTTCACCTGAACCGGCTACTTTTTTACCAACCTTTCTTCTTACAACTTCTCCAACATATCTAATTCCTTTTCCTTTGTATGGTTCAGGCTTTCTAACTTTTCTGATATTAGCTGCAAACTGTCCAACATTTTCTTTATTTATTCCAGAAATTATAACTATATTCTTCTCAACAACAGCATTTAGTCCTTCTGGTATATCTAAAATAACAGGATGACTATATCCCATACTTAGATTTATTTTATCTCCCTGAATCTCAGCTTTATATCCAACTCCTTGAATTTCAAGTTTCTTTTCGAACCCTTCTGTAACTCCTATGATCATATTAGATATTAAAACTCTAGTTAATCCCCATAAAGCTTTAGATAATTTTTCCTCAGTGGCAATAGAAGTTGAGATAATATTGTCTTTCATTTCAATCTTAACTTCAGGCCTAAATTCTCTGGATAATTCTCCTTTAGGACCTTTAACAGTTACTTTGTTTCCTTCTATCTTTATTTCTACTCCTGTCGGTATTTCAATTGGTTTTCTTCCTATTCTACTCATAATATTACCAAATTTCAAAAATTACTTCGCCTCCAGTTTTAGTTCTTTTGGCTTCTCTATCTGTCATAAGACCTTTTGAAGTAGATATAACAGAAACTCCGTATCCACTTTTAACTCTTTTCAATTTCAAATGATCGGAATATATCCTTTGTCCTGGCTTGGAAACCTTTCTCATTCCTGATATTGCTCCAATCTTATCTTTATATTTTAAAATTATTTCCATCATGTCCTTGGATCTCTTAGACTTTTTATCAACTTTAGTTATGAATCCATTCTTTTCTAAAACTTTAGCTAATTCATATTTAAATTTAGAGAAAGGAACTTCCACTGTTGAGTGATCAACAGCTTGAGCGTTTCTTATTCTATTTAACATGTCTGTGATTGGATCTGTCATATTTTTACCAACTAGATTTTTTAACTCCTGGTATTAAACCTTGATTAGCCATTTCTCTAAAACAAATTCTACATAAACCAAACTGTCTCATATAAGCTCTCTTTCTTCCACATCTAAAACATCTGTTACTCGCTCTTGAGCTAAATTTTGGTTTTCTTTTTGATCTAGCGATTAATGATTTTATGGCCATATTATTTCTTAAATGGGACTCCTAATAATCTAAACAATTCTAAACCTTCTTCTTTATTCTTAGCTGTAGTAGTAATTGTTAATTCTAATCCAATAATATTTCTTATCTTTTCTGGAAGCACTTCTGGAAATGCAATATGTTCTCTTATAGATATAGTTAAGTTTCCACCCTGGTCTACCGCCTTTGAATCAATTCCTTTAAAATCTCTGGTTCTAGGTAAAGTTAAATGAATTACTCTTCCTAAAAAGTCATACATCTTCTTTCCTCTTAAAGTAACTTTAGCTCCCAAAGGTATTCCTTCTCTGATCTTAAAGGAAGCTATAGCCTTTCTGGCCACTGTCTGAATTGGCTTTTGACCACAGATTGCAGCTAAATCTTCTGTAATTCCTTCAATAAACTTCTTTCTATCGTCTGAAGTCTTTGAAACTGTTTGCTTTCCGAAACCAGTATTTACGGTTATTTTCGTAATTTTAGGAACTGTCATATCGTTCTTCAAACCGAACTTCTCCTTCATGGCTGGTAATACTTCTTTTTTATATTTTTCTATCAATGGAATAATCATTATATTTCTTCGTTACATTTTTTGCAAATTCTAACCTTGTTTTTTCCGTTTACTTTATATCCAACTCTAACTGCTTTACTACACTTTGGACAAATCACCTTAACGCTAGAAACTGAAATTTTACCAAGGATTGAAATTATCTGTCCTTTTTCTCCTTGTTTCTTAGGTTTTTGGTGCTTCTTTTTCAAATTAATTCCTTCTACTTCAATTTTTTCTTCGGCTGGAAAAGCCCTAAGAACCTTTCCTTTTTTACCTTTATCTTTACCAGATAGTATTAAAACTTTGTCGTCTTTCTTTATTTTCATAATATTAAAGCACTTCTTGAGCTAAACTAATTATCTTTTCAAAACCTTTTTCCTTTAGCTCTCTTGGGATAGGACCTGTTATTCTTCCACCTTTTGGTTCTTTTGTCTTTGCTTCCAAAATCACACAAGCATTTTCATCAAATCTAATGTATGTTCCATCTTTTCTTCTATAATTCTTTTTCTGTCTTACTACTACAGCCCTAAGAACTTCGTGTTTCTTAACTATCCTTCTTGGTTCAGCGACCTTCACAGTAATAACAATAATATCTCCTAACTGAGCATATCTTCTTCTGCTTCCACCTAACACTTTAAAACACTGGACCATCTTGGCTCCGGTATTGTCTGCGACTTTTAATTTTGTTAGTGGCTGTATCATAAGTTTATTCTTTTTCTTCTATTTTTTCTTCTGTTACTTCTGTTTTCTCTTCTATCTTTTCTTCTTTTTTATCTTCTGTTACTTCTGCTTCTATTTCTTCTTCTATTTCATCTTCTATTTCATCTACCTCTTCTTTCTTGGCAGTAACTAAAACTTTTACAACTTTCCATCTCTTATCCTTTGAAAGAGGTTTGCATTCTACCATCTCAACTTTATCTCCAATTGAAAGCTCTCCTAAGGTTTGAGCCTTATATTTTTTATGTCTTTTAAATCTTCTCTGATACTTCTTGTGCTTTACAATAGTTTCCACCTGAACTGTGACAGTATCTTTTGTTTTATTTGAAGTTATAATTCCTACTAATACTTTTTTCATATTTTTATAACGCTTTAATTAAAGTCAAAACCTGAGCTATTTCTTTTCTGGTTTTCTGGACATCTTTAACATTCTTTACTTTTCCAGCGGACAAATCAAATCTTAACTGTCTTAGTTTGTCTCTATCTTCTACCAACAATTTCTCTAAATCAGATTTATTCTTTTGTCTTAATTCAACTATTTTCATAAAATTACATTCTTTCAATTACTTTTGTTTTAATAGGCAATTTATCTGTAGCCCTACTAAAAGCTTCTTTTATCATTTTTTCTTCTAATCCGTCTAATTCAAATATAATTCTTCCTGGTTTTATTGCAAAAACATAATGGTCAACTGCTCCTTTTCCTCCTCCCATAGGAACTTCCTGTCCTTTCTGAGTAACTGGTTTATCAGGAAATATTCTAACCCAGAGTTTTCCTCCCTTCTTAAGATATCTTATAATAGCTCTTCTAGCAGCCTCTATCTGTCTGGCTGTAATCCATTTTGTTTCCATAGCCATTAACCCAAAAGATCCAAAAGCTACCTCTGTTCCTTTAAAAGATACTCCTTTAGATTTTCCTTTAAACCACTTTCTATGTTTAACTTTTTTGGGCATTAATATAGGCATATTCTTTATTCAAATTTTTCACCCTTATAAATCCAAACTTTAATTCCAACTGCTCCATATCCTGTTCTAGCAGTATCTGCAGCATAATCAATATCAGCTCTTATTGTCTGTCTAGGCATTCTTCCTTTCCTTAACCATTCTCTTCTGGCTATTTCAGCTCCACCTAACCTTCCAGCCATTTCTACTCTAGCTCCTTGGTTACTTTTAACAGAGATCATCTTTTCTATGGCTTGTTTTAAGGTCTTTCTGTGAGGCATCCTTCTTTCTAATTGCTGAACTACCCATTGAGCAGAAAGAGCAGCAGAAGTCCAAGGATCCTTTACTTCTTTAATATCTATCTTTAAGTCTCTCTTCTCTCTATCTTTAGGATTAAGTTTACTAAATACTTTCTTTTCCAAAAGCTTTTTTAAGTCTTCTATCCCTGTTCCTCCTCTACCAATAATAAGTCCTGGTCTAGCAGAAAATATAATAACTACTAATTTTCCAGCAAATCTTTCTATTTCTACTTTTTCTGTTCCTAACTTCCCTATCTTTTCTTTCAAAAATTCTCTAATTCTAAAATCTTCCTCAAGGTATTGTGGAGTCTTTTTAGCGCTAATCCATCTGGAATCCCAGCTGTCTAACCCTTTTAATCTATATACTTTTGGGTGTACTTTATGTGACATAATTAAAATGATTTTCTTCTAAATACTCTCTTTGTGGTTTTATCCTCAACCTTTGTTTTTCTAACATCAAATTTCTGATCTATTTTTGGTTTGTCCTTCTTTATATCTTTTTGCTCTTCTATCTCTTCTGATTTAACTTCAGTCTTTGTTTCTGGAGTTTTAACATCTGTCTTCTTTACAGTTTCTTTCTTTACAGTTTCTTTCTTTTTAGTTTCTTTCTTTTCTGTTGGTACTACTTCATCCAAAATTATAGTAATGTTTGAAGTTTTCTTTTGTATTTCAAATGCCTGTCCTCTAGATCTGGCTCTCCATCTTTTCATCTTAGGTCCTTCATCCACAGTTATCTTATTTATATATAAATTATCAGGATCTAATTGAAGATTATTCTTTGCATTAGCTATTGCTTGATTTAACAATTTTAAAACAGGTCCTGCTGATTTTTGGGTAGCAAAAGTTAAAATATTCTGAGCCTTAGTAGTGCCCTTCCATCTTATCATATCTACTACTAATCTTACCTTCCTTGGAGCTGTTCTTAAATTGTTTAATTTAGCTGTAACTTTCATATTTATTTCTTGCCAGCTGGCTTAGCTGCTGGTTTAGCTGCTGTCATTGTTTTAGCTGCTGAATCTGTAGTCCTAGTGTCTAATCCTTTCTGCAACTTACCTCCATGTTTGTGGAATTTAGTTGTGGGAGAAAATTCACCCAACTTATGACCAACCATATTCTCAGTAGCACGAACAGTAATAAAGTCTTTTCCATTATGAACTCCAAAGGCAAACCCAACCATTTCTGGTGTAATTGTTGATCTACGGGACCAAGTCTTAATAATCTCATTCCCATTAGGTTTCAACTTAGCTACCTTCTCTAATAAATTGTTGTCCACAAAAGGACCTTTTTTTAGTGACCTAGACATATTACTTCTTTTTCTTTTTTCTTCTTTGAATGATAAGTTTGCTTGTCCATTTCTTCTTATTTCTAGTTTTAACACCTAAAGCTGGTTTACCCCAAGGGGTTTTAGGATATTTTAATCCTATTCCAGTTCTACCTTCTCCTCCACCGTGTGGATGATCAACAGGATTCTTAGCAGATCCACGAACTGTAGGCCTTATTCCTTTCCTTCTATTAGCTCCTGCATTCTTAATCCTAATAAACTTATGTTCTGGGAAAGAAACCTGACCGACTGAAGCGAAACATTCTCCTAGAACCATTCTAGATTCACTAGAAGGAAGAACCAAATGAGTATATTTCTCTTCTTGGTTCATTATCTTAGCACTTGTTCCAGCTCCTCTAATCATTTTTCCTCCTCTTCCTGGGTCTAATTCAATATTATGAACTTGGGTTCCTACTGGGATATTCTTAATCTTCATTCTATTTCCAATCTTATTCTCTGCTTTTTCATCACAAATAATCTCATCTCCTACTTTTATTCCATCGGGAGCTATTATATATCTTCTATCTCCATCTGAATACTCTAGCAAAGAAATGAAAGATGTCCTATTAGGATCATATTCTACGGATATTACCTTAGCTAATTGTCCTATCTTTTCCTGGTTGAAAGTAATATCTCTGTAGAGCTTTTTAACTCCACCTCCTTTGTGGTGAACAGTAATTCTACCTCCACCTCCTTTACCAGCTTTATTCTTTAACCTGTAAGTCAATTTCTTCTCAGGTTCTTTCTTTGTTAGGTCTTTATATGGTTTCATGTTTATCTGGATACTATTTCAATCTTCTGTCCTTTCTTCAAAGAGACTATTGCTTTCTTATATCCCTTCTTGAATCCTTGGGATTTTCCAACTCTTTTTGCCTTTTTAGGAATATTAATAATTCTAACAGCAGTAACGTCTACTCCATATAAATCTTTTACTGCTTTTCCAATTTCTAATTTATGGGCTCTTGGCCATACTTTGAAAACATACTGATTATTTTCTGCTAAATCTGATGCTTTTTCAGTAACATGGGGTGATTTTAAAATATCATAATATATTCCTTTAGATTTCTTTTCTTTAGGTTTTACTTCTTTCTTCTCTATCTTTTCTACAGGTTTTACTTCTTTCTCTACTGAAACCTTCTCCTTTTTAGGAGCTTTTGGTTTTTCTTCTGGGGTTTTATCCTCTTTCTTTTTAAATACGTCTAAAATTGCCATATTATTTTACGAATGTTTCTTTTATAGTTTTTAAACTTTCTTTTGGAAGTATTATATTCTTGACTGCTAACAAGTCTAAAGCATTTAATTTATTAGCCTCAATAGTACTAAATTTAGGTATATTTCTTCCTGCTTTTACCATCTTTGCGTCTGTCTTTGGTGTTATTAATAAGGTAGATCCTTTTATCTTTAATTTCTTTAACATTTCTACCATTAACTTTGTCTTATAATTTTCTAACTTTAAATCATCTAAAACGAAGATAAAGTTATCTTTAGCTTTTTGTGATAAAGCCATAAATAAAGCTTTTCTTCCAACTTTCTTATTAATCTTCTTTTTAAAATTTCTCTCTTTGGTAGGTCCGAAAGTAACTCCACCACCTTTCCATATAGGAGATCTTCTAGAACCTGCTCTAGCTCTACCTGTTCCTTTCTGTCTCCAAGGTTTCTTACCTCCACCTCTGACCTCTCCTCTACCTTTAGTATGAGCTATTACTTTCCTTCTATTTGAACTCTGGCTTACTGCAACCTGATGAAGTAAATCTCTATTGGTCTCAACTTCAAATATCTCTTTTGGTAAGAGTACTTCTTCTGCTGATTTACCTGTTTGATCGTAAAGCTTTACTTTCATATTTATCCTTTAATCTCTAACAATATTCCAGTTCCTCCAGGAATAGCACCTCTTAAGGTTAATGTATTATCTTCTTTGTTAACTTTCATTATCTTTACATTCCTAACAGTAACTCTCTTAAATCCCATTCTACCTGGCATTCTCTTTCCTTTAATAACTCTAGCTGGCATAGTAGCACCTGTTGAACCTATAGTTCTATGTTCATGCTTTACACCATGAGTTGCACTCTTTCCATGAAATCCATGTCTTTTAACACCACCTTGAAAACCCTTTCCTTTAGTCTTTCCAGATACTTTAACTATGTCCCCTTCTACAAAAACAGAGACATCTATGACGTCTCCAACTTTATTATCTCCACCCTTAAACTCTCTCTGAAATTTAAAAGGTTTCTTTGCTATTGATTTTGTAATTTTGTTTTTCTTTTCAATCTTATCATATCCTATTTGTAAAGAATCATATCCATCTTTTTCCTTTGTTTTAGCTTGTAATACTTCACAAGGACCTGCCATAACCAAAGTCACAGGAACTACCTTTCCTGCTTCGTCAAACATCTGTGACATTCCTATTTTTTTACCTAGTAAAAATTTAGTCAT
>CAZEZZ010000023.1:0-9549 GCA_964515885.1 uncultured Candidatus Saccharibacteria bacterium
ACAAGTCTATCTTTCATCCCACGCCTCCGTTTCTTCCAGATTGTCCGCATCTGGATTATAGTAAATATTCCGGCTCTCGTTAGTTCCTTTCTTCCACCTTAACCTTCTCATTATGATCCCTACTGTTGTCGATGCCGATAACAACTCTTTCGGGGCGCGACCTTTGGTACTCATCCCCATACAATCTTCAAGAATGCCTTCCATAGAAACTTCCGCCCGCCCAATAACCCATCGTTTTATCATATTATATGTCGGGCTTTCTAACTCCCTCTCCCCATGAACGCTAGCAAGAATCGCTAACGCTTCTGGATCATCAATGAAATATTTCTCGCCGTCGTTATACCTAAACAAAGCCTCAGCCCAGATTTGAGCTTTATGATCCTTAACATACTGCACGTTCATCTTATCCCCACACTCAACACACCAAAACCTTCTGTTCCCAGTATCATCTCTTAAATACATATTATTCCCGCTAGGATTATACGTCCCAACAAAAATACATTTCCTCTTAAAGTCCTTCGACCTTGACGCATACGCCAGCCTAACCCTATCTACCTTCTTAGCCAAAAAGGATTTCAGCCAATCGACATCCTTCTTATTCATCCCGGACAACTCGCTGATCTCAATTATAAACGCCCCGCGCATACAATCAATTAAATCCTTATCCTTATGCCCGAAATTCGTGTCTAAAAACCATTCCCCCGCCAACTCCTCAACAAGGGTAGACTTGCCAATCCCCTGCCCTCCCTCTAATATCAACATATGATCAAACTTACATCCTGGATTATACACCCTAGCCACAGCCGCAATCAGGATTTTTGCCGAGACTTGCCTTGTATAGCAATTATCCTCGCAGCCAGTACATTCCTTTAACCATGTGTCTAATCGTGGCGTTAAGTCCCATTTCTGCCCTTCTATGTACCTTTTGACGGGATGATAAGACTTTCTTTTTCCTAATAAAAAACAACAATCGCCTATTATATACTTATTAGGCTCGTAATTATGTACGCGGCTTAGATAATACCTTAACTGAATGATATCCATATCGTCCAACGTCTTACCATTTCGCGCTGATGGATTCCATTCCGGGGTGTTTATAAACTCGATATCTTCGCTAAACTCGTTAAAGGCGAAAATATCCGATAAATTTAGATCATCAGTAAAAATTCCCATTGTTTTTCGTAGCGGTTGGTTTGCCATTCTTCGTAAGTCCTTTATTCGCTAAGGATTAGAGGTTGATTCTTGTAAGTCTTTTAACCACAACATATTATGTGAATCTATACACCTTATACCTATGTTCCTTACACTTGTGTAATAACGACCCCCCTATACTATATAGTGTATTCCTACAGAAGTTAGAGATATAGGTTAGGTTGTATAAAGCATTGGTATCAAAAGAACTAGTGTTTAGAGGTCTGATAAGGTTATATAACCTATTGATTGTAAATATTTTATGTAAAATTTCGACCTGTTCATAATAAATATATCTATTCTATATATATGTTCAGCCGGGATTCTGAACCATTCGCCCTTCATCTTAAATTCTTTTAATTCTTCATGCACCATCTTTTCTGTTTTTATCGCGTCATTAATCTCGGCAAACCCGGCTATTTTCAAACTAAACGGACAATATTGTTGAATAACTGTTCTTCTATTCTTCATCGACCTTATATCCCTTGAATGTCCGATTTTATATATGTCCTGATCAACAACCTTCATAAAATAAACAATATGCTTGTTCTCTTTATACCTCATATTATTCCCCCTCCCAATGACACTCGCAAAGGCATTCGCCATCGCATCGGTCTGGATCACAAGTACAAAAGCCGTTATTCGTTAAATGCCGCTCCTTTGCTTCTTTATAATTGAAATCTGGGTACTGGTTAGCCTGTGTTGCCCTTGCTTGATCTGATTCAAAGTTTGGCGCGCTCATATCTTATCCCCCATAAAAAACCCCCCAGCTCTCTTTGGACAAGAGATGCGCTACTTCTATCGGTTGGATTTAGGTAGGCGAGCCGGGGGGAATCTGGTTTAATATATCTTTTTGTTTTTATCATCTCGTTGTCCATAGTGAAAATTATATACCTATTTTCAACTCTGTAAAGTGTTTTTTTTTATTTGTATGTATCGTGAAATGTGGTTTGTCGACGAGGATTATACACACCCAAAAATTGTATCAGAAAAACCTTTAATTTTTGTCTTAAATGTATAATAATAAAGTATGATTGCAAAAACAAAAGAACTCTCCATAGTCTATATTGATATAGACGCCCTTAAGCCATCAGAATATAATCCGCGGAAATCATCACCTAAAGAATGCGCTGACCTTAAAAATTCTATCCAAACATTCGGGCTTGTTGATCCTGTTATCGTTAACTCTTTCCCGGAACGTAAAAATATTATTATTGGTGGACACTTTCGATGCCGTATGGCTAAAGAACTGGGATATACTAAAGTCCCTGTTACTTACATTGAAATATCGAATATTTCTAAGGAAAAGGAACTCAACCTCCGATTAAATAAGAACTCCGGGGAATTTGACCTTGAACTTCTTGCTGCGTTTGATGAGTCTATGCTGCTTGATGTTGGATTTGATAGTACGGAGCTGGATGAGATATTTGCTATGGATTCAGAAGAGAAGGATGACGAGGTGCCGGATGGCTGATAAGACATCAAAGAATCCAAGAGGATCAGGACGGAAGTTAAAGACCTTTGATAAGACGGTATTCGAGGAACTTTGTAAGATACAATGTACTGAGAAAGAGATATGCGGCGTATTAGGGATGGGGATAGATACCCTGCTCAAGAATCTCAAAACAGAATATGATATGACGTTTAAGGAAATCCGTGGACAGTATGCTGAGTTTGGGAAGGCGAGTTTGCGGCGTATACAGTTTAATCTTGCAAAGAAAAGCCCGGCGATGGCGATCTTTCTCGGTAAGAACTATCTAGACCAATCAGACCATAAAGAGGTTAGAATAGATAATGCAGACGAACATTTCAAAGCTATTGCCGATGCAATTATACGATCTGACACCAATCCAGGTTCGGTATTACAACGATGATCATAGGTTTATTGTTAATCCGGCTGGTCGCAGGTCAAGGAAAACGTTATTAGGTCGGAGGAAAGTATTAAACAAAGCTCTAAAGTTTCCCGGGAGATACTTTCATGGTTCGCCTACTTATAAACAATCTAAAGATATATTCTGGGAAGGTCTTAAAGCTGATACGCGGTTAATACGGAAATCTAAGTCTGAGACGGATTTGGTTGTTAAGTTATACAATGGATCAGAGATACATCTTATAGGCTTAGATAAGCCCGAACGAATAGAGGGTCAGCCCTGGCATGGTTGTCATATAACAGAGTTCGGCAATCTTAAAGGTATAGCAGCTTGGAACTCTAACATACGACCCGTGCTTTCTGATACAAACGGATGGGCTTTACTTGATGGAGTTCCAGAGGGAAGGAACTTCTATTACGACGTAGCCTTAAAGTCTTGTGGTGGGGTTATCCCTTCTTCTCAACATACGGTCGGTAGTTACGCTGATAATGGTAAAGAGTGGGCTTATTACCATTGGTTTAGTTCAGACGTTTTATCTTCGGAAGAAATCGAGGCTGTTAAAGAAGAATTAGATGATAGGACGTTTAGGCAAGAATACGAAGGATCGTTTGAAAGCTACGAAGGGTTAGCATATAAGGAGTTTGGGGTACACAACCTCGATAGTTCTTTGAAAGAAAGCATTGAAGTAATCTCGGTTGGTATGGATTTTAACGTTGATCCTATGACCGCTACTCTGGGACATATCAAGGGTAATACATACGAACAGTTTGGCGAAATATGGCTTAACAACTCGAATACCTTTGAGATGAGAGATGCTTTAATAGACAGATTTAAGAACCCGGAAAGGATAGTTGTTTATCCTGATTCAACTGGTAAGAATAACGAGTCTAATGCCCATAGATCAGATTTACAGATATTAAAGGAGGCAGGCTTTAAGGTATTATCTAAGTCTACTAACCCTCGGCAGAGAGATAGGATCAACAACGTTAATGCTTTTGTTAAAGATAGGAAAGAGTTTACTAGATATAAGATAAACCCCACAACTTGCCCCCGGACAGTTAATGATCTTAATAAGAGAGAGAGCTTACCAGACGGCAGGTTGGACAAGAATCAAGAGAGAGATCAACAGGTTGGTCATATCTCAGATGGTCTTGGATATTTAATTTCTTATAATTTCCCAATTATAATGGGACAGATAAAGGGGCTACGAATATAATGGATAATATCGTTAAAGAGTTGGTTGAAAATCCTCATGTTATTTGGCAGAACAATATTAATTATTGGAACTTCTTGCTTAATAGCTATGAAGGTGGGCGCGCTTATACGAAAGCCGAGGTACAGAACCAAACAACAAAAGGTAGCGGAGTTATTAAGGTATCTGTAAATGGTAAGGCGCTAGAGAATACAACAAGCACCAACTTATTCCAGCATAAGAAAGAACTTGATGCAGATTATCAGAACAGGTTAATCCAAAGCTATTACTATAACTATTGCGCTCCTATCGTTGACATCTACACAAACCATTTATTCAAACAACCCATCATCGAAACCTTTGGTAATATTGAAGGTACGCTTGAGCTAAGAAACAACAACATTGATCGTATGGATAATAGTATCCAAGAGTTTAGAATTAACGCTTGCTCTTTAGCTCAGATATACGGACATTGTTTTGCTCTTGTTGATATGCCGCCTGCTGGAGGGGAAGTAAACCTCGAACAACGTATGGTGAACGATCAGTTTCCTTATATTACTTTATACCATCCACAAAGCGTTCTTAATTGGAGTCTTGATCGGTTCGGTCGGTTGAACTGGATTATCTTATCTGAAACAGTTGATGGCAACCAAGACTTTGCAAGTGCTAATAAAAATCAAGGATGTACGACAAGTTATCGAGTATGGACAAAGACCGATTGGTATTTATACGATTCAGATTTTGCGTTAATTGAGACAGGTGGGCATGCTTTAGGTATCGTTCCGATTGTTACTGTATATAATAAGCCAAGTAAGAAGGTGCGCAATATGCTCGGTATTAGCGAGATAGCTGATATCGCCTTTATTGCTAGAGACATTTATAATTCCTTGAGTGAGCTTAAACAGATATTAAGGGATCAGACATTCGCATTCTTAGCGTTACAGGGCGATTCAACAGAGTACGATGAGTTAAGTCTAGGTATAGGGAAAGGCTTGTTGTATCCTAGAGAAACGAATGCACCTCAATACATATCTCCACCTGCTGAGAATGCAGAGGTTTATTTTAAGCATATCGACAGACAGATTGAGAAGATGTTCCAGCTAGCTAAACTCGAAGCCGGGTCAGTAGCCCCTGAAGGTGAGAGTGCCGGATCACAAAGCGGCGTTAGTAAGAAATGGGATTTCAACCAAACTAACTCAGCGTTATCTCAGAAAGCGTCACATATGCAAGATGCTGAGAATAAGATATGGAATCTGTTCGCTAAATGGGAAGGAGAGAAAGAGTTTGATGGTTCTATCTCTTACCCTAATGAGTTTAGTATGCAAAGCCTGATGGATGATTTGGTTGAGGCCCAGGAGTTAATGAAAGTCAACGTTGGTAAGAAAGCTAATCAAGAAGTTAAGAAGGCTATTGTAAAAAAGAAATTCCCACGAATCTCAGACGAAGATATGGAAGAGATGCAGGCAGAGATTGAGAATGAAGCACCTGAGAATGGGGTTCGTTTGAAAGATAGATTACCAGGATTATTTGGAAAAAAACAGACCGATAACCAAGTCGGGAACTAAAAAATGGGAGAGTGATATGAAAGAAGGATTTATTTTAGCAGGTCTAGGGGTTGTATCTTGTATGGGAATGTTAGCTGTTCTTAATTCTAAGATTGGTAATAAGGGAGAGGCAGGCGGAGAAGCTGGAGCAGGAGAAGCGAGCGCACCAGCTGGAGGCGGAGAGCCTAAGACATTCACTCAGGATCAGGTTAATCATTTATTAGCCGAACATAAGAGAGGTTTGCAGACCGATGTTGAGATGTCTGGAACAACGATTAATGAATTACAGGTTAAGTTAAAATCGTTTGAAGATGCTGCGGCGGTCAAGATACAGAATGATTTAGAAGCTAACAAAGAATACGATAAATTGAAAGAAGGATGGGTTGGTAAAGAGGGTGAGTACAAGACATTGTTGAGTTCAAAGGATGCTACGATACAGAACATGGTCATTGAGAATTCTTTAACTCATGCAGTTATAAAACAGAACGCCCATTCTGATGTAGTACAACTTGTTAAAGCCCTGGCAGAAGTCAACGATAAAGGTGAAGTTCGCATCAAAGGAAAAAACGCCAATGGCATCGAGGAATTACTTTCCGTTGAGGAAGGGTTAAAAGCGTATTTGAAAGATAAGCCGTATCTTGTCAAAGCTAATGGACAAGGCGGCGGGGGAACACCACCCCCAGCCGGTGTAGGTGGTGGTAACGTTGTTAATGGCGATCCGTTGCAAGATGCAAAGGAATTACAACTCGCGATGAATAGCGGTGATAGAAAAAAAGTCACAGAGATCAAAGCGAGAATCGCTGCGAAACGTGCGACTGTCAACCAAAATCAAATGATAGTTTAACAAGGAGTATTATATGTTTTTGAAAAGATTATCTATTAAGTTATTTAGTAATAAGGGTATGGCTAACGAAACGACTACAACGACTGTTACAGAAACAATACCAACAATCGTTGAAGCTGCATTGTTAGAGTTGGACGATGGTAGTATCATTAAACCGCTTGTTAAAAACATTCCTTTCGGCGGAGCAGGTATTGTACATCAAACACCATTTATCTCAAGATTAACGGCAGAAACGGATGATAACCTTACGAACCAAGCGTTAGATTCTAGCGGTTCTGATGAAACATCGCCATCAGAAGCAACTGTTGGTGCGCATGGTGCAACTGTTCTTTTGAAAGATTTAGCTCGTATGGGATCAATTACTGATCTCGCTGTTGCGGCTGGTCAGTTGTTAGGTCAAAGTATGGTTGTTAGGCAAGAACAAGATTTGGCTGCTTTGTTTGCTAGCTTCACGCCGAATCAAGGTGATGGAAACGAAGATATCGTTGTAGCTGACCTTTATGCTGCATACCAATCTTTAAGAGAAGGTAACGCGCCATTACCATACAACTTGGTTATCACTCCGGGACAGTTCTGGGGTACAGTTGGTGTTATTACGCTAATGGAAACAGTATCAGGAAAGATTCAATCTCAAGCATTAGGTTCAGTTCAGGAAGATGTTGCTCGTAACGGATTTACAGGAAAGATTCTTGGATTCGATGTTTTCACTTCAACAAACATCACGACAACTTCAAACAACGCTTCTGGTGCTGCATTCTCACGCGCTGCTATTAAGTACGTTGAGAAGCAAGGATTGAAGATTGAAACTGACAGAGTTATTGTCGGTGAAGTTGGGGATCAAGTAACCATTACTGGTTTCTGGGGCGAAGCTATTCTCAGAAACCAACATGGTGTTGAAATGCAGTTTAATGAAATAACATAATAGAATAACCATATCGGGGGGATTAAGTTCCCCCCGGTAGTAACCTCTAGGGGGGAATGTCATGTCAGAAGATTACCAAGATGAAATGAGTAAGTTGGATAGCATGGGAGCAGGACGCGGTGGTATTACATTGCCGTATAGTGAATCTACCGACCACAAACACGTTATGTTGTACACCCATTTGAATAAACGAGTCGGGTCGATGACAGTTGACAACGCAAAGCAAACGATGATGAGATGGAATCGTAAAGGTATTGCGTTATTTACATCACCAAGAACAGAAGCACAAATTGCCGAATATAAAGAAACGCCTTTGTATAAGAGATTACATCAGGAGTGGAAAGATCAAAGGGAACGTCGACATAAGCAATCTAAAACGTTTAAGCCCGAGGATATGTCAAAACTGATCGCAACTGAGACAGCCAAAGCCGTAGCGACCGAGATGACAAAAGCTATTAAACCAAAGAAGGGTAAAAAGAATGAAACTGCTTGACCAATGGCTTGAATCACAAAAAGGGGTAGCGTTGTTCGGTAAAGTTAATTGTCCGCGCAACTTTGTCTTAAAGCCTGGGTGTCATCAGTATAAGATGATTGAGAACCCACGATTGAGGGGGATGACCCAGTACGACGAACATCGGTTGAATGAAACATATAAGATGAAGATTAAGCGTTGGATATACGCCCGGAATCATAAGGGCGAAAAGATACTTAACCCAAATAGTTTTTATATGCCTGATGTATCAAAGGCATATGTTGTTGAGCATATTTATGATCCTTTGAACCCTGTATGTAAAATGAAATGTAGAGGAAAATGTTTGCGAGGTGTTGGGGGTAACACGAATCTCTTAACTATTAAGAGGTTAAAATCATCTCCTAACCCAGAAACGTTTGTGGGGGAATAATGGATAATGTCGTTAGGGTGGGGCGTATAACACAGTTGACCAAGAACGATATAACAGCGGCTGTCGTTTCCTCTACCCTTCCGAACATAGTTACAAGGAACGTCATAGATAATAAAACAGTTAAAGCCGATATATTAAGTAAGGTAGTTAATTCCAGAGCGAGTACGGGAGGCGGAACATTGGACACATCAAGATTTAAGTTTTTCCAGATACCAACCCCATCCCCAGATGGCGCTCAGTTAATATTTACCTTATCAGAAGGATATGTGGCAGGAACTTTAACTGTGTATAGAGATCAGTTAGCGTTACAAGGGACAGTAGACTTTGCGGAAACGACACCGGGTTCTGGTGTCTTAACTCTTACATCAGCCCCTGATTCAGACGAGGTGATATGGTGCAATTACATAAGCGTTTCCTGATACTCTTATTAATTCCTTTTTTAATGGGTGCTGATCCTAAAGCTAAAAGGGTTCGTATCACAGATGCCGGAACTTATTATACCGGGATTGAAGTAGAAACTGCATTACAAGAGATAGGCGCGGGAACTTCCCTTATACCCATCTGGAACAATATTCAATCCCCCACTGGAAACCAAACACTCGATCATGGAAGTTATAACACATCATGGACATCTTTAAGTGAGATCATTTATAGTGGCTTTGACAATGCTTTGTACGATGGCGTTGAAAAGTGGGCTATGGATTCTACTGACACAGCATGCTTCCTTGTTGAGCAAAATGGTGTTACTGACGATACTTTTTCTATTGATTGTGCTAACGGCAAAGTCGGAATAGGTACGTCAACCCCAATCAGCCCATTGCAAGTTGTTGGAATATTAACAACCCCGGAGATAAACACCACGAGTGGAGTCCTTACTCTTGGTGGAACAGGTGGGACGAATAATGAGAACTTGACTTTTGATTTTGAGACGACGGCTAATCGGGTTGACGTTGGAAGCAGTACAGGTGTCACAACAACTATGTGGTCTGGTGATCTAGTATTACAGGAAGAAGGAGATGCAAGAGTTCCAGGTATATCTGATACCGACCCTCGTTTTAGGATTTATAGTGCTGATGCAACACA
>CAZEZZ010000024.1:0-4550 GCA_964515885.1 uncultured Candidatus Saccharibacteria bacterium
CTATTTTGTTTTCTAGGCTCTTTTTCTCTTCCGTGGTGAGCGGCGGAACGCTCTTAGCAATGGACCTGACAATATTTTTGTCCTATGTATGCCATATTTTTACATCTATCACCTTTATTTGTTTTTGATTCGCACTGATGTTTTCCTGTTTTCTTCTCCTTTTTTGCTTCGCGTGTAGTGCTAGTAGATGGTTTTGGGCCCGGCTTTTTGCATGGGGACCCATCCTTCTTGTATCTTATAACTGTAGCTGTAGCTGTAGCAGGTGCTTGAGTTTGCGTACCTTTTGTCAACGGCTCTAGCGCGTTTGCTCTTTCTAGCATGATCAATTGATCCAGAAGGTGGTCTACTATCGTTTGATTTGATTCTGCTACGAGTGCAAGGATACCTTTACGGATGACAGTTTCCATAGCAATTTTATCAACTGTGTTATAACAAACAGAGAACTTGTTACTCCCTCTTGGGGGGTCCTAGGTATGGACCATTTTTATTTTATTTATTAGCGGTAGCCCTAGCAAATCTATTGTTTTTTCAATTGTGCGTGGTCTGCGGCGCAACGCAGACGCATACAAGTTTCATTTTTTTCGTATGCTTTATTTTTTGGCAGATAGAACCCATTTTCGTATCCACGGAAGAATGGCATTTCTTCAATAGGAGCATCATTAATGTCCGTAAGCATGATGTAGGAATGTCCCTTTTCATCTTCCATGAGTTTCAATACGACTTCGGGAATGGTCATGATCCAATCCACATGCGGATACGGATTGTCCTCACCAAACTTTCGTTTGCGCGACTGAATGATTTTACCGAACTCAATCGTATGAACTGTTTTATTTGGCACAGGACATCCTACGAGCGTGTAAAAATTCTCCATGTCTTCTACTGGGTTGTAAATATACTTGCTAAGTATTTCCATTCTATGTTGTGAAAAGAGCTTGTTACTCCCTCATGGGGAGTCCTAGGTAGGACTCTTTTTTAATTTTATTTATTCATCATCTCATTACCATAGCATAGTATTTCGAAATGCTTCCCAGATTTTTGCTGATATTTCACAATTTATATCCAGTGCATTAACAAATTCTTCGAATTCACAATTCCATATTCCAAACAACACACAACAACACTCCTTCAACGCCCCATCAACGATGCGTTCTACTTCTCCAAACTCTTCTGGAGTCAGCTCTTGTAAAACTTCGTGTTTATCAAATTGTTTATTAGAGTCATCTTCTTGTTACACCCTCTTGGGGGATCCTAGGTATGGATCATTTTTGTTTTATTTACGCGATAGTGTTTAGTAGTTCTTCAGCTTCTGTCAGATCTGCCCAGTTGAATGCGTAAAAGCCTATATGCTCATTTGTGTTTATGCTCCATTGATGAATATCTCGAAGCAGCAACCATGCGTATATATACTTTGACGGCACTGGCTTTATTGGACACCACACGTCACCGATATATGTTCCTCTACACGCTTCCAATTTGTCATATGATTCTGGCATACACAAGTCCAATACCTGTTGAACAGAGACTTTGACTTGTTTTTGTGTGAAACGTGGTAATACCACGTCTTCTGGCAGTTCGCACCATACGTCACCAATGAAGACACCGTTCGACATAGGGTTGATTATGTTGTAGATACAGGGGCTTGTTACTCCCTTTTGGGCGATCCTAGGTAGGATCCTTTTTTGCTTTTTTTGCTTACGCATCAATTGCTTCTCTTCTTAGTGCTCTTCTTATTCTACGTTCACGTTTCACACGTTCTCCCAAGTACTGCATTTCTACATAATGCGGGAAGTCGTTGACTGTTTCGAAGTCGTAGCCATGGTGATTGACCGCATGTAGGAAGGATGGGAAGCGTTTGATGATTTCCACCTTGGTATCCAATGCTCTACATATCACCCAGCTGCACCATTGTACGCTTAACCCACTATTTTTTGCGAGGATATTAGCGAGTTGAACAGACATGATTGTTTGATATCAGAGAGCTGTTAAGTTATTAGAAAGTTGTTACTCCCTCTTGGGCGATCCTAGGTAGGATCCTTTTTGATTTTTTTCTTTATGTTGTTCTTATCTTTATTGATTTGGCCGCCATGTCCACATATCGGGACCATTATTTATGTAAGCGTTCCACACTTGTTGACATGCGTCGTATGGCGCTATAGTACCACGAAAGTCTCGCCATATATCTGATAGAAGCTCATCCATCGCCTCCATGAAGCCTTCTACAAGACACATGTCTGCGTAGGATATGTATGCGTTTTCATCCAAGTTATAGTAGGTTCTTATAGCTGCCACTGTTGGATCAAGCGCGTTTTTTATTTCTATTTCAACGAAAGGCAAGTCGTATATTGAATTAGGAAACCACGACGTCAAAAGATCTTGCATTATGAAAGTGTAGCTATCATATATGATCCATGTTGTCCTAGGTATATATATTTTTCGAAAAAAACACCACATACACTCTTAATGCGTAGCAGAACAGCCTTCCATAAGGCTTTTTTTTTCGAAACGTTCCTACTTAGGACTTTGTGTCTCATGTGAGACAGCTTTATTATAGCAATACACTTATATTGATATGGCTGCAGAATTCGCTAGTTCCGTTGGTTCCTTTGTTCTTACTTATGTTGAGCCTTCCAAGCAGGGAGCAGCTATGAACGACTTATGTCGCGTATTTGCTCCGTTCGTTCCGACTTGTATCATGTCTGGACTTGCGTCTCCTGCGTCTCTTGGCGTCATGCCACATGTCGTTCTGCCGTCGCAGACAGTTCCTGTCAAGGTTGACAAGCGTAAGCAGCCTAACCGTCCCATCTGTGAAGGGTTCAAGAAGAAGGGAGAGAAGTGTTGTTCTCCATGTACATACCGCATCCCACGCAAGAACGGTGTATATGGCCTTCCGATCAAAGACCCGAAGCTTGTTCTTCCTGAAGGGATTGAAGCACACTTCTTCTGCCGTCATCATCTTCCTGCTGCCACTGTTCAACTGCCTGAAATTCTTGCAGCGGAACAAGCTTCGGAAGCAGCCAAGGTGTCTGCACAAGTGGCACAAGCTGTTGCTGTTGCTGCAGTTGTAGCGCAACAAGCCGCTGCTGCTCCTGTTGCTGAAGTCGCTGCTCCTGTTGCTGAAGCACCTGCTCCTGAAGTCGCTGCTTCTGTTGCTGAAGTCGCTGCTCCTGAAGTACCTGCTCCTGCTCCTGTTGCTGAAGTCGCTGCTCCTGAAGTACCTGCAGCTCCTAAACCTAAGCCCAAAGCCAAAGCAGCAGCCAAGCGACCTCGCAAAGCAGCACCTGTTGTAGAACCAGCCACTGTTTCTGTCGCATAAGTGATATGATTTGAAGAGTCTAGAAAAAAATATAAAAAGGATCCTACCTAGGATCTCCCAAGAGGGAGTAACAACAACCCTTGTGTTTACTATACCTTTGCTATTGCAAATATGTCCCAGATTGCTGGTCTTGTTCAACTCATTGTTAGCTTTTCGCCTAACGACCAACAAGGTGTTGTCCGCGCCTATGTTGATCAACTGATTGTTGCTGTGCGTGGAGACACCAGCGTCATGCCTAGCACACAGCTTCGCTCCAAGCTAGTCATGGTACCGACGGCCACGAAAGCCAAAGCTCCTTCCAAGTCGTATGTGAAGAAGACTGGGTCTCACCAGTGCGAGGCAACCACCAAGAAAGGTGTACGGTGTTCCAAGATGGCCTACATTGGCGAACACTATTGTGCGTGTCATTGTTAAGCGCGTTCTGTTGAGAGTAAAAATCAAAAACAAGGTCCTACCTAGGATCTCCCAAGAGGGAGTAACAGCTCTTGTATTCACATTTATTTTCCATGGAAAAAGCCTACAACGATGTTGTTCATCAATTGGACAATTCCGGTATTTACTATCTTCGCTATACAGGTCTTCATCCTCGTACTTATATTGTGAAGTACCCTGGTGGCACTAGTTATTGGAGCCAGTGGCGAAAACATGTTACTGATTATTGGGATTCCAAAGAGGATGGGTGGGATGCTGATAAATTGGCAATGAATCCGCACATTTGTTTTGACAGCATCATGGAATAAGTTTAGAATATGTATGGAAGGAAATAAAAGAAAAAAACAAAAAGAGTCCTACCTAGGACTTCCCAAGAGGGAGTAACAAGGTCTTGTGTATTACAAACATGTCTGTTTACCGTGTTTATAATGGTTGTACGTTCTATGAAATCTTCACGAAAGACAAGGCGTATGCCATTGATGCGCTTGTTAACTTTTGTGGAGATGCTTATGCGCATCATTTACCCCCACCCACTCTTCCTAGCACGATGTTGGATTATGATGCTGAATTTCTACACGATTTTAGCATTGATGAGATTGTGTTGCATGATAACATGTGGGACAAACCCAATACTATGTTTAGAGTAGATGATGATGGCGACATTTCTGGTGATTGGGCAGTAGAAGTTTGTGATGCGATCCGTGCTCTTGATGCTTTATAGAATATGTATGGAAGGAAATAAAAAAAATAAAAAAGAGTCCTACCTAGGACTTCCCAAGAGGGAGTAACAAGGTCTTGTGTATTA
>CAZEZZ010000024.1:4650-9191 GCA_964515885.1 uncultured Candidatus Saccharibacteria bacterium
AATAAAAAGAGTCCTACCTAGGACTTCCCAAGAGGGAGTAACAAGGTCTTGTGTAATACACAACAAATCTCTAATGGCATCTCAAACCGTTTCGATTCTCTCTCAAAGCGTTCTTGCTCTTATTCCCGAGTCTAGCAAAGGGATTGCGAAAGGCTTCTTGGATCAGTTGGTTCTTGCTTCACATGAAGTTCCTGTTGCTATTTCGACTCAAACTGCTGTTGTTGAACAGGGTGGATACCAAAAGAAAGGAGGCGATGTCGTGATACGCTACAAGAAGGATGGTACTCCATGCAAGAAGCCTGGCCCCAAGCCCAAAGCTCAGCAGTCTGTTCCACAGGTTCAACAGACCATCTTTGCACCTGCTCCTGCTATTGCTGCTGGTGTACGCTTGAAGAAGGATGGTACTCCATGTAAGAGGCCTGGACCCAAGCCCGGACAGACCCAAGCCGGTAGTACTAGTACTAATGCTTCCTATACTCGCAAGACAGGCATTCATCAGTGTGAAAGCATCACTAAGAGTGGCAATCAATGCAAGAACATGGCATACCTAGGACAGAAGTACTGTCAAGTTCATTGCTAGACTCTCACCATGGACTGAAGCAAAAACATAAAAAGTTCCTCATACACCGCCCAATGGGCATTTGCACACGCGTAACGACTTTATAATTTCTTCTGATGACAATGTTTTTGTATGAAGTTGTTCTTCAATATGAGCGTGATGTTATACGCACTTGGCATATACATGCTGAAAGCTCTTTAGATGCGCGATTGAAAGCGATGCATAATATTTTTCGCGATTTTGTGCAGTTCCATCGGGAAGAATATCCCACCCAAGTAGAGCCAAATTGGGATGATTTTATTGATAATTGGGATGTTAATAAACACAGCATACAAACCACTAGCGTCATATAAAAAAAAAACAAAACCCGTATATAGGTCTCTACCTAGGGACACTTGCACAGAGTAACTAGCACTTGTTCTAAATACAAATACAGCTATGACAAAATCCCACAAGAAACATGTACATCAAACTGAGACGGTGATTCCGGAGACGGTGATTCCCGAGACGGAGCACCCACACCCTACTCCTACTAATGAAGAAAAGCGTGATGAGATCAATGCTCTTGCTGGTAAAGCGCTCATGCTATTGGACTATCTGATCGCCAGTTCTAGCGATAGTGAAAGTGACAGTGATAGCAGTTCTAGTTCTAGTTCCAGCGACAGTGACAGTGATAGCAGTTCTAGTTCTAGCGATAGTGATAGTGATAGTGACAGTTCTAGTGATGACAGTGATGATGAGTGTTATGCATGAAGAAGGTGTACGCGCGGTGGGTACCTGCAATATAAAAAAAACCAAGCACAAATATACTTAGGGCTTTATGCCCCACAGGGGGCAGTAACAACTCTTGTTAATACAAACAAATGGCTCACCAACAAATGATTCTTGACAATGCTGCTTTGGGTATGTCTCGCGACTTCTGCACGAAGTTTCTTGCTGTTGCAAAAGGCGATGGTGCTTTGGATGCTTCTGTTGATGAACTCGGACATGGTTTGCTCGGTCTTATCCGGCTTGTTGTGAACAGCTCTACTTTAGTTGCTGCTGTTCCTAAACCTGCCACTGCTGCTCCTCGTGCTGCTGGTGTTGCTGGTCCTACTTGTCCTGCATCCAAAAAGGATGGTAATGTCTGTGGTCGCGCTATGAAGCAAATCATGCCAAATGGCTGCTGCTATACACATCGCAACTGGATTAACCCTGCTATGCCTGTTGCTGCAGTTGTGCCTACTGTTGCTGCCAATCTTGCTGCTGCAGCTGTTGTTGCACGACCTGCTGCTGTTGTTGTTCCTCGCTGTGCTGCCATCACGAAGAAGAATGTTGCATGTTCTCGGTCTTGCTGTATGAATGAAGACAAGACCTATTCTCAGTTCTGTACACAGCATCATAAGATGAATATTGCTGCTGTATCTGCACAAGCGCAGCAAACTGTACAGCTACAAGCTCTTGCAGAAGCTTCACAACAGCAGCAAGAGCAAGTTCCATCTACCGACTTTACTATTGAAGGAGATGAGGGGTTGGCACAAGCACAACAACAAGCTGTTCCTGCAGAAGCAGAAGCAGAAGCAGAAGAAGAAGGCGAAGTAGAAGAAGAAGAAGGCGAAGTAGAAGAAGAAGAAGGCGAAGCAGAAGAAGAAGGCGAAGGAGAAGAAGAAGAAGGAGATGGTTATGAGGCATAGAGAAGAAAATACGAAAATGTTCTGGCAGTGAATGCCCCTAAAAAGGGCGTAACAGCCGCAATGCCTGAAGATCCATGCTACGCCAACAATCGTATTAAGCGCACCTTTGTTTCTACTGGTAAAACTGTTTCAACTTTTCGCGATAACCTTATTGATTATTTACGTCTTCAGTCTGATCCATTAATCATGAAATCCTATATTCCTATGTTTACTGATGACATATATCATGGGATTGATTTGGAGAACATACTTATTCGCGCCTTTTCTGATGCTGAGGCTGTTCTTAAATGGCGCGACTATCTCAATGCTAATGCTCATACGCGATTTGGGTTTGATTTTTATGTGGATTTACAAACCGAGTATGTTGAAAACAGGGTGCATGGCATGTCTGAAAATAAAAACATTAAAAATATTGTTGAATTTGAGTTTGATGCCGATAATGATTTGTGGTTATTAGAGCTTAAGAATAGAACAGTTATTCTATGAGCTGTAAGCATATATTTTTTTAAACCCCCTACTTAGGGGGTAACGGGGGTTGTTATCAGTTACTTTGACTTTCTTCTTTCTTTAACATGACTACATATAAAATTGTATTGGTTGGTGACGGTGGTGTAGGCAAATCCGTATGGCTAAACCGCTATAGTACTGGTGAATTTGAGCCACTTTATCAGCCCACTTTAGGAATTGAAGTTCATCCCATTGTATTTTATACCAATTATGGCAATTATGTTCTTAATATTTGGGACACTGCTGGACAAGAGAAGTATGGTGGTTTGCGTGATGGCTATTATATTAATGCTGATGGTGTTGTTGCTATGTTTGACAATACATCTCGCCTTTCCGTTAAGAATTTGCCTAAATGGATTGCTGATGTTCATCGCGTTGTGTCCAATATTCCCGTTGTTATATGTGGAAACAAATCAGATATGCCAAACCAAGTTATTTCCTCGGATGAAAAGCTGGTTGTTATATGTGGAGCAGAAAAGCAAGATATGAACCTCTCATACAAGTATTATGATATTTCTGCTAAATCCAACCATCAAATTGAAAAACCATTCTTGTATTTGTTGCAAACGATCAGCGGTCATACTGATTTGAAAATTGTGAATGCTCCCCCAATTGTTCTTCCTCTACCCTAAAAAACTAAAAACTTCTACTTTGGCTTTGTTCTTCTTTTATAAACAGGATGAATTCACATTTACACATGTCTGCTACTATTATTGATTATGTTCCGTATTGGTTTTCTATCAATAAACAGAGGTTTTATTCCATCGGCCCATATCAACGTGTTCCATATGAAGGTGATGAATATTATAAAAAGTTAGCTCCGCATCATAAGGATGGTTATGAAAACTATGATGCGTGGCAACTTTTTCACGAATATCGTCATATTCTTATACCATCTTTACGCAATGACAATTTGCTTTATGAATTGCGTGATTGGTTAGAGAAATGGCATTTTAACAGAGATTATGTTTTGTTTCATGATATTATTAATAGTCTTTGCTCTGAAATTAAACTTCGAACAGATGCCCATCTTCTTCACATTACAAATCCTTACGAATTGCGTAACTTTACACTGTTGATTAATGTTGTTCGCGATATTCTTTATGCTTACTTGCATACAACACAGTCTGCTTACGCTATACAAGTGTATGAAATGCTTACTTGCCCATAAGTGCTTTTTCCCCAAAAGTGCTACTTTGGGGTTTAAGTCCGTAATGAGCAGAACAGGTAAGTTTAAAATATAACAATGTTGAAGGGTATTATTAATAATTATATTCCTCATTGGTTTAAAGAAGACAAGAATGATTATGAATATTTGTCTTCATATCAACGCGTTCCCCATACGAATGAAGACTATAAGCATCAACTTCGGGGTGTTTCAGTTGGATCTGAATCTTATGCACGTATTTTGTTGAATGCTGCGTCTATTTGGATTCCCGATCTTCCAAACAGACATCTTCTTATTCATTTGGCTGTGTATTCTAATTATACGACTACAGACCAAAAAGCGTTACTTGTATTTTATGAAATCGCTGATGCGATACACGATGAAATTCGCATTCGCGAACGAGACAACATGTTTGATCCCAACCGTTCTTATTCCATCTGGGGAACAAAAGAAGAAGAAGACAGGGTACGTAATCAATATTGGTCTTATCTTTGTCATCGTATTAGAATGCATCGCAAAGATTGGAGTGATTCTGAATACAAAGAAGAGCTTAGAGCACTTCCTCTTGAATGGTTAGAAAAGCTATAAATTAAAAAGAGGTCAAAGAGGTATCTCTAAATTCTTTAAGTATGTC
>CAZEZZ010000025.1:0-2276 GCA_964515885.1 uncultured Candidatus Saccharibacteria bacterium
TGATAAATCAAAACATGTTGCAGATAGAAAATTAGTTGTTTATATTAATTCATTTATTAATGAAATCAAAGAAACAATTAAAGAATTATGAGTGTAGTTATTAAATAATAAAGAAAAATGGCATATGGAAACAATAATTTTCAAGAGAAACCACAATTTAACATGGCAATATTGTTCTTAACAAGATTGGATAATAGGTTAAATGAAAGAGATACAGCAGCAATTAATGGAAATATGTTAATGTGGTATAGAGTGTTAAGAATAATATATTCAAATATACATTTTAAAATTGTTGAAAGTAAAGATGAAAAAGATAAAGAAATTAATAATGATTTAAATAAACAATTTGAAAAGGTTAAAAATTTATTAAAACAAAATGCAATAGGAAATAAACAACTTCAAAACCAAATATCTTCAATGAATATTGGGGCAGCAGAGGAAGAATTGGAAAAAATAAATATTATTCTTAATGATTTAATGTATAAATACCATTTAATATTCCCAAAGAAAATGAATCAAACATATGAAGAAGAAATTGAGGGAGATTATTAAATGAAAAAAATCTATAAAGCACTTGATATTGTTTATAATAAAATAACTAAAGAAGATTATGATACTGTTTGGCTTGTTACTGGGGATGAAGGAACTGGAAAAAGTAATTTATTACTTGCTATTGTTGAATATTGGTATAATAAATTAAATGGTGAATGTTTGGAAAGTGATATTAAGCACGTTTCTTTAGATCGTTTAAATTTTGTTACAGATTTAAAAGATGCAAAAAGGTATGAATTATCAACAGATGATGAAGCTGGAGATATAAGTTCTAAGAGGGCTATGAGTGAGTTTAATGTATTATTAACTCAAGCATATCAAGTAATAAGAGGAGATAATTTATTTACTATTCTAGTGTTACCTAGTCCATTTGATATTGATGGCTTTTTTGTTAAGAGGAGAGCAAGAGGGTTAATCAATATTAATAATAGAGGTAAGTGTAAATTTTATTCAAAAACAAGATTAAGAAATATGATTGCATTAAATCAAAGTAGATACATTAAAAAAGTTGAAGTTGTTAAAGCAACTTTTTGTGATGTATTTCCAAAATATAAAGGTATTTTATTAAAAGAATATAAAAAAAAGAAAGCAGAAAAGATGCAAGAAGTTAGAAATCAATTGTATGAAAAAGTTATGAAATTAGATACAGGAGTTTCAAATAATTCTAATGCAAGTAAATTGTCAAGATATCCTGATACAATTTCAACAAAAATTATAGCAGAAATAGAAGGAGTAAGTGAGAGAACTATACAAAGATGGAAACGAAAAGCGACAACGACTTAAACATATAATTAAGAAAATGGTAACAACAAAACTAAAAACAATATTAAATCTATTAAAGAATGGTATTAAAGTATTAATTACTGGTTTAGTTATAGCATTTCTTGTAGAGTACTTTGGAGTAAAAGGGTTTATAGGTTTCCTTTGTTTAGCTGCACTCTTTGGATTATATAAGCTATTGATATATAGAGATAACTTTATGGAAACATTAAGACAAGTTGAAACTATTATATGGGGTAAACCTTTAGAAAAAGAATTATGGGATAAAGGAGAATTAAAAAATACTAAGGTGAAAATAAATTGGAAAAGAAAAAAGAAATTAAAAAAGGTTTGATTAAACAAGTTACAAGCAAGTTAAAAATGTTTAAAGAGATTAATAGAAGACTTTGTTTAAATGATATGTGCAAAGTTAAAAGAAAACCATCAATGAAAATACATGAATATTGTTCTAAGTGTCAAAAGATGATAAATGAACTTGCAGAAAAGGAAGGAATTAAAACAGAATGATTTTAACAACAACAGATTTTCTTTTCTTTTCATGGTTTATTCCATTTATTTTATTATTCTTTTCTATGATTTGCTTTCATGAAGTAGGGCATTTATTGTATTTTTGGATAATATTGAAAAGAAAAGTTAAACCATATTTTTTTTTTGAAAGTATTAAATGTTTTGGAATCCGTATTGGAAAAGAAGAAGATTATTTTTATTTAACTAAAACACAAAATATAAATTTATATGTTGCTGGAATTGTATCAGGTTTTATTCCAAATTTAATTTATATACCAACAGAAATAAAAGGTTTTGTTATATTGATTGTATCAAGTATATTATATATTGCTGGATGTTCAACAGATATTAAAAATATTATAAAATTAAAAAAAGAAAATGGGATTCTTTAAAATATTAATAATAGGGGGAGTTGTTTTAGGTGTTGGATATTATGC
>CAZEZZ010000025.1:2376-6160 GCA_964515885.1 uncultured Candidatus Saccharibacteria bacterium
TTTTGTAATTTAAAATTCATATTTTTCATTTTCATCACTCCTCTTTTACAAAGATATTAACCAGTAAACTTATAACAAATATTAATACAGGAAAAGCCAATAATTTCTGATTCAATAAACCAACAGTCCAAAACAATATCCCAACAACAGTCATAATAAAAGAAGTTGCAAGTAGTGTTATTGAAGTTTCAAAACGACTTTTAAACATCATAAACATTACAATAGTAAGTGATAACATAACAAAACCTATAAAATAACCTTGAACACCATTTAAACTATTTATTTCATTAACTATTTCATAAATGTTTGTTGCATTTTCTATTCCAGTCATGTTATACATTTTATTTTATACCTTCCATTTTAATAAAGCACTAACAATGATTCCTAATATTATAACAATCATAATAATAGTTGCAAAAGTTGTTTTTAATGTGTTTGCAGATTCACCAAGATTTGATTCATCAACACTTTCTGAACTCATATCTTTCAATAATGTAACTGAATCTTTTGAAATTTTAAAGGTTTTATATCCTTGTGAAAAGTAATCTCCTAGAATGTCTAAAGCACCAGTTTTTTCTTGTGTTGTATCTTGTGTTTCATCCATAGAATTTACATTAACTTGTATTTCATCAAGTTTATTAAACATAGACATAGATTCATTGGAATAACTTGCAATATCATATTCAGTGTTTAAACTGCTCATAAAAAACCCTAAATATGTAACAATAGCACTAACAAAAATTATTCCTATTAATAAATTTGACATTCTCATGATTTTCTCCCCACTAAATATATTAAGGTTATTGATCCTAATATTATAGGAATTACTACAGTATAACTTATATTAATAAATCCTGATATTGCACCAAAAAATAAAGGTAATGGAGTTAATGCTAATGCTATAACTATATTACTACTACCTAAAAATGCAAATATTAAAGTTAGTAATGCAATTAAAAACATTCTTAAGTTTTTATTTTCTTCTAAAAACTCATTAAAATTTTTAAATAATTCTCCAATAAAATATTCTTGATTAGATATTGAAACATAACCTTTTGCTAAATATGTGACACCAGAGGTATTAACAACATTTAATAATATTTCTCCACTAGCACCACTTAAACAAGTTGAATTATATAAAACATTTCCAATATAACCAACACTATAAATATATAAACATCCATATTCTGCAATATTTGTTGCATCATTATAATTAAATTTGAAATTGTTTGTTACTTCATTAAATATTAAAGCATATGTAACCCCTTCAACAGTTGAATAATCATCATTTATACCTTGATTTAATATTATATTAATGTTTAATGTTGTATCTGTTAAATATGCGGGTGTTGTTGTTTCTTTTAGATTTCCAAAAGGATATTCAACATTAAATTTATAAAATTCTGTAAATAATTCTCCTAAAAAGTTTGCTTCTCCTTCAAAATTTGTTGTGACAATTTCTTTTAATTCATAAGAATTTGTTATAATATTATATTTTAATACTTCAATATAAGCATTTTCAATAAAATTTGCATTTTCATCATATATAACAAGAGTTATATTATCAGAATTGTTTAATAAATATAAATTTAAATTTGTGTGTGTTCTATCTAAAAGGTTAAAATAATAAAATCTTTCAGAGTATGTTGGTAAACTTTTATATCTTAATGTATATAATGTTGGTGAAAGTAAATCAATATATAAAGTTCCGTTTGAAGTTGAATAATTTGAACTAAATACACTACTAATAAAATCTAAAGTTATATTATTTGTTGTAATTAAAGCAAGTGTTTCTTCATCATATATTGAAATGCTTAAACTATTTGTAGTATATAATTGGAATTCATAAACTTGTGAAACATTTTCAATTATAATATTAGTATATTTTAATTCGTAATTATTTGCATTAATGCTTAAATTATAAGTTCCATTAATCAATCCAATTTCAATATATCCATCTGTTGTTGAAAGTGTTTCTGAATAAGTATCATTTGTTATTGTAATATTAAATATATCAATATCAACACTTCCATAAGTTATTGCAGTAATATTTAAAATATTATAATAAAAATTTATAAAATCAATAGTTTTATTATCAAGTGCTATAATAGTTTCTTCTTGAATAATATCATAATATCCATTTGAGGTAATTGTTAAATTTATAGTTTCAGCATTGGGGTAAATTGTTGTATTTGTGCAAATTATAGTATGATTTGTTATTTTTTCATAACATAAAGGTTTTATTATAGATTGTGATATATTTCCAATAATAGAATTATTTACACTTGCATTAACATTATTTATAGTTTGATTAAAATAATCATCTTTTAATAATAATATATCAAATGTATTTATGTTATCTGTTTGTATTGGTGTTGTTATTGTTCCTGTTCCAGAATCATTATATAAAGTTCCATTTACTATTGCACTAAAATTTATTAAATTTGAATTATTCCAATGGTTTTTTAATGTAATAGTAAAATTTGACGCCGGAACATAATAAGGATTAAAATTTACTCCTTCTGAAACTAAATTGTTTATTTCTGTTGGACTAAGATGTTTATTAAATACCATAGTAGAATATAATTCAACATTATCAGATTTAAGACTATGGTCTTCTGTACTTCCAAGAGTTATATAATGGTCTGAATAACTATAATCAGTACCTAATACGACACCTGTTGAAGTTCCATTTTTATATAATAAAATGTTATCTGTTGTAGTTTCTACCCATATAACACACATTAAAAGTAAACCACTATCTAAATAATTATAAACACTATCACTTCTTGAAATCCAAGAACCACCCCCTCTAACATTACCACCAAATGTTATATCTGCTGGTTGGTTATAATCATCAGTTGAAATAGTATTAGCACCACCTAAAACTGCCCCATCAATATTTGCTATTATTTGATTTCTGTTTGTTAAATAAGGCATACCTACTATATCTACCCAAACACAAATAGTATGGTCGCCTGTTGCTGATAATCCCATAATATTAATACTTTCATATCCAAATCCACCATTAAAATTTATATAATTACTTTGTATATCTTCTCCTGTCCCAAATAATAATGCGTGATTAGAATTTGGACTCCAATCTTTTAAATGGGTACTATTTTCTTTTTCATAAGTATAAAAAGCTTTAACTTCTGAAGAGGAATTCCAATTTATTGTTGCACTTACAAAACTACTTAGAAGTAAAATACCAAATATTATAAAAAATATATTTTTATATTTCATCCTTCAATACTCCCTTTTCCATACAAAGCAATCCCTATACTTAAAGCAATTAATAATATAAATATAAATAAATGGCTCATAACATAATCAGTCATAGGAAAACCACTTGAAGCTACTGCAAATTCTCCTGTTTCTGTTATTTCTTCATAAGTGTTAGATAAATATGCAGATATAATCAAAACTCCTATAAGTAATAATATTGCTATAATAAAAAATAATGGTGATGAATCAACAAAAAAACTCATAGCAATAACAACTATCCACAATAAAATTAATGCAAAAATTATTGCCCCATCCATCCATGAATTATAATTAGTATCAATATGTTGCAGTTGTGTTTTTCCCTGTGCAGAAATATCATCATCAGCTTGTAAATCTGTATTCACATCTGTTAATATTATCCTTCCTGCAAAAGTTATAATTACTAAAGTAAACATAACAATAACTACAAGTAAACTGTCACTAATCATATTTCCCTTTTTATTAGAGTTTAAACACAAATTTTTTCTTTTCATCTTTCTTTTTTTCAGTTATAATA
>CAZEZZ010000025.1:6260-8998 GCA_964515885.1 uncultured Candidatus Saccharibacteria bacterium
TTTTCAGTTATAATAATTTCAGTATTTCTTGAAATTTTATCTAAATATTTATTTATTTCCATGCCTTGACATGATGCAATAGCTTTTATTCTTTTTCTTGTGCCTTCCTTAACCCTCAAAGAAGAATATTTTTCTTTCATTTTTTAAACCCTGATATTCTCATACGGCTGTTTAAATATCCTTTAATCTGTGCAGCATAACCTAAATATTCTAACACTAAATAAGTGAAATATATACCTACATAAGTGAAAAATATGTTTAAGAAAAACGCATAAAATTTAATGAATGTTAATGCAACTTGTCCTGAACTATAATCATATACAGTTTTTGGGATTAATTGCATTATTATTACACTAAAAAACACTAAAAATAACTTTAAAGCCCAATGTTCTTCATCTAAATTGAAAGCTAAATATAAAAATAATATTATTATTGCAAATAATCCTAATATAATAAATATTGGTTTTAAAGAATCTGTTAATTCTCCTGTTCTTGTAACTTCAAAAGAATTTGAAACAAAACCAGTTAAACCACCACTAATACACCATATATTATAACCATATATACCTGTTTCTGTTATTGTAGTAGAATTTACTTCAATTTCAAAATCTAATGCATCTTCATCCAAATCTTGTATTAAAATATGTTTATTTTTTAAATTATATATATGAATAGTACAAACTGCTATGCTTGAATCAATATTTGTTCCATTTTCTTCATGTAAATGAAAATGTAAATCAAATTCTTCTCCTAATTTAAACACTGGTGTTTGAGGATAATTTATTTGCAATAAACCACCTTCTTGAAAATCTTTTACTCCCGCAATTGCTATTGTAGGAATAAATATTAATATAAATATTGTAAATAATATTGCTTTTTTCATTTTAATTTGGTGCTTCTTTCGGTTTTATTTGTCCGTTTTCTGTGAGTAATATTTGTTTATTGTTAATCAATTCATCGTATTTATTCATTATATCTAACTGGTTTGCTGTGATTTGTATATCTAATGCCTTTGCTTCAAGTGATGGTGCAACAATTTCACTATATCCAAAAACAAGTATAGCCAACATCATTAAAATCCCCCCAATCAATATTCCTTGTTGAATTAAATCACGTAAACTTTTACCAGTTAATGCAAGTTTTCTTTTATGCAGGTTTACTTGTGCTATTTTTTGATTTTGTGTAAATGGTTTTATTGGTGTAACGGAATTATTTTCCTTCATCCATAGTTTTAATTGACTATCTCTATACTTGATTTTTTCTTCAATAACCAATCTGTTATATATGTTTGAATCAAATAATCCTTCTTTATCAATTGCTTCAAGGTTTATTTTATCTTCAATTTCTTTTGGTAATACGAGTTTTGATAATGTATAAAGTTCTTTTGGCGGCTCTTTGAAATTGTTTGGATCATGTATTGGGTAATAATTATTATATTGGTCTTTGTAAAATTCTGCATATAATTTTCCACTTTTTGTGATTTCAATGCATGAACTTTCAGGAATTGATATAATTTCACTCCCTTTTTTCTTTTTTGCATCCCAAAGTTGCCAATATTCAACTCCATCAATCTTTTTGTTTCTTCCTTTAGTTATTATTATTCTTTTTCTGTTATTAACAAGTTCTTTTATTGTAACTAAATGTTTGAATGATTTTGAGTACATAACCCAAAATATGAAAATTCCAATAACCACCAATACTAACATTATTGCTAATGTAAACATTATTGAATTTGCTTGTGTTGTAACTGAATTTATATCTAACGCCATTTTACTTTGAAAAACCTCAATATTTAATAATTTTTACTGTTGAAACATAGCCATTGGATTCTTTGAATTGCTGTTATTTGTTTCAACAGTTTTCATTGTTTCCCCATAACTATCTCTTTCTTTATTTTTAATTAATCTACTCATAAATGGTACAATTAAAGCCATTATTTGCTTTACAATCAATTCTAAATCTTCATCCAATATTTCCCAATCATCACAATTTTTAATAATTTCATCATTAAAATCTTCATGAATCTGTTTGGTATAAGTCATATAATCATCATAACTTTCAAAATTTCCCTGCACTGTTTGACTATTAATAATCATACTTAAAGAAGACACAAGACTTTGAACGCCTAATTCGTTTGCTTTTTGCCTTCCATAAGTTACTGTTTGCACATTAGTTTTTCCAGTATTTTCATTATAGCTTGAAACTTGCCTTGCACCTCTTAACCAAAATTCAAACCCATCTATAATTTTGTCAGTATTTAACCTGATTTGTAAAACTCCCTCACTATTTGAATAGGAATTAGCAGTAACATTCTCATAAGCTTGTTTATAATCCAAATAAACCACCTTTTCGCTTTGTTTTAGAGGTTTTAACAATTCCTCTTAATCCTAAACCTGATTTACTGTTTAAAGTGCTTGTTGCCTTTATATTGAACGCACTTGCAAATGCACTAGGTGTATATTTTGCTACTCTTGAAGTATCACCTTTTTTTGTTGTAAATGTTGATTTTTTGTATTTTCCAGTTTTTAATCTGAAAATTGGAAATTTAATTATAGGTGTTGGAGTAGGAGTTGGAGTAGGAGTTGGAGTTGGAGTAGGTGTTGGTGTTGGTGTTGGAGTTGGTGTTGGTGTAGGAGTTGGAGTTGGAGTAGGTGTTGGTGTTGGTGTTGGAGTTGGTGTTGGAGTTGGTGTTGGTGTTGGTGTTGGTGTTGGTGTTGGTGTTGGTGTTGGTGTTGGTG
>CAZEZZ010000026.1:0-6935 GCA_964515885.1 uncultured Candidatus Saccharibacteria bacterium
TATGATATTTACAGGGTTAATTACGAGTTTTAGAAATTTAAAATTTAAAAGGTCGAAATAATTTTTCACTTAATTGAATTATGAAGAAATTATTATCTACAGTTTTTTTGATCAGTATTTTAGCAATAACGATGTTTCCCTTGGCTGTTAGTGCGGATGACAACAAATGTACGATGAATAAAACAGTAACAGTCGGTGATCTTACTTGTACAGCTGGAGAACCATATAACATAGATGATCCAGAAAATGGAGTTTGTTGCGTTTTAAATTCATTATACAATATTAGCGATTGGATATTTGTATTATTAGTTGCTTTAGCGGGAATATTTATTGTTTTGGGGGCTATGCAAATAATAATGGCAGGTGGAGATTCGGCCAAAGTAACTACTGGAAGAAATTATATCATGTATGCAGCTATTGGATTGTTAGTAGGATTTTTAGCAAAAGCTATTCCATCGTTAGTTGTAATGGTAATTAAGTAATAGTTTGATTTTATCTAGATGAAATCAAAAAACTTTCCCGGCTCTTAAAGAGTCGGGTTTGTTTTGTTTTTTAATAAAGTTAAATAATAAAATAAATTAATTTATAAAGAAAATTGAAGTAGTTGTATTTTTTATCTAGAGGATATAAAATATTAGAGATATTTTCCTTAATAAAATGAAGGTTTTATAGATATACGGTATACGCTAGTTGTCTTAGGTGTGTTATAATTAAGGTGATGCATAGATTATGTAAAACTTCTGTAAAATGGTCTCCTGCTCTTTCTTATTGTATTGGACTTATCGCTTCCGATGGTAATTTATCTAAAGATGGCAGGCATATTATTTTTACATCAAAGGATGAATCATTGGTAAATATTTTCAAAAGATGTCTCGGACTTAAAAATAAGATTGCTTATAAGGGAAGAGGTATCTCTAAAGATAAAAAATATAGTTTTTTACAATTTAGTGATAAGAATTTTTATGAATTTCTTGAGGGATTAGGGCTAACACCAGCAAAGTCAAAAACGATTGGTCCTTTAAAAATAAAAGATAAGTATTTTAGTGATTTTCTTAGGGGTGTTTTTGACGGAGATGGTAATATTAATACATTTAAACATCCAGAAAGTAAAAATCCACAATTAAGAGTAAGATTTTTTTCAGCGAGCAATAATTTTATTAATTGGATACAAAATAAAAACATGAAATTATTAGGTATAAAGGGATTTACAAGAATGGCAAAGGGAGAAATTGTATTAGCCTATGCTATGGCAGATTCTATTAAATTATTAAATTTTATGTATTATAAAGAATGTAGATTTTTTTTAAAACGTAAACACGATAAAGCAGTAAACTTCTTAAATTAATATTTTAATGCCCAGGTGGCGAAATTGGTAGACGCGGTAGATTTAGGATCTACTGGAGAAATCCTTGCGAGTTCGACTCTCGCCCTGGGCACAAACTAAAAACCCCGAGAAATCGGGGTTTTATTATTTAAGATGAAACTGTTATCCTTCTTCTTCTTTCTCTTAGTATTTTAGGTATTCTTATTGTTAATATTCCATCTTTCATTTTAGCTGATACTTTATCTGGATCTACTTCTGCGGGGAGTATTATTTCTCTTGAAAAAGGTCCCCAGAAACATTCTTGAGAGAAGTAGTCGCCCTTTTCTTCTTCGGGTCTTCTCCTACATCCCTTAATAGTTAAAACATCTTTTTCCAAAGAGATATCTATAGATTGAGAATTAACTCCAGCAATTGCAGACTGAATAACTAAATCATTTTCTGTTTGATATATATCTACAGCTAATTGTCCTTCTGCTTCAAATGTTTGTTCTTCTTCTGGAGTAGGGTCTTCTTTCTTTTCTTTCGTATTATCTTCTTCTACAGGAATTTTTTCTTCTTTCTCTTCTTCTTCCTTTTCTTCTACTTCATCTTCTTCTATTTCATCTTCTTCTATTTCATCTTCTTCTTTCGGTTCTTCTATCGGAGCTGCTTTAATTTCCAATTTACCCACTTTTTTTATTGTTTTTTTTGCCTTTTTAGATTTTATTTTAATAGCTAATTCTGGCAATTCTTTTTTTGTAGTTTCTTCTTCCTCTTCTACTCCCATTCCTTTTTTAAGTTTATCTATGAAAGATACCATAAGTTTAAAGTTTTGATATGCTCTTTAATTTTTTTAACCTTTTAAAGGCTATTGTTGTGAAAATAGCCAATCCCAGTAATATTAATATTGGGATTACGAGATTCAATACTGTTCCTAACTCTATGATAGAAAAATTATACAATCCATGCAAGAGGGTAACTATCAATAATCCTTTTAAAAATATTATTCCTCTTTTTTTAGATCTGTAAAAAGACATAGCTAAAAAGTATCCTAGGGTACCAGAACATAAAGCGTGGAGAAAGGTCGCTCCGACAAATCTAAATAAACTTAAAGAAAAAGCATTTAATAAAACAAACTTAGGCCCTAGGGAAAGTAGAATTAATATATTTTCTATGGCAGCGAATCCTAAAGCAGCAACTATCATATAAATCATAACGTCTACTGGTTCGTCAAACTCAGCACTCTTTAATGCTTTTCCTCTTATCACTAAGTATTTTACAAATTCTTCTATTAGGGCTACTCCTATAAATATTTTTAATATAGAAGTTATGAATGAAGAATTAAATCCTATATCATTTATTAAATCTTCTATTCCTATTTCTATTAAAACCACTGGAATAGCAGAAATTGCTCCAAAAAAGAATACTTTTAAGATCATCTTTGCAGATTCTGGATGGTTGTCTTTTCTCAAATAAAAGATAAGCCAGACAGCACTGGGTATTAAACCGAAAAATATGTATAAAGGATAACTCATTTTTTAGGCCAATCTTCTACCATTAACATTTTAGTTTTGTTTTTAATGGGAAGGATTTGGTATATTTCTTCTGTTATAAAGGGGATAAAGGGATGCAACATTTTTAAAGACATAGAGAGAGTATATAGGAGTATTTGTTTTGTTTTTTGATCATCCTGATTTTTTGTTTTTTCTATGTATGTATCGCAAAAATCATGCCAGAAAAAATCATAAAGAATTCTAGCTGCTTTTCCAAATTGGAATGATTCTAAATCTTTATCTACAGAGATTATAGTTTTGTTTAATATATTTATTATTTTTTTATTAGTAGGAGTTAATCCAGTAGTTGATATTTTTTTTGGTAATTGCATTTCTTCTTTTGGAAGCTGCATCATTACAAATCTTGAAGCATTCCATATTTTGTTACAGAATTTCTTTCCCATTATAATATTATCTTCTACAAAATGAATATCTTGTCCTCCCATTAACTGCCAAGTTATTCCAAATCTAGTGGCGTCTGCTCCATATCTATCGCATAGATCCAATGGGTTTATACCAGTGCCCAAAGACTTTGACATTCTCTTTCCGTCTTTAGTTAAAACAGTTGGATGTATTAAAATGGTGGAGAAGGGATCTTTTTTCATAAATTCTCTACCAGAAAAAATCATTCTACCTACCCATAGGTTTATTATATCTCTGGCTGAAGTTAATACATCTGTTGGATAAAATTCTTTTAAATCTTTGGTTTTATTAGGCCAACCTAAAGTAGCGAATGGCCATAAAGCAGAAGAAAACCAAGTATCTAAAACATCTGTTTCTCCTTTTATTGGAATTTTATGCCCCCACCAAAGTTGTCTTGATATACACCAGTCCTTTATATTATTTAGCCAATTAAAATATATCTTTTCAAAGTTTTTAGGTATGAATTTTACTTTGCCAGTTTTTACTGCTTTTATTGCTTCTTTGGCCAATTCATCCATTTTTAAGAACCATTGCTTCGAAGGCATTGGTTGGATCAATGTATTGCATCTAGAGCAGTGTGGAGTAGAATTTTCGTAATCTTCTACCTTTTCAATAAGATTTTTATTTTCTAATTCAGCAACAACTTTGTCTCTACACTCTAAAGTAGATAGACCTTCACATATTTTTGATTCTTTTGTCATTTTTCCTCTTTCGTCAATAATCACCGGAGCTTCTAAATTATGACGTAATCCCATCTCCCAGTCATTTATGTCATGGGCAGGAGTTACTTTTACTGCTCCTGTTCCGAATTTTATATCAACTGCTTTGTCTGTTATTATAGGTATTTCTCTTTCTTGTATAGGAAGAATTATAGTTTCTTTAATAATATCTTTATATTTTTTATCTTTTGGGTTTACGGCTACTGCTGTGTCTCCAAGCATTGTCTCTGGTCTAGTTGTTGCCACTATTATATATTGTTTTTTATTCTTTATTGGATATTTTATATGCCAGAGTTTTCCTTTTTTTTCTTGGTATTCCAACTCTAAATCGGAGAGGGAAGTTTGGCACCTTGGACACCAATTGATAACTCTTTTGCCTTTGTATATTAATCCTTTTTCATAGTAATAGAGGAATGCTTTTTCTACGGCTTTAGCGTATTCTTTGTCCATGGTGAATCTTGTTCTGGACCAATCGCAAGAAGCGCCTAATTCTTTGAATTGGTTTAGAATAAGGTTTCCGTATTTTTCTTTCCACTCCCAGACCCTTTCAATAAATTTTTCTTTTCCTAAATCAAACCTAGTAATTCCTTCCTTTCTTAATTGTTTTTCAACAACATTCTGAGTAGCAATTCCGGCATGATCTGTTCCTGGGACCCAAAGAGTTTTAAATCCTTCCATCCTTTTTTTTCTGATTAAGATGTCTTGAATAGTAGTGTTTAAAGCATGTCCCATATGTAGTTCACCAGTTACATTTGGAGGGGGGATAACAATACTATAATTCTTTTTTCTTTTGCCAGGTAATTTGTCGGGATTAAAAAAACCAGATTTCTGCCAGAAATCGTATATTTTTTCTTCTACCAACTTAGGATCGTAAGATTTTGGAAGTTCTTTCATATACTTTACTTTTATCATATTTTTAGCTAGGATTAAATAGATTTTTGGTCCCGTCGTCTAGCCTGGCCTAGGACACCAGATTTTCATTCTGGTAACACGGGTTCGAATCCCGTCAGGACCGCCATGAAATATCCTTATCTGGAGTTAACCAGATCAACTGAGCTTCGGATAAAGAAGGATAGAATTATCTATCGTATTTTTGAAATGATTCCAGCTATTCTGTCCTGGGGAACTTTAATTTTGGCTATTTCGCTCTCATGGTTAGCTCCAGCTCTGGCAGCTATTTTTATTATTATTTTTGATTTTTTCTGGTTTTTAAGAATAATTTATTTATCTCTCCATCAACTATCTGGGTATAATAAAATGAAAAAGAACATGAAAATTGATTGGATAAGAGAGTTAGAAGAATTGCCAGGGAGAAATTGGAAAGAGATATATCATCTAGTTATTCTTCCTATGTACAAGGAAGGATTAGAGATAGTAGAGCCCACTATTAAATCTTTGTTAGAAGGGAACTATCCTAAAGATAAAATTATGGTTGTTTTGGCTCTAGAAGAAAGAGCAAAAGAGTTTTCTTTACCAGTAGCAGAAAAGATATTGGAAGAATATGGAAATGAGTTTTTAAAAATTATTACTACTTTGCATCCTAAAGATATTCCAGGAGAAATAGCTGGCAAAGGATCTAATGTTGCTCACGCTTTAAAGGGAGCAAAGAAAATGGTGGATGATTTAAAAATACCTTATGAAAATATTATTGTTTCTAATTTTGATATAGATACAAAACCTTACCCTCAATATTTCGCTGTGTTGACTTGGAATTATCTCACTTGCGAAAAACCTTTAAAATCAAGTTATCAGCCAGTACCAGTTTATAATAATAATATTTGGCAGGCTCCTGCTTTTTCTAGGGTCATTGCTACCTCCAGTACTTTTTGGCAGATGATGCAACAAGAAAGACCAGAGCAATTAGTCAGCTATTCTTCTCATGCCATACCTTTTAAGGTTTTGATGGAAGTTGGTTATCCTTCAAATATAGTGTCGGACGATTCAAGAATTTTTTGGAAGAGTTATTTAGTTAACGATGGAAACTACAAAATAGTTCCTTTATACTATCCCGTTTCTATGGATGCTGTAATGGCAGATAATATTTTCAAAACAGCTATTAATCAATATAAACAACAAAGGCGATGGGCCTGGGGTTGTGTAGAAATTCCATATTTATTATTCGGATTTTTAAAAAATAAAAAAATTCTTTTAAAAGAGAAAATTCGTAATACATTTACTATTTTGGATGGTTATTGGTCTTGGGCCACTTCAGCTTTATTAATCTTTTTTTTAGGATGGTTACCTTTAATGCTGGGAGGAGATAATTTTCAGATTAGTTTATTATCTTATAATCTTCCTAAGATAACTAGTTATATTATGACAGCTGCCATGGTGGGGATGATAATATCAGCTATTTTAAGTCTATTAATTCTACCTCCAAAGCCAAAGAAGTTTGGCAAATGGAAGAAGTTATCAATGGTTTTACAATGGGCATTGTTGCCAGTAACTTTAATTCTTTTCGGAACATTTCCTTCCCTAGACGCTCAGTTAAGGTTATTTCTAGGAAAACATCTTGGCTTTTGGGTAACCGAAAAAGTTAGAAAGGCTGAGTAGTTATTCTAGGTGAATCATTTCTTTGAAAGAATTTAATCTATCCTTTAACAGGGGGTAGATTTTTAAATTTGGGTCTTTATTTAATATTTCCGCAGCTTCCTTTCTAGTTTGTTCCACTAGAGGAAGATTTTTAAGGGCAGACATAGCAATGTCTGGAATTCCCCATTGTCTTAATCCAGAAAAATCTCCAGGTCCTCTGATGTCTAAATCTTTTTCTGCTAAATCAAATCCATTATCAAATTTCATTAAAGCTCTTAATCTTTGGTTAATTGTTTGAGAAGTATAATCCGTTAAAAGAAAACAGTAAGACTGTTTTTCTCCTCTTCCCACTCTACCCCTAAATTGATGAAGCTGGGCTAATCCAAATCTATCTGCTCCCTCTAT
>CAZEZZ010000026.1:7035-8988 GCA_964515885.1 uncultured Candidatus Saccharibacteria bacterium
CTTGGACAGATAACAAAAACTTGCCTCTTCTTTTTAATTTCTTTTTTAATAAAAGTGTAAGCTATTTTTCTGTCTTCTGGATTTACTATTTTAGTTTCTATTTTTTTTCTTCCTTTTGGTAATTCTTTTATTAAAGAAAGATCTAAGTCTCCATAAAGAGTAAGAGAAAGAGTTCTCGGGATTGGAGTAGCTGTCATAGAAAGTAGATGGGGGATAATATTTTTTTGCTGGCAAAGTCTTGCTCTTTGGTTTACTCCGAATCTGTGTTGTTCATCTATAATAACTAAAGCTAACTTTTTAAAAGTTACTTCTTTTTGAACTAGAGCATGAGTCCCTATTACTAAATCAATAGTTCCTTTTTTAATCTTTTCTAATAATGATTTCTTAGTTATTTTCTTATCATTCAATTTGCTTTCTTTCCCAGTTAATAAGGCTATTTTAAGCTTATATCCCTTAAAAAGCTTAATAAAAGTTTGATAATGTTGTTTAGTTAATATTTCTGTTGGAGCCATTATAGCTACTTGAAAGCCAGCTTTTACGGTGTTTAGTGCTCCAATTGCAGCTACTATAGTTTTTCCAGATCCTACATCTCCTTCCATTAGTCTATTCATTGGTCTTGGTTTTTCCATGTCTTTTAATACCTGCCAGATAGATTTTTTTTGATCGTCCGTAAGTTTAAAAGATAAAGACTCTGTAAAATCTTTTATTGTTTTTAAATCCGAAGGAACAGAGACAGATTTTTCTCCTTTCATTTTCATTCTTTCTCTAAGAATAAAAAGAGAAAGAATAAATAATTCTTCAAATACAAATCTCTTCTTTGCCTTTTCTGCGCTAGTTAAAGAATCAGGAAAATGTATTTGCCAAAGAGATTCATTAAAATCTGGCAGTTTATATTTTTCTTTTAATTTCAGAGGGAGGGGATCTAACAATTCACCTTTTAGACTTTTTAATAAAGGCCAGAGAATATATCTGATCCATCTAGAAGATAATCCTTCTGTTTCAGGATAAACAGGAACTAATCTTCCAGTATGTATTAAATCATTATTATTTATATCTCCTGATAGTTTTTCATAGGCTGGAGAAGAAAGATATTTTTTTCCTGGTTTTGTATTCATCTTCCCAGCTAAAAAAAGAACATCACCCTCTTTAAGGGTGTTTATTAAATATTGTTGGTTGAACCACAGTACTTTCAATTCTCCCGAATCGTCCGTAACCGTAGCTTGGGTTAAGATCATTCTCTTTTTGAAAAGTCTTATATTTTTAATATCTTTTAAAGTTCCTTTAATAGAAACAGTGTCCCCAATATTAACTTGGGAGATAGGAACGATATTTGAGAAATCTTCATACCTATGTGGAAAATGAAAAAGTAATTGACCTACAGTTTTAATTCCAAGTCTTTCCATTTTTTTTTGGAATTGAGGACCAATTCTAGGAATTTGTTCAATTGGAGTAGATAGATTCATGTGCCCTCGAAGGGAATCGAACCCCTATCTGAAACTCCGCAAGTTCCCGTTCTATCCATTAAACTACGAGGGCTTATGACTTGAATTTATCATAAAATTAAGCTAAATTCAATTGACTTTACCTTATTTTGAGGTTAAAATTAAAAACGACTTGGAGAGGTGCCTGAGTGGTTGAAAGGGACACACTGCTAATGTGTTAAGGGAGCAATTCCTTCGAGGGTTCGAATCCCTCTCTCTCCGCAGTCGATTGGTGGGATGCCTGAGTGGTTTAAAGGGATAGTCTTGAAAACTATTGTACCAGCAATGGTACCGGGGGTTCGAATCCCTCTCCCACCGCATAAACAACCTTGATTTTTCAAGGTTTTTGTTTTATTTATATTTTTCTTGTGATACAATAAAGGAAATAAAATGTTAAATATTCTTCAGTTTTTACTTCCACAGAAATTTATAGGTATAGACGTAGGGACTTCTTACATAAAAGTTGTAGAAG
>CAZEZZ010000027.1:0-5632 GCA_964515885.1 uncultured Candidatus Saccharibacteria bacterium
TTTGTCAATAGCTCCCTTTCCTTTTCTAATAATCTTTTGTAGAATGATATAATCTTTTGAATAAGGTTTTTTATATTATATGAAATTTACCCATTTACACGTACATAGTCATTATTCCCTCTTGGATGGTTTAGCTAAAATAGATGAGCTCTTAGATGGAGCCAAAGAATTGGGTATGGATAGCTTAGCTTTAACTGACCATGGTAACATGTATGGAGCCATAGAATTTTATAAGAAAGCTAAGGCTAAAGGGATAAAGCCTATTATAGGATGTGAAATGTACCAGAGTTTAGGTGGAATGACTGAAAAACGACCCAATATAGACGACAAAAGATATCATTTAGTCTTATTGGCTAAAAACAAAGTAGGATATAAAAATCTAGTTAAATTAGTAACCAAAGCCCATCTCGAGGGCTTTTATTATAAGCCAAGAGTAGATGAAGAAATATTACAAAAATACTCTGAGGGATTAATATGCCTATCTGCTTGCTTAGCTGGTAAAATCCCAAAATTGATATTGTCTGGAAAAATGGAGGAGGCTGAAAAAGCAGCATTAAGATACCAAGAAATTTTTGGTAAAGATAATTTTTATTTAGACGTACAAGTTCATCCAAACTCCCCAGATCAGAAAAAATCTAATGAAGGATTAAAAGCAATATCTAAAAAACATGGGATACCAATGGTCGCTACTAATGACATCCATTACCTTAAAAAAGAAGATGCTCAAGCCCAAGATCTTTTAATGCTTATTAATACTGGGGCTAGCCCAAATGATCCAGAAAGACTTAGTTTACTTACGGATGATTTTTCTATGAAAAGCCCTGAAGAAATGGAAAAGCTTTTTAAAGAATTTCCAGGAGCCATAGAAAACACTCAAAAAGTTGCAGATATGTGCGACTTACAATTAGAGTTAGGAGTTACAAAACTTCCACTCTTTAAAACACCTAATGGACAAGAACCAAATAAATATTTAGAAGAACTTTGTAAACAAGGTTTAGAAAATCGATACGGGAAAAAAATAACCAAAGAGATAACAGAAAGATTAGAATATGAATTATCCGTTATAAATAAAACAGATTTTGCTTCCTACTTTTTAATAGTCCAAGATTTTGTAAATTGGGCAAAACAAAACAGAATAGTTGTAGGCCCTGGTAGAGGTTCTGCTGGAGGGTCTTTAGTCGCCTACCTTGTTGGAATAACAAATATTGATCCTTTAAAGTATAATCTCCTTTTTGAGAGATTTTTAAATCCAGATAGAATATCAATGCCAGATATAGATTTAGATTTTACTGATAGAAGAAGAGATGAGGTTATCCAATATGTTGCAGAAAAATACGGAAGAGACAAAGTAGCCCAGATAATAACCTTTGGAACTATGGCTGCTAGAGCTGCCATAAGAGACGTAGGAAGAGCATTAGCTTACCCTTATTCTTACTGCGACCAAGTAGCTAAAATGGTTCCTTTTGGAATGAATTTAGATCAAACAATGGAGTCTGTTTCAGAATTTAAAGAATTATACCAATCAGATGAGCAAGCTAAAACTCTTGTTGATTTTGCAAAAAAACTAGAAGGAGTAGCCAGACACGCTTCCACCCATGCTTGCGGAGTTGTAATATCAAATACTCCCCTAGATGAAATGGTACCTCTTCAGCATCCAGCTCAGGATGAGAACATAGTCGTGACACAGTATGAAATGCATTCTATTGAAGATTTGGGAATATTAAAAATGGACTTCTTGGGGTTAAAAAATCTAACCATTATAGAAGATACATTGGCTAGAATATATAAAGTACAGGGCTTTAATTTAGATATTGAAAATCTCCCAGAAAATGACAAAGAATCTTATAAATTATTACAAAAAGGAGACACAATAGGAGTCTTCCAGTTAGAATCGGGTGGAATGCAAAGATATTTAAAACAATTAAAACCTAATACTTTTGAAGATATTATTGCTATGGTTGCTCTTTACCGACCAGGACCTATGCAACTTATTCCAGACTATATTGCTAGAAAACAAAAGAAACAACCTGTTACTTATTTACACCCAATGATGAAGCCTATTCTTGAGAATACTCAGGGAATCATGATTTATCAGGAACAAATTATGAAGATAGCTCAACGAATGGCTGGATTCACCCTGGCTGAAGCTGACATATTAAGAAAAGCTATTGGTAAAAAAATAAAAAAACTATTGATGTCCCAGAAAGAAAAGTTTATTTCAGGGATGAAAAAAAATGATATAAGTGGAAGTGTAGCTAAACAAATATGGGATTGGATAGAACCTTTTGCTAGTTATTCTTTCAATAGATCTCATGCTGCAGCCTATGCAACAATAGCCTACCAAACAGCTTATTTAAAATCACACTTCCCTGCTGAATTTATGTCATCTTTACTAACTTCCGAAAGAAATGACTTAGATAGAATATCTACATTAATCCAAGAGTGTAAAAAAATGGGGTTGGAAGTATTGCCCCCAGACATTAATGAAAGTTTTACTTTCTTCAGTGTTGTTCCTAAAAAAAATCAAATTAGATTCGGATTGTCAGCAATAAAAAATGTAGGCTCTGGAATAGTGGAAACCATTGTAGAGGAAAGAAAAGCAAATGGTATTTACGAATCAATAGAAAATTTCGTATTAAGAATCAATTCTAGGGACTTAAATAGAAAATCTCTAGACAGCTTAATAAAATCTGGATCTTTTGATAAAATGGAAGAACGGAATAAACTACTTTTAAATATGGAAAGACTTCTCGAATATACTAGGGAAAAACAAAAAAGCAAAGATAATGGACAAAATGGACTTTTCGATGGAATGAATCTAGGTTCTTCTATCAGATTAGAAGATTCCCCACCGGCTACAGAAAAAGAAATGTTATCTTGGGAAAAAGAATTGTTAGGATTATTCATTAGCAGTCATCCTTTAAAAAGATTTAAAAAAATATTAGAGAATAATTCTACTGCTATATCAAACCTTTCCACGACAGTTAAACAAAAGGTAAAAATAGGAGGAATAGTTTCAAAAATAAAAAAGATAATAACTAAAACTGGAAAACCAATGCTTTTTGTAAACTTAGAAGATATGACTGACAAGATAGAAGTTGTAGTTTTTCCTAAAATTATAGAAAGAAAACCATCCGCCTTTCAAGAGAATAAAATACTTATGGTTTCTGGAAGAACTGATTCTAGAGATGGAATATTAAAATTAATTTGTGAAGACGTTGAAGAAATAATAGAAACATAAAATTATGAAAGAAGAAAACTTAAGACATTCTTTATCGCACATTTTGGCTCATGCCATAAAAGATCTTTATCCTGAGGTTAAATTTGGCATAGGACCTGCAATAGAAAACGGATTCTATTATGATTTTGAATTTAAAAATAATATCTCTATACAAGATCTTCCTAAGATAGAAAAGAAGATGAAGGAATTAATAAAAAAGAATATCACCTTTAATAAAAAAAATAGTACTAAACTAGAAGCTAAAAAACTTTTTAAAAACCAGCCATATAAATTAGATTTAATAAAAGAGCTTAAAGATAAAACAGTTACTATATATGAAAGTGGTGATTTTATCGATTTATGCAAAGGACCACATTTAAAATCAACAAAAGAAATAAATCCTGATGCTTTTAAACTTGAAAAAACAGCTGGAGCATATTGGAAAGGATCAGAAAAAAATCAAATGTTAACCAGAATATATGGATTAGCTTTCGCTACCAAGAAAGAACTTGAAGATTATGTAAAACTCCAAGAAGAAGCAGAAAAAAGAGACCATCGTCTTTTAGGAAAAACAATGGATTTATTCCATATAGACGAAAATGTAGGACCAGGACTTATTTTGTGGCATCCAAAAGGAGCATCGCTTAAAAAAGCTATAATGGATCGTATTATAGAAGAATGCTTAAAAGATGGATATCAACTTGTAGAAACCCCTCATATAGCCAAATTAAATCTTTGGAAAACTTCTGGTCATTCAGACTTCTATAAAGAAAACATGATGCCACCGATGAAAATGAAAGAAATAGATAAAGGAGAAAAAGATGACTATCAAATAAGACCCATGAATTGCCCTTTTCATATTGATATTTATAAAACAGAATTAAGGAGCTATAAAGATTTACCTATTCGTTTTGCGGAAATGGGAACTGTTTATAGATATGAAAAATCTGGAACGCTTCATGGTTTAACGAGAGTTCGTGGATTTACTCAAGACGATGCGCACATTTTTTGTTCTGAAGAACAATTAACTGAAGAACTGGTTAAAACAATAGAATTAACTAATAAAATATTGAAGATTTTTGGATTTAAAGAATTTGATATTTATCTTTCCACAAAACCAGACAAGTATGTTGGAGATCCAAAAATATGGAAAAAAGCAGAAATTGCATTAAAATATGCTTTAGAAAAATCAAATATGAAATATCAAATTGATGCTGGAGGAGGTGCCTTTTATGGACCAAAGATTGATATCAAAATTAAAGATTCAATAGGTAGACTATGGCAATGCACAACCATTCAGGTTGATTTTAACTTACCAGAACGTTTTGATGTTAATTACATTGACCAGAATGGAAAAAGACAAAGACCAATTTTAATTCATAGAGCTATTTTAGGATCTCTAGAAAGATTTATTGGAATACTATTAGAACATTACGGAGAAAATTTATCTAATTGGCCCGCTTGGCTAGCTCCAATTCAGCTTGGTATTGCCGCAAAAGAAGAACGACACGAAGATTTAGCTAAATATGTTTATGAAACATTAAAAACCCAAATAAGAATGAGCGAGCTTGAAGATGAAATAAAGATTGATGAACTATTTAAGTTAAAAAATATTAAAATGATTGCTGAAGCAAAAATAAATTTTGAAAAGAAGCATTCTTATTTTTTAAATACTCCTTACTTCTTTATAATTGGCGATAGAGAGTTAGAGGAAAAAAAGATAACGATAGGAAGAACAGTGTTTGAAAATGAAAAACAGATAGATGATCACATTGAACCAATTTTTAGTCCAGAAGAAAAAAGAATATTCAAACTTTACTTGGGGGCTATAAAGAGTTATAAGAATAAATAAAATGGCAGAATTATCTCAAGAAACAAAAAATTTAATTAGAAAATTTCAGGACTGGTATCAATCAAATCAATCTAAAACTGCTCCTTCTACTATTCACGTAGACGAGGTTACTTCCGCTTTGGCTGAATTTTATGAAAAAATAAGAGGAGTTGTTGACTGGAGAGAAGAACACTTAATGAGAAAAGCAGCTATTGAAAGAATCTTAAAAAGAAGATTATTGACTGAAAAAAATGGAAAGGATATAGCCACCCCCCTAGTCATAGAACTAATAAGAGGAGGACATTTTCCTAATGATAAGATACTAGAATCTAAAATAATTGATGTTCAAAGATCATTATCAAAATATATCTGTATATTAGAAAACGAATCTGGAACAACAAAAGAAAAACAAAAAGTAAGAATGTTTGATTGGCTATTAAGTATAGCCGCTTGTGAATTAGAAAAAATTCTTTCTCCTCCTGTTAGAGAACATGCTCTAATAGATTTTATGACAGAATTAATGGAGAAAAAGATAGAAGTGAAAGAAGGATCTTTCGTGATCGGAGGAATGTCAGAAGAAG
>CAZEZZ010000027.1:5732-8917 GCA_964515885.1 uncultured Candidatus Saccharibacteria bacterium
AAAAAGATAGAAGTGAAAGAAGGATCTTTCGTGATCGGAGGAATGTCAGAAGAAGAGAAAAATCTTCAAATTTATGTAGCTGTCCAAAGAGCGCTATTTAAACTAGATGCACCAATAATAAACTACAGCCTTTTAGAAAAAAAATACCCTAATTGGTCTCGTCTTGATAAAAATGATGCAGTTATCCAGGAAATATCTAAAAATATATACGCTCTTTGGTCTGATTTAGATAAAATACTAAATCATCCAATGTCTAAAAAGTTTTATAAGATATGTGAAAGATATGATACTCCCCATTTAATTTTAGGAGATATCATTTCTGAAAATCCGATGGGAGCTGTAGAAAGAATATCAGACACCACCACTTTTGAAACTAAAATTATTGAAGCTTACAATAAGAGACTTAAATCTTCTCGTTCTAGAGTTAGAAGGGCGGCTTTCTATGCCACTCTATCTATCTTTATAACTAAAACATTATTAGCTTTATCTTTCGAAATACCGTTTGATAAATATGTTACCGGACAATTTGACTACGTTGTTTTGGGATTAAATATAGTAATTCCTCCAATTCTTATGTTCTTTTTAGTCCTAACAATAAAACCACCTAAAAAAGAAAATCTTCAACAAGTAATAATAGAAACAATAAAAACAACTTATGAAAGAAAAGAAAATGATATTTATCCAATAAAATCTACAAAAAAAAGAGGATGGCTTATACATGCTTCTGTAAATATAATCTATCTAGCCACATTCTTTATTTCTTTTGGGCTAATTATATGGGGATTAAAAAACTTAAATTTTGGAGTTCTATCTATAATAATATTCCTTATTTTCGTTGCTTTGATATCATTTGCTGGAGTTAAAATAAGAGAAAGATCTAAAGAGCTTGAAATAATCGAAAGGAAAGAATCATTCCTAGTCTTCTTTATTGATCTCTTCTCTTTACCTATAATAAGAGTGGGCAAATGGCTTTCTGGTCAATGGACTAAATACAACATAATAGTTGTTTTGCTGAATTTTCTTATTGATATGCCTTTCCAGAAATTCGTAGAATTCTTGGAGCAATGGAGAGAATTCTTAAAAGAGAAAAAAGAAGAAATTCATTAAAAAGACTAATTTCCCCTACAACCGACTCAACGGATAAATAATAAAAAAACTCTAAAATCAAAAGCTCCGTGATTTAAAGCGGAGTTTTTGTATTGAAATAAGACCCTCTTTTTGTTAAAATCAGGTGAGCAATATGAAATATCACATAATTACCTATGGCTGCCAAATGAATAAGGCAGACTCAGAAAGAATAGCCTCTAGTCTAGAAACAAAGAGACATAAACCAGTTCAAAATATCAATGAAGCTGATTTAATCGTGGTGAATATGTGTTCAATAAGACAGCCTGCTGTGGATAGGATATATGGCTTAATCCAAAAGTTTAAGAAATTAAAGACAAAAAAGAAAATAAAAACTATTCTCACCGGATGTGTATTGAAAACAGATTTAAATAAATTAAGAAAAGGTTTTGATTCTGTCTGGGATCAGGAAGTAAACTTTGATTGCCATCCAAAATACGACTCCTCTAAAACTGCCTATATTCCTATTTCTAATGGTTGTAATAATTTCTGCTCTTATTGTGTTGTTCCTTATGTCAGAGGACCATTAACCTGCAGAGATCACAAGGAAATAATTAAAGAAATGAAAGAAGCAATTAAAAAAGGAGTTAAAGATGTCTGGCTATTAGGACAGAATGTTAACGACTACAAATCTCCAAAAAATAAAAAAATAAACTTTTCAAAACTTTTCAAATTAGCAGATGAAATTCCAGGAAAATTTAAATTATCTTTTATGTCTCCTAATCCTAAAAACTTCTCTGACGAATTAATTAAAAATTTAGCTAAATCAAAACATTTTTCTAAATATTTAAACCTTCCCGTTCAATCTGGAGACAATATTATTCTTAAAAAAATGAATAGACCATATACTATTGAAAAATATACTGACTTAGTTAAAAAAATAAAAAAATCTATACCAGACATAAAATTATCTACAGATATAATAGTTGGATTCCCAGGAGAAACAAAAAAACAATTTGAAAACACTAAAAAAATATTTAAGAATATGAAATTTAATGTGGCTCATGTTAGTAAATATTCTCCAAGAATAGGAACTGCTTCTTTCAAACTAAAAGATGATGTTTCTTTTAAAGAGAAAAAGAGAAGAGAGCAAATACTAATAAAATTAGTAAATATACATGGATAAAAGATTAATCGCCATAATCGGCCCAACGGCCTCAGGAAAGTCGTCTTTAGCCGTAAAACTAGCCCATAAACTCAACGGAGAGATAATATCTGCTGATTCTAGACAGATATATAAGGGAATGGATATTGGTACTGGCAAAATAACCAAAGAAGAAATGGAGGGCATCCCCCATTATCTTTTAGATATAGTTTCGCCCAAAAGTAGGTTTGATGTTGTTAAATATAAAAAGTTAGCTCTAAAAGCAATAAATAAAATACAGAAAGAAAATAAAATTCCTATTCTTTGTGGAGGAACTGGTTTATATATTCAAGCAATTATTGATGGCATAGTTATACCAGAAGTGAAACCAGATTTAGCTTTAAGAAAAAAACTAGAAAAATTAACCACAGAAGAATTATTCAAAAAGATTAAAAAATTAGATCCAAAAAGATCTAAAACAATAGATAAAAATAATAGAAGAAGATTAATCAGATCTCTAGAAATAATAATAAAAACAAAAAAACCAATTCCCGAACTAAAAAAAAATCCCCTTCCCTATCCATTTCTATTAATTGGGATCAAAAAAGACAAAAAAGAATTAGAAAAACTTATTGAAAAAAGATTTTTTAAATGGTTAGAATTAGGATTTTTAAAAGAAGTTTTAAATTTAAAAAAAGAATTATCTTGGAAGAGAATTGAAGAATTTGGCATTCATTACAAAACAGCTAGTCAATATTTACAAAAAGAAATTACCGAAGAAGAATTTATTAAAAAATCCCTAATTGAATTAAAGAATTATGCCAAGAGACAAATGACTTGGTTTAAGAGAGACAATAGGATTAATTGGATTAAAAACTACAAAGAAACTGAAAAAATAATAAAAATTTTCAAAGAAAATGGGAGAAAATCGTGATCCTCAGCTGAGTATTACCTCAATTGAAGCGACTTTCTCCCG
>CAZEZZ010000028.1:0-8834 GCA_964515885.1 uncultured Candidatus Saccharibacteria bacterium
CTTGAATCCAGCGCGGACAGCTTCTAATCGAAATAATTTAAGTTTTTTAGTCGATATTTTGTATCCTTCAAACTCTTTCAAGAGCGACTTTTCTCGCAGTTTTTCCAAGTCACCAGCCTTGTTTGGATCAGGAACATACCAACGGTCTTTTGCTTTATCAATTAAAACAGGATCATCTTTCTTAAGATTACGCATATCCTTCCAGTTACTTGAAAGGTATGTGTGAATCTGTTCTGGGACTTTATCCTTGCCGTCATAACACAGAAAATTCTGGTTAAGCAGTGTTGAAAGCTCAAGAGGATTCTCGTTTTTGTTCCAACCACTAATCTCTTGCATAAATTGCGGATTGAGATCTTGGAAGCTCTGTGGCTTATCGCGAAGTAGGTTTCGAAGCCAATCTATGGCTGAAGCTTCATCGGATACAAACATTTCTTGTTGAATTAGTTTACTCCCACTAATCATTTTCTTGCGATCATATTCTGCAACCTGTTCAGGGAGAAAATACATTCCGTCACGCTCTGAGAAACGCTGAGACAAACCAAGCTGAAATTCTGGACTAGAGATCGGCACCGGATAACCTTTTCGCACAAAGTAAGCCACAACCTGATCAAACAGAATGCGAGGATCACGCTCAGGAACCATAGCAATATCTAATCCATTTTTTTTAAAAATAGGTAAGTATTTCAAATGAGTACAGATAAAATCCCAGACACCTTCCTCTGTTTGAGCTTCATTTGCAAAGCGTTCTTCGAATCCACCATTAGGCTTGTAAGCTGATATTACGAGGTCCTGTTTAACAGCCGTAAGCGTTGTCATCACCTTGAAACTTCCTTGTTTTTTATCTAGCACCGACACATTGGCCACAATAAATCCTGCTTCAGTCAAAGCCGTCTGAATACTGTTCCAGACGCTTGATTTTGTGTTCGAGAATTCAACTGTCATCCAGCGTCCAGGTTTCAAAATTCGATAGGCTTCTTTAAAACATGCTGTCATCAGTTTACGATACTCGGTAGGCCCTTTATTTTGAATGATATTTTCAATGGCCTCTGGCTTGTTGTTAGTAATTACTTTAAACCATGTTTCCCAAAGAAAATTTAATTCAGAATAATTTAAATTTGACCCAAAGGGAGGATCAATAAATATATAATCTAACGTTGCATTAGGAATGCAACAATAGGACTCGCTACTTTGGCAAGATATCATTGACTTATTCAATTCATTAGACAAAGATTTTAAACCTTTTGCAATAAAGCCAATATTCCGTTCGATTGTCATAATCGTATTAGGTGGTGTTATTAATGAGGCGATATATAACGTTCCGGATAAAGGGCCACCTCCTTTTTTACCTGCACGAAAACGACGAAGTTTTGACGCATACGGACATGCTGCTGTTAAAGAAAGACACAAAGCCCGGAAAACTCGCGAATTACTTTCAGTAAATCTATTCCAGAGAGCCGCTAATTCCCAAATTGCTCGTTTTGTGTAAAAATGATGAATATGGGTAATACCAACAGGATCATTACGACGTGTTTCTTTTCCCTCCATCATTCTTTCTGTTGAAAACCAATAAGGAATTTCGCTGTTTTCAATCTTTTCGATTAAGGCCAAATCAAATTTTTCAGGAGTTTTTTTAAAACGCCCTTTAATTCCAGCAACAGAATAATTTATCAGAACAGGAACTCGTTTTGCCTGTCTTAGGGTTTTTTTTAGGGCCAAATCATATTTTGTGACCCACGCACGCTCTAACTTTCGCTTAGTAAGCTTTGCTTTACAATGAGGACAAGGGAAATCATCCTGAATTTCTCCAACTTCTTTATCAACAGCAACTTCCCAAAAAATAACTTCACCGGAACATTCTAGACATATAAAAACGTCAGACCATAATGTATAATTAATTTTACCTTTCGTCTTTCCATCGGTATGCAATGTCTCATACATCCATCCGCATTCACCTTCTACATCTGCAAGAATTTGCTTAGATTTACGTTCAAAGGCATGAACATTAACAGGAATATTATAATTATAGGCAATAAATGTCGCAGCAGGTGACAAGTCATTAAGAACGGTCAGACGTAATCCAAGTTTTGAAAAAGGAATCCAGACCGTCTTCCCCTCATCAGTTGTTTCCTGCTGTAAAATTGTTCCATCGTCTTTTACTTTATATCCAAGTGACTGGACAGTTTCTTTATCTCCACACATTTGAGCTGCCACACCTGTCATTCCTGTTCCGCAAAACCCGTCAAATACGATATCGCCCGGTTCGGTGTAATGTAAAATATACCGCATAATCGCCTTATGGGGAACCTTCGTGTGGTAGCTATGTGCATTATAAATGGGATCATTCTTCCCCTCTCTTACATCCGCCGCAAAAGGCTCTCGTCGATATTGATAATCCTCAGGCATTTCAGGTTTCTGACCTTCCCACTCTTTAATAAAATCTCCAATCCAGGGATTTGGACAAGCGGTGTAATGTGGTGGATCAGAAAGAGCAAGAATATCAGCATCTTCTCCTATAGGAAAGCCTTCGATTTTACGAAAATCTGGATCCTTAAGCTTTTCTTTAAGCAAATTTGTAAAATACTCTCGCCTCGCATCATCATTCTTGAATTCCTGACCAAGACATATAACAGGTCCTTCATTAACCACAATTTCTTCATCAAATAGATTGCTAGAGCCTTCTTTTGCTGAGACAAATTTTGTTTTAAATATATTTTTTTGTTTACTCAATTAATTTTCCCCACTTCTAGTTACTGCCTGGTCGTACCACATAAGCAATTTAGAATCTTCTTCAAGAACATTATTGGGAATTTTTTCTGCAACCTTAATAATGGTCGCATAGTCTCTCTCCTGCCAACACTTCTTGAATCCGGCGCGGACAGCTTCAATTCGGAATAATTTAAGTTTTTTAGTCGATGACTTGTATTCTTCAAATTCTTTAAGAAGAGATTTCTCGCGAAGTTTATCCAAGTCACCTGCCTTATTTGGATCTGGAACATACCAACGATCTTTTGCTTTATTAATTAAAACAGGATCGTCTTTTTTAAGATTACGCATATCTTTCCAGTTGGATGATAGATAACAGTGAATTTGTTCTGGGACATTTTCTTTACCGTAATAACATAAGAAATTCTGTTCGAGGAGAATCGAAAGCTCAAGAGGTTTCTCGTTTTTACTCCACCCTCCAATTTCTTTCATAAATTGCGGATTGAGATCCTGAAATCCCTGTGGTTTATCTCGAAGTAGGTTGCGGAGCCAATCAATGGCAGTAGCTTCGTCAGAAACAAATAGTGCTTGCTGTATTGGTCTACCTCCAATAACCATCTTTTTGCGATCATATTCTGCCACTTGTTCTGGCAAAAAATACATCCCATCACGCTCTGAAAAACGTTGATCCAATCCAATTTGAAATTCGGGACTTGATATAGGCACAGGATAGCCTTTGCGAACATAGTAAGCTACAACCTGGTCAAAGAGAATGCGTGGATCACGCTCTGGTACAATAGCAATATCCAGCCCCTTCTTCTTAATTACAGGCAAATATTTCAAATGAGTCCGGATAAAATCCCAGACACCTTCTTCAGTTTTAGCTTCATTTGCAAAGCGCTCTTCGAATCCACCATTAGGTTTGTAGGCTGATATGACAAGATCCTGCTTAACGGCAGTTGGACCAATCATTGCATGAAGACCACCGCGAGTTTTATCCAAAGCAGTAACAGATGATACAATAAATCCAGCATCAGTTAATGCACTTTGGATACTATTCCACACTGAAGCTTTTGTGTTCGAAAATTCAACAGTCATCCAACGTCCTGGCTTTAAAACCCGGTAAGCTTCTTTAAAACATGAATTCATTAAATTCCGATAATCATCTATTGTTTTGCTCTGGCTTTTATTCTCAATAGCTTCTGGTATGTTGTTCGTTATAACTTTTAACCAAGCTTCTCGAATAAAGCTTAATTCCGAATACATGATATTAGAACCGAATGGCGGATCAAAAAACAGATAATCCATAGAATTCCCTGAAATACATGTTCTTTGAGCTCCTAAGGTCGAAATAACAGAACCACTCAAAAGATTTAATGCTTTAATAATTTTCTTTAGCTGAAATTCCGCTTGATCAATAACATTATTTTCTACACTAACAGGTGGCACATATAAAGTGTTAGCCATTGGCCCGACCAAAGCTCTACCACCATGCTGTGGCATATATCTATTCATTATCGTTAATTTTGGTAACATACTACCAAGCAAGAAAGACAACTGCGGATTCTTTCCACACAATTCAACAAATTTAGCAAATAAGCACAATATCCTTTGTGTATAAAATTGATGAACATATTTAATGCCAAAGCTAAAAGGATCTGCTGATTTATCACCATCACCAATTAAATTCTTCGGAATATATTTAAATAACTCTTCAGGAACTGAAGCATTAGCGATTGTTTTTAAATCATCCCCCTCTACTCTTTTTAAAAATCGCTTTGTACCTATACTATAATTTATTAAAATTGGCACTTGTTCAGAAACTTTTACAGTCTTTCCAATAATTGGATCATACAAATTTATCCAAATTCTTTCTGGCTTTTGTGCTCCAGAGTTTTTAGGTGGGTTTTTTGAAAGCAAATTTCCACAGCTAGGACATTGAAATTCTGGTGTAAATTCGATTTTTCTACCCACTTGTTTAAATGCATGTTCATAATATACAAACTTATTAACACACTCAGGACATAAATACACATCAGACCATACTGTATAGTTAATTTTTCCCTTCGTTTTTCCATCATTATGCAAAGTTTCATACATCCAGCCGCACTCTTTTTCTACGTCTGCAAGAATTTGTTTAGCCTCATGCTCAAAGACATGAACATCAACAGGTGTATTATAATTATAGGCAATAAATGTCGCGGCAGGTGACAGATCATTAAGAACAGCTCGGCGTGCTCCAAGTTTTGAAAAAGGAATCCAAACAGCTCTCCCATCATCAGTTATTTCCTGCTGTAAAATTGTTCCATCATCCTCTACTATGTATCCAAGCGACTGAACAGTTTCTTTATCTCCACACATTTGAGCTGCCACACCTGTCATTCCTGTTCCGCAAAACCCGTCAAATACAATATCGCCAGGTTCAGTGTAATGTAAAATATATCGCATAATCGCCTTATGAGGAACCTTAGTGTGGTAGCTATGTGCATTATAAATAGGATCATTCTTTCCCTCGCTTACATCCGCTGCAAAAGGCTCTCTTTGATATTGATAATCCTCCGGCCTTTCAGGTTTCTGATCTTCCCACTCTTTAATAAATTCACCAATCCAGGGATTTGGACAAGCGGTGTAATATGGCGGGTCAGAAAGAGCAAGAATATCCTCATCTTCTCCTATAGGAAAGCCTTCGATTTTAAGAAAATCTGGATCCTTAAGTTTTTCTCTAAGCAAATTTGTAAAATACTCTCGCCTCGCATCATCATTCTTGAATTCCTGACCAAGACATATCACAGGCCCTTCATTAACCACAATTTCTTCATCAAATAGATTGCTAGAGCCTTCTTTTGCGGAGACAAGTTTTGTTTTAAATATGTTTTTTTGTTTGCTCATATCCTAAATCCTTAAGGTAATTACAGTTATTCACAAGCTTGTCTTATTCTATTACAATGCGAACTTTTGCCGGATCTTTACCTTTGGTTAGTCCATCAATATATTCATCAAACCGTTTTTTCATCTCGGAAGGTGTTGCTGGCCCACTACTAATTTTTAACGCCTTTTGAAGATCATTTGTTTTTATAGCCACTTTAATCAGTCCTGATAACACTTCCCGCAAAGCATTTACAAATTCACCATCAAGAGGATCCGGGAGCGCTCGAGATTCTACAAACGTATCAACAGTCTTCCTTGCATCAGCTTTTAACAAATCTAAATTTGATTGTGTAATTGGATCTTCAAGGTTATTCAGTATGGTTTCGCACCAACCTGCAAGCATCTTATCCAGCTCGTCATCAAGTTGGTCCAACATCGCTAATCCCTGAATTTGTGATCCTTGAATTTCAACGGATGGCTTGAATCCGCAATACGGACATACCGGAGTTTTCACAAGGTCATTCTCTGTCATGGAGAAACAACTTCTTAAAGAACCAAGTTTAGTTTGGAAGTCGATGAGTTGTTGTCGGGGCATCAAGTCAATACCGGCCAGTTTTTGTAATATTTGAAGACGAACATCGTTCATCAAGCTCGCCTTTCGTTTGTCATCATTTACTCCCAATCGCGTCTTGGTGTGTAAGGATAGATAAATGTCAACATATTCTTTCTTCAGCTTATTCATCTTCTGACTAATAGATTGTCCTAAGCTTTGAACGGTGGATGATGTTTTTTGGATTTCATTAAGAATATCTTTCCGGGTTGCTTTCATTCGATCAACCCATTCATGGTCTGAGGGCAACACAGCCTCTGCCGTAGATAACCAGGATGCAGCTGATCCATGATCTGCTACAAACTCTCGAAGTGTATCAATATTATCCAGTGATGCAACAGCTGTTTCAAATTCTGAAATTTCATCTGAAGTGTATTTGAAATTTTTCAGTTTTCCCGGTGTTGTATATACTTGTAGAGATTCAAAAAATTCTTTAGCCTTACTAAAAGCCTCGTTTTGCTCTTCAAGTTGTGAACCAGATAATAAGTCAATTCCCCAGAAAGTTAGGCCTTCACGGAGAGATTGTTGTGTCATTACTACTTTTTTAACAATTTCAGCAATGGATTGTTGCAGTTGTTGTACTGGTTCATCCTTGCCTTGTGAAATCAGCTGTGCCATTCCTGGAGGCATTCCAAATAGTTCAAAAAGAGATTTTAACGCAGGTAAATTCCATTCTTTTGGTTGTTCCAGATGTTTGAAACGAACCAACTCCTCGATAGATGTACTTGCCATAATTTGAAGAGCAGTAGCATCAAACTTTTTTCCTGGAATAGCCAAAACAATGTCGCCTGAGTAAATCAATGCAGCAATAATCACAACGCCCCATTCGGGTTCTAGCCTTGCTTTCTCGGGATTCATATATTCTAGCCCATGGTCGTCTTGAATAATTTCATTTCGATTTACTACTTGACCGTGTCCTTTTCCCTTAATAATATTTAGAATGATAGATGCGTATTTGGATTTGGATGGATCAATTTTGTCTCCGTCCAATAATTCAAGAGCATCTAAAACAGCATTAGATTGCCTTGTTTTGCTTTGACCAGCGATTGCTCGTAATGAATCCATGGCAGCTTGTTGTCTGTTACTTTCGGTTATCATTACAGAAAAGAAAGGATAGTCAGGTGCCTGATCTTCAAAACAAGTTGATAGACAGATTCCGCTAATGGCATTAATTAAATCACGAAAATTTAAAGTTTCCTGAGCAGATATGCCAGCGAGATCTCTTAGAGATTTTCCTTTAGACCAGTCGGAAATAGATTTTTTTCTTCCTTGATAAGTAACTTCGTACGCATCCATCATATTTTTTTGCAGCCACTGAACCAGCTTGCGTAAAAAACCATTCGCTTTAGACTCATAAGTTGCTTTTGCATTCCCTGATGACGTAGATGCCAAATCAAGCGCAGCAGCATAACTTTTAAGAGATGTTTGAAACTCTTCATCTGCGCCATTTAAATCAAAGAATATTTCATCTTTATTTTTTTCATTTATATACCTATTGATTTTCTTGCTAGAATCATAAACCTGAATAAAGTAGAGGTAAAAATCTCTCTGGGGAACTGCTGTTGAACGCTCATCCGGTGAGCCAAAGAAAAGGTACCCAGTTCTGGAAGCCTTTCGTTCTTGCCATTCCATTTCATGTTGCCAAATCTTATAACCGGTTACATAGGTTGAATCCTGGCATTCCATAACGCGACGAAGCGCTTCATAATAAAAGCGGTCTAGCTGGGAATCGCCCAAACTTTCAGCTCGTTTGTCTATTATTGCATCAAAATCATCAGTCTTTTTTAAATCCAAATAAAATTGACTATTATCCGGGTTGGAGGATAAAAATTGACCACTGACTGTTTTATGGATTTCACGAAGGACAGTTTCAACAAGTGTTTGAAGGTCAAGCTCCGAATCTTGACTACCCATTTCGGATATCATAGGATCATATAAGCAAAGGCCATCACGAAGTTCAGCAGCTGTAGCTCCTATCGTAGAATGAATGTCACCAGTTGTAAGCCTATGCACAGAAAGAGCATGAATTATCCGCAACGCCATCGGCTTATATATAGGTCGGGTAAATGCTTGTTGTATTCGTGATTCTAATACCTGACTACAATCAATGACAGCTCTTATATCTGGGATAGCTCTAAATGAAGCATTTTGTTTTAATGTTTCCCAATAGGTGTCATAAGCAATCAGACAAGGTTTATCATCTGGAACTTCTTCATCAAGAATATTTTTCATCCCAAGAGATAGTGTCTTAAGCACTTCGCGTTTTTCAACAACGGTTACTCTTTCGAAAGTATCAATGTAATCAGGATGTACCGGAAATAGTCGAACGAATTCATCCATCCTTTCGTTCATATTGCTGTAGAATTTCGCAAACTTAGATAAATATTCCCGAATTTTAACTTGTTGCTCAGCTGTTTTTTTCAACAATCGCTCGGACACAACAAATTTAACATCGTTTCGAGCAATTGATATTTGTTCAAATCGATCCTTGACCCGACGGATACTATCTGCAACAAACGCAAAGCGGGGACTATCAAAAATAGCTTCTTGAACACCAGCTATAAATCGAAATTTGAGATCTTTACATACTTCTCCAACTTCACGTAAGAAATTAAGATCCAGAATCAATTCCTGATCTTTGCGAGAACGAAGA
>CAZEZZ010000029.1:0-8804 GCA_964515885.1 uncultured Candidatus Saccharibacteria bacterium
TTTTCGAACCCACCATGAGATTCAATATGTTCTGGACTTAAATTTGTAATAACAGCTACTTCAAAATTAATAAATTTATGTCTATATTGTTTTATTCCTTCAGAGGAAACTTCTAAAACTGCACACTTACATCCTGCGTTTACTCCATCTTTTAAAAACTTTTGTATTTTGAATCTACCAGGCATAGTCATTTTTAAAGTATTTTCTTTTTCTTTATCTCCTATTTTAAACCTAACAGAAGACAAAGAAGCTACCTTAAAGCCAGCCTCTTCTAAAACATCTGTGATCAAACTAACGGTGGTAGTTTTTCCATTGGTACCAGTAACCCCTATCACTTTTATCTTGTTAGACGGAAAACTATACAAAAGAGCTCCTACTAAAGCTAAAAACCAATGATACCAATTCAATAAAAAAGATGGGATAAATTTTTTAATTAATTCTTTCATTCTTTTTATATATTAAGATATTTTTAAACAAAAAAAAAGAGTAAAATATTCTAACTTGAAAAAACAACAATTTTAAGGCAAAATAATTATATGTTTAAGTTGAAAGCCTCCTATAAGCCAACCGGAGATCAGCCACGAGCTATAGAAAAGCTGTCTAAAAATATTAAATCTGGAGTTAAAAATCAGGTGCTTTTAGGTGTTACTGGATCAGGAAAAACCTTTACAATGGCAAAGGTTATAGAAAAAACCAAAAAACCAGTCTTGATAATCTCTCATAATAAAACTCTAGCTGCCCAGCTATATCAAGAATTTAAAGAATTCTTTCCTGAAGCCGGAGTTCATTACTTTGTTTCATATTATGATTACTACCAACCAGAAGCTTATATCCCACAAACAGATACCTATATTGAGAAAGATGCCAAAATAAACGAAGAAATAGATAGATTAAGACACGCTACTACCCAAGACTTGTTAAACAGAAAGGATGTTATTGTCGTTGCCTCTGTTTCCTGTATCTATAATATTGGTTCTCAAAAAGACTATCAAAAAGTTTCATTTGTTATACGCCCTAATCAAAAAATAAAAAGAAATGAATTTTTAAAAAGGCTGACTTCTCTTCAATATCAAAGAAATGACATAGAGTTTAAACCAGGCACATACAGAGTAAGAGGAAGCATTATTGATATCTTTTTAGTCACAGGTAAAGAAATAGTAAAAGTTGAATTTTCCGGAGATAAAATATCTTCTATTTCAACTTCTGAAAATAGTTTAAATCCAAAATATAAACCATGGAAAGAAAAATATAATATTTACCCTGCTCATTTCTGGGTAGCTCCAGAAGAGAAGCTAGACATTTCTATTGAAAATATAAGAACAGAACTCCAAGCTCAATTAAAAAAACTAAAGAAAGACAATAAACTAGTAGAATTTCAAAGATTAGAAAGAAAGACCAATTATGATTTGGAGATGATGAAAGAAACAGGATATTGCCACGGAATAGAAAATTACTCTAGACACATGGAATTTAGAAAACCAGGACAAGCTCCTTCTACCTTATTAGAATATCTTTCAAAAGATTTCCTAGTTTTCGTAGATGAATCCCACATAACTCTTTCTCAAATAAGAGCTATGGCTAATCAAGACAGAGCTAGAAAACAAAGCTTAATAGAATATGGGTTTAGGCTTCCTTCAGCCATAGACAACAGGCCTTTAACCTTTAAAGAGTTTGAAGAAAGAACGCCACAAACAATATATGTTTCTGCTACTCCCAACGAATATGAAATAGAAAAATCAGGTAAAAATAATATTGCAGAACAAATAATAAGACCTACCGGGTTAATAGAACCATCTATTGAAATAAGACCTACAAAAAACCAAGTAGAAGATTTAATAAAAGAAATTAAAGAACGAGTTAAGAAAAAAGAAAGAATCTTAGCGATAACTTTAACTAAAAGACTAGCTGAAGCCTTATCAGACTATCTTATAGAGAATGGAATAAAAACTAAGTGGCTACATTCGGAAGTAAAAACTATGGAAAGACCAATTATCCTTCAAGGACTAAGAGAGGGGAAATACGATGTCTTAGTAGGAATAAATCTTTTAAGAGAAGGGCTAGACTTACCAGAGGTAGCTCTTGTGGCTATTCTAGACGCTGATAAAGAAGGATTTTTAAGGTCTAAGACTACTTTAATACAAACAATGGGGAGAGCTTCTAGACACATAGAAGGGCATGTGATTCTTTATGCTGACAACATTACCAATTCTATGAAATCAGCCATAAAAGAGATAAAGAGAAGAAGGGTTATCCAAAGAAAATACAATAAAGATCATAAAATAATTCCAAAAGCCATAATAAAATCAATAAGAGAGTGGTCTTTTGCCAAGAAGGAAGAGGTGTCTTCTGAGTTTTCCGAGATACATGATAGAAAACTCTTGGAAAGGGAGATGAAAAAAGCTGCTACAAATTTAGATTTTGAAAGGGCGACTGAAATCAGGGACTTGATAAAAAGATTAAAATAAGCTATATATTAAGATATGCCAATAACAAGCTCAGCAAAAAAAGCTCTTAGACAGAGCTTAAAAAGGAAGAAAAGAAATATTAAAAGAAAGGATAGCTTAAAAGATCTCTTAAAAGAGATTAATAATTTAATTTCTAAAAAGAAGATAGATGAAGCTAAAAAGTTACTTCCTAATGTTTATAAGGCTTTAGATAAAACCTCTAAGGTGGGAATTATAAAAAAGGGGACAGTAGATAGAAAGAAATCCAGAATTTCTAGAGCTATCAAAAAAACTAAATCTCAGCAATAAGAATATCTAGAGCTATCTCTGGTTTTAATTTACCCGTTTTAATAGACAAGTCTACCTGAAAAATCTTTTGGTAGATTTTTTTTAATTCTTGATATTGAAACTTTTGAGCTGATTGATAACTTTTTTTTACAACAAATGGGTGAAGCTTGGTTAATTTAGGAATATCATAATAAGACTTTCCTTTTTCCATTAAATCCTTTACTAATAAAAGATTTCTAAACTGAAAGTTAATCATAGATAAAAGATACAGAGGAGCATCTCCCTTATCTAAGTGTTTATGAAGCAATGTTAAGGCTGCTTTCTTATCCTTAGAAGCTATGGCATCTATAGTTTTAAAAATATCTGTTTCTATTTTTGGTTTGACTAATAATTCAACATCCTCTACTTCTATTGTCTCTTTAATCTTAAAGGCAGCTAACTTTTTGACTTCATTACTCAAGCTCCATAAATTACCTTCACAGTATTCTAAAAGTTTATCTAGAGCATTCGGAGAAATATCTCCTTTAACTTTACTAAGTTCATTTTTAACCCATCTTTTCATTTTTTCTAGAGATAAAATTGGGAATTCCTGACACTTAATATGTTTCTTTAAAAGATTTAAAATTGAGTCGTTGGCCGCTATTTTCTCTTCTTCCAAAAAAACTATTATATTGGGACTATCAATTAATTTTTTATAGCTTTTTAGGAACTTTTCTTTGAACTCTTTATTAGAAACGACATTAGTCACAACAATAAGTTTCTTCTCGTTAAAAATAGAGCTCTGCTGATCTTCATTAAGCAAAGTACTAAAATCTAAGTCTTTACCATCAAGATACTTAAAATCTAAACCACTTTTGTGGATCTCTTTATGATGCTCTATCATTTCTCTCACTTTTTCCCTAGAGCTATAATTGTCTGGTCCGTAAAGTAAAAAAATCATAATCTATCTTTGACATTTTGGACAAAAATGAGCAGACCTTCCACCCACCTTCATTCTTTGTATTTTTTCTCCACACACAGGACACTCTTCTCCTTCTTTACGATAAACCTTTCTAGCCTTATCGTAAAATCCTTTTTCTCCATTAATTCTTCTAAAGTCTGAAAAAGATTCTCCCTGGAGTTTTACTGCTAATGGAAGAATTTTCTTAATTCCTAAGTAAATATTCTTCTTTTCTTTTTCTAATAAATCTTGAACGCTTCTTGTCGGCATTACCTTTGCAACAAAAAGTATTTCATCTGAATATATATTCCCTATACCAGCTATTACTGTTTGATCTAAAAGGACTTGTTTTATCTTCCCTTTTTTTCTTTCTATAACTTCTTTAAATTTATTATAATCAAAACTTTTGTCTAAGGGTTCTGGTCCTAAAGATTTCAAATAATCTGATTCTTTAAATTCTTTTTCATCCCACAGTTCTGCTTTAGCAAATTTTCTAAGATCAGTTAAAGCTAACATTTTTCCGTTGTCTAACCAGAAAATTAAATGTAAAAAGCTATTCATGGGATCTTCTGCAATTGGTCCCTTTATAATGGAAACCCATCTATTTTTTTCTTTTTTCCATTTACCAATCAAAAAGTGGCCAGTCATTTTCTGATGAACTAATAATATTTTATTTGAAGACAAATAGAAAAGAATATTTTTAGCTCTTCTTTCTACTTGTTTTATTGTTTTTCCTTTTATTTGTTTTTTAAAAAGATTAAACTCCTTCGGTTTTTTAATCATATTTTCGTTATCAGTCCATACATCAAGAAAGGTCCTATTTAGGACCTCCTTTTTTAATTCTCTAACTATTGTTTCTACTTCTGGTAGCTCTGGCATTATTTAAGAATTAATTTTATTTTTTCTATTATTTCTCCTGGCGTAAAATGTGCCTTTATTAAATAATCTGTAGCCCCTAACTTTAACCCTCTTTCTATGTCTTCTTTCTGTCCTAAATTAGAAAGAATAATAACAGGGATAGAAGAGATAGAAGTATCTTCTTTTATTTTTGTTAAAACTTCGAATCCATCCATCCCTGGTAGAGTGATGTCTAACAAGACCATGTCTGGAGCTACTTCTTTTATTTTTTTAATCCCTTCCTCTCCATCAATAGAGGCGAATACTTCATATTTTTCTTCAATTAATTTTTGAGACATTGATTCCCTAATAAATTTGTCGTCTTCTATTATTAATATTTTGCTTGCCATATTTATTCTATTTATTTTTAAAATAATAAACTATTAAAATGTTCATTATAGAAGTTTACCATAATTTTAAATTCTCCCCAATTGACTTATTTTCCTCTCCAATCATTTCCATAAACCTTTTCTTTAGGGTAAAAAATTCATATTTATCCAACATTTCCATAATCTTATTTTTATCATAAACCCCCCATTCACAATCTTTAATATCAATATTTATTGGAGTTTTTATGTTAATTTCAGCTAATTCTTTGGATAAAAATGCTATTTTTTTATTATCCAATAACAATTGTTTTATTCTGTCTGAAATCTTTTTTGTTTTGCTAATGTTTTTATAAAGATTTTCTAAGGTTTTAAATTCTACCAATAGATTAATAGCTGTTTTTTCTCCGATCCCAGCAACTCCTGGTATGTTGTCAGAAGGATCACCCCTTAACCCCCTATAGTCTATTAATTGCTCTGGCCTTAACCCTCTATATCTTTCTTTTACTAATTTTTCGTTATAAAGAATTGTGTCCTTCACCCCATGTCTTAAAGCAAAAACTTTTGTTTTATTATTTACCAATTGTAGAGTATCTAAATCTCCACTAAGAATTATTGTTTCTATTTTAGGATCTTTTTTGGGAGCAATTCTTGAAACCGTTCCAATAATATCATCTGCTTCAAATCCTTCTTTTTCCAAAATTAAAACTTTAAATTGTTCTAAAAATTCTTTTACCATCGGTATCTGAGAATAAAGTTCATCTGGAGCTTTAACTCTTTTCCCTTTGTACTCTTTATATTTTTTATGTCTAAAGGTTGGCTTTGGTAAATCAAAAGTCGCAATAATATAGCTTGGTTTAAAATCTTTAATCGCCTTTAGAAAAATTAATAAAAAACCATAAACAGCATTAACTATTTCTCCATCTTTTCTTTTCAATGGTGGCAATGCATGAAACGCTCTATGAATAAGAGAATTTGAATCTATAACAATTAAATATTTTTTTTCTTTAGACATTATATTTTAAAGTAATTTTTCGTTTGTCTTTTTCTAAAACATCGAACTGTAAAGTTATCGATTTTTTTGGTAAGATACTTTTTATCCTTTCTGCCCATTCTATAGCAATTATGTTTTTAGGATCTTTTAAAATATCTTTAAACCCCAACAAGAACATTTCTTTTGGGCCCCGTATTCTGTAACAATCTATATGATAAAAATTATTATATTTTTTGTTTTTTGGCAACTTAAATCTTTTAAGAATAACAAAAGTTGGACTTAATATTTTTTCTTTAATTCCTAGTCCCTTAGCAAATCCTTGCAAAAAAGTAGTTTTCCCGCCTCCTAAGTATCCGTTAAGAGTAACAACCACAGATTTACTTCCAGGACTACTTAAAACAATCTCTTTTGCTAATAATTCTCCTGCCTTTTTAGTCTGATTTGTATTTTTAATTATGAAGATTTCTTGCTTTTCCATGTTGACTTTTGAGCTAATTTAAGCTAATTTGAATTAATTTAAACTAAGTAATTTGATTTTACCTCTTTATGCCAGAGAATTCAAAACAAACAGGCAAAGGAATATTTTTTTCGCCAGAGAAGATTTCTTTAGTTGAAAAGATAAAGAGTGTTTCTATTCTACAGGAAGAAATAAAAAAATCTATTTCTGAAACTACTAGTGATTTAATCGAAACAATATTTGGAGGAGCTATACAGATAGGCGCTTCTGATATTCATATAGAGCCAATGAAGGAAACTTCCAAAATAAGAATTAGAACAGATGGAATATTACAAGACGTCATAGATATAGATAAAAAAGATTACAAAGAAATACTCTCTAGAATAAAACTTTTAGCGAGTATCAAATTAAATATAAATGATCGGCCTCAAGATGGCCGATTTAGTGTTTTTATGGAGAAGGAAAAAAATGTCCTTCCTATAGAATTAAGAATTTCTACTCTACCAGCAGAACATGGAGAGGCTGTTGTAATTAGAATACTAAACCCTAAATCTTTAATAAATTTAGGAGATTTAGGTTTGAGAGAAGATCTATTAAAAATGTTTAAGAAAGAAATTAAAAAACCTAATGGGATGATTATTATTACAGGTCCCACCGGTTCCGGAAAGACTACTACTCTTTATGCTTTTCTAAAAGAAATACAAAGTTCTGAAATAAAAATAATAACAATCGAAGATCCTATTGAATATCATTTAAAAGGAATTTCTCAAACACAAGTAAATCCTGAAAAGGGATATGATTTTGCTTCTGGCCTTCAATCTATTATGAGACAAGATCCTGATGTTATCCTTGTCGGAGAAATAAGAAATCCAAAAACAAGTAAAATAGCCATACAGGCAGCTTTAACTGGTCACCTTGTCTTTTCTACCCTACATACTAATGATGCGGCAGGAACAATTTCTAGAATAACTAGTCTGGAAGGAGATATAAAAAATATAGGACCAGCAGTTAATATGGCTGTAGCTCAGAGACTAGTCAGAAAAGTATGTAAAAAATGTCTTTCTTTAAGAACTATTTCAAAAGAAGAGCTGGGCAAAATAAAAAAAGAATTACCAAAAGTATTTATTGAAAAATACAAACTTTCAGAAAAAAGCAAAATTGCTGTCTCTAAAGGATGTAAGGCCTGTAATTCCACTGGATTCAAAGGAAGGATAGGGGTTTATGAAACTATTTTAGTGGACGAAGAAATGGAAAGATTTATATTAAAAACCCCCTCTATCGCAGACCTAAAAGAGAAGGCCATTGAAAAGGGGATGATTACCATGAAACAAGATGGTTTTATTAAAGTATTAGAGAAATTAACCACCGTAGAAGAAGTTGAAAGAGTTACGGGAGAGTAATAAAAATTAGCTTCAAAACTGGGGGCACTCAGGTATTAGGAACACAAAGTTTAAAACTTTTTCGAGGAGTAGTTCAGCCGAAACCAATCTATCCGTCTAAAAAAGCTCCAAGCCCCCAGTTTTAAAGCTAATCAACTATTGTAATACAATATGTATATTTTGTCAAGAGCAACGGCTCTCTGTCTTCTTTTAGCTTGGGCAATGATTCCTGCTATCAACTTTGCCGCTGAAGGAGAAAAAGTAGATATTAATACTGCTCCACTTGAAAACTTAATAAAGATTGTTCATTTGGGAGAAACTAGAGCAATAGAATTAATTTCTTTGAGACCTTTTGCTTCTTTAAATGAACTATCTAGGATTAATGGCATTAGCGAATTAAGAGTTAAAGATATAAAAAACCAAGGAATAGCTTTCGTTGGAACAGAATGCCAAGAAAAACTCCCTATTAAAGAAATACCTCAAGAATATCCAAAGAATATTATATTCAACGAACTACTCCCGTCTCCTGAAGGACCAGACGCAGAAAATGAATGGATTGAAATATTTAATAAAAATGATTTTGAAGTTAATCTTTCTGGGTGGCAAATCACTGACACTGAAGGAACAACAAAAATATTTACTTTTCCTGAGGAAAAAACTATCAATACAAAAGAATATCTTGTGCTTTATAGAACAAACACAAAGATAACCTTAAATAATAGCGGAGACGGATTACATCTTTTAAATCCTTTAAAAGAAATTGTAGATTCTGTTAATTATAAAAACGCAGAAAACAAAAACTCACTAAGTTTTATTAAGAATTCATGGATATGGAACACAGAATTAACTCCTGGTGAGAAGAATGTATACAATGAAGAAATAGAGGAAATTCAAATTGAAAAAGGTAAAGAAATAAAACTAACAACAATTGAAGCTAAGGATCATTATAATTATATTTTTGTAGCCACCTTAATATCATTAATATCTGCCACATTAATATTATTAATCAAAAAGAATGTTAAAATAAAATAGATGTCAGGCCATTCTCATTTTTCAACAATTAAACATAAGAAAGCTGC
>CAZEZZ010000030.1:0-8297 GCA_964515885.1 uncultured Candidatus Saccharibacteria bacterium
TTGATGGGATTTTCTATTGCAGAAGGTCCTGAAATGGAAACAGAATGGTATAACTTTGATTCTTTGAATATTCCAAAAGACCATCCAGCTAGAGATTTGTGGGATACTTTTTATTTGAAAAATGGATTACTTTTGAGAACTCATACTTCTCCTGTCCAGATACGTTATATGGAAAAGAATAATCCACCTTTAAAGATTATTGCTCCAGGTAGCGTGTTTAGACATGAAGCTACAGATGCTTCTCACGAGTTTGAGATTTTTCAATTAGAGGGGCTTATAGTAGACAAGGATATTTCAGTTGCTAATTTTAAAGCAATTATTCAAGAATTTTATAGACTCTTTTTTAATAAACCCGTTAAGATTAGATTGATTCCAAGCTATTTTCCTTTTGTTGAGCCAGGATTTCAAGTGGATATGACTTGCTTGAATTGTGGGGGAAAGGGTTGTCCAAGTTGCGGACAAACAGGGTGGTTAGAAATGATGGGAGCTGGCATGGTTCACCCCAATGTTTTAAAAGCTGCAGGATTAGTTCCTAAAGGATTACAAGGCTTTGCTTTTGGAATGGGCATAGATAGATTAGCCATGATGAAATATAAAATACCTGATATTAGATTATTTAGATCTGGGGATTTAAGATTTTTAAAACAATTCTAAAATGATTTTTTCTTATAATTGGCTACAATCTTATTTTAATAAAAAATTACCTAATCCTGATAAATTAGCTCAACTTTTAATTTTGCATTCATTTGAAGTGGAAGAGGTTAAAAAGAAGGGTAAGGATTATGTTTTAGATATTGATGTTCTGCCTAACCGAGCTGCAGATTGTTTCTCTCATTATGGAATTGCAAAAGAATGTTCAGCTATTTTAAATTTTCCTTTAAAAGAAAGAAACGTAAAAGTTAAGGAAAGTAAAAATATAAAGACATCTGATTTTATTACTGTCGAAGTAAAAAACAAGTTAGCTTGTCCTAGATATTCTGCAAGAGTTGTCACTAGGGTAAAAGTTGGTCCTTCTCCAGTCTGGTTAAAAGAGAGATTAGTTTCTTGTGGATTAAGGCCAATAAATAACATTGTAGATATAGCTAATTATGTAATGTTGGACGTTGGTCAACCCTTGCATGCTTTTGATGGAGACAAATTAGACAGCAAAAAAATAATAGTTAGGTATGCCAAAAACAAAGAAAGAATAGCTACCCTAGACGATCAAAAATTTGATTTAGATTCAAATACCTTAGTAATAGCAGATAATAAAAGACCAGTGGCTATAGCTGGAATAAAAGGAGGGAAATTACCTGAAATAGACAAAAAAACTAATACGGTTGTTTTAGAAGCCGCTAATTTTGATTCTGTTGTAATAAGGAAAGCTTCTCGAAATATAAATTTAAGGACAGACGCTTCTTTAAGGTTTGAACATGGAATAGATACTAATTTAACAGAAATAGCCCTTAATCAATTAATTGTTTTAATACAGGAAATAGCAGGAGGAGAGATTGCTAAAGGATTAATAGATGTATATCCTAAACCTTTAATGCCTAAATTAATAAGATTGGATATGCCTTATGTTAAGAGTTTATTAGGGGTCAATATAAGTGAAAAAGAAATACAATCTATCTTAGAAAAGCTTGATTTTAAAATAAATAAAAAAGGAAAATATTTTTTAGTAACCGTTCCTACAAAGAGAAGAGATGTTTCAATTCCAGAAGACTTAGTTGAGGAGGTGGGGAGGATTTATGGATATGACAAAATAGAGCCAGTTTTTCCTATATCTAGTATTATTCCTCCTGAAAAGAATTTAAATATTTTCTGGGAGGGGATGGTAAGAGATATTATGAAGGGATTAGGATTTACCGAAGTTTATAATTATTCTTTCTTTGGAGATAAGGAAGCTAAATTAGTTTCTTTTAAAGATAAGGATTTAGTAGAAGTACAAAATCCTTTATCTTTGGAACAGAAATACTTAAGAGCCAGTTTAATTCCTAATCTTTTGAGAAACATAGAGAAAAATATAAATAATTCTTCAAAAATAAAAATATTTGAATTAGGGAATATATTTCTTCCTGATAAAAAAGAAAAAAAGATGATAGCTGGATTAATATTAGGAGATTCATTCTATAGGTTGAAGGGGATTGTGGATGCTCTTTTAAACAGATTGGCTGTTTCTGATATTTGGTATGACGAACATAAAGCCACACCAGAAGAAAGTAAATTAGTTGTTTGGCATCCCAAAAAGTGCGCTGAAATAAAAGTGGGAAAAGAAGAAATAGGATTTTTAGGAGAAGTATCTCCAAAGATATTATCAGAGTTAGGAATTAAAGAAACAGTGGTCTTATTTGATATTAATTTTGATAAATTATCACAATTAGTTTCAGAAGAGCATGAATATAGACCAATTTCTAAATATCCAGCTACTATCAGGGATATCTCTATTTTAGTACCTAGAAGAATAAAAGTAGTGGACCTTTTAAATATTATTAACACAACTGGAGGAATATTAATTAGAGATGTAGATTTATTTGATATGTATGAAGGAGAAGAATTGCCTCAAGGAAAAAAGAGTTTAGCTTTTCATATAATTTATCAATCTGAAACTAAAACTTTAAAATCAGACGAAGTCGAAATAATTCAGAAAAAAATAATAAAAGCCTTGGAAGAGAATCAGGGCTGGCAAGTAAGGAAATAAAATTATGGCAAAGAAAGAGGAAATAAAAAAGGAATCAAAAACGCCTAGTTATACAGCAAAAGATATTTTTGTTTTAGAGGGTTTGGAACCAGTCAGAAAAAGACCTGGAATGTACATAGGTTCTACTGGGCCAGAAGGAATTCATCATTTGGTATGGGAGTGTGTTGATAATGGGTTAGACGAAGCAATGGGAGGCTATGCAAAGAATATAGAAGTAGTTTTGTCACCTGGAAATAGAGTAACGGCTAAAGATGATGGAAGAGGTATCCCCGTAGAAAAACATCCACAGACAAAGAAATCTACTCTAGAGACCGTAATGACAACTTTGCATGCTGGAGGTAAATTTGGAGGAGAGGCCTATAAGGTTTCAGGAGGATTACATGGGGTTGGTGTTTCTGTTGTTTGTGCTCTTTCTAATTATATGAAAGCTGAAGTTTGTAGAGGAGGAATAAAATACTATCAAGAATATTCAAAAGGAAAAGTTAAGACACCTGTTAAGAAGGATGGAACTTGTAAACAAACAGGAACAGCTATTACTTTTGAACCAGACACTGAAATTTTTGGGGAGATTAATTTTGATTTAAAAAAGATTTTAAGACATCTTCGTCAGCAGTCCTATCTTACGAAAGCAGTTAAAATTATCATCAAGGATAAAAGAGAGAAGCCAGAAACATCTTATTCTTTTTATTTTGAAGGAGGATTAGCTTCTTATATTAAATATTTAACCAAAGGAGTTACTATAAGACAACCTACTATTTTTTATGGGACAGGGGAGAAGAATGATATTTTAGTAGAAGCAGCTTTCCAATATACAGAAGAGTATGAATGTTTTGAGGAGAGTTTTGCTAATAACATATATACTGGTGAGGGTGGTAGTCATCTTACTGGTTTTAGAACTGCCTTAACTAGAACTTTTAATGAATATGCTAAAAAGAATAATATCTTAAAAGATTCAGAAGATAATCTTTCTGGAGAAGATGTTCGTGAAGGGTTTACTGGAGTTGTTTCTATAAAAATAAGAGAGCCACAGTTTGAGGGACAAACTAAGGCTAAACTAGGTAACCCTGAAGTAAAACCAGCAGTGGAATCAGTGGTAGCAGATACATTAGCAGATTTTCTAGAAAGAAATCCTCAGGATGCCAGAGCTATTATTGAAAAATGCATTCTTTCTTCTAAGGCTAGAAAAGCAGCTAGAGCTGCTAGAGAAACAGTTTTAAGAAAAGGAGCTTTAGACGGATTAGCATTGCCTGGTAAATTGGCTGATTGCAGTTCTAAGGATCCATCAGAGTCTGAATTATATATTGTGGAGGGGGAATCAGCTGGGGGTTCAGGTAAACAAGCCAGGAACAGAAGATTCCAGGCTATACTTCCTTTAAGAGGAAAGATATTAAATGTGGAAAGAGCTAGGTTAGATAAAATGTTAGCTAATAAAGAAGTGAAATCATTGATAATTGCTTTGGGAACAGCTATTGGGGAAGATTTTAATATTGGAAAAGCCAGATATCATAGGATAATCATAATGACAGATGCAGATGTAGATGGAGCCCATATTAGAACTCTTTTATTAACCCTATTCTATAGACACTTTAAACCTCTTATTGAAGCAGGATATATTTATGTAGCTCAGCCACCTTTGTATAGAATACAAGCTGGGAAGAAAATAGAATTCGCTTATACAGAAGAACAAAAAGAAAAAGTAGTAGCTAAATTGCAGAAAGAAAATGCCATAGGTATATCTCTTCAAAGATATAAAGGTTTGGGAGAAATGAATCCAGATCAACTTTGGGAGACAACTATGAATCCAGAAAATAGATTACTTTTACAGGTAACTGTAGAAGACAATAGAGAAGCTGATAAAATATTTGATGTTTTGATGGGGAATGAAGTAGCCCCTAGAAAGAAATTTATTCAAACACATGCTAATAAAGTTAAAAATTTAGATATATAATAATTTGAATATTCTTAATTTACAATCTTGGAAAGCAATACTAATAGCTATAATTAGCGTTTTATTGGTGGTTTCATTTCTATCTTGGCAATATAAAAAAATAGAAGATAATTCTCAGGAAAAACTCACTTCCTTGGAAGATGTATTGATAATGGGGTCTGTTCAGGAAGTTGTGGATGATTTCATGACAGCTAGGATTTCTAATAATGAAAATCAGGCAATTCTTTACTTGACTGAACAGGCTTTTCAACAAATGGAAGAAGGAGCATTCTTTTTGGTTGGGGAAATAACGAGTTATAGAATAGTTAGCAAAGAAAAAACAGACGAAGATACATTTAGATTTAGAGTAGAAACATACGAGAAAGATGGGATAAAAGGTTTTCCTGAAATAATAATATTAAAGAAAATAGGGGGAGAATATTACATAGATTCCCTTAAAATAGCAGGGTAGGGTGGTATTTGACATCAGGGCTTCTTTCTGTTAAATTTAAACATATATAGAGCCCCAACGGGCTTTTTTAAAAAGATAATTTATGACTATAGCTAACATTCCTTCAAAAATTATTTCTTATTTCAAGGAAGTAAAATTGGAGATGAAAAAAGTTAATTGGCCTTCTAGACAAGAAACTACTAAATATACACTTATTGTTATAGGCGTATCTTTAATTGTTGCTTTTTATTTAGGATCTTTGGATTTTTTATATTCTTTTTTATTAAATAAATTTGTAATTTAAAATGCCAAAACAACAAATTGAGCAAGAAAGGAATTGGTATGTTTTACATACTTACTCTGGGTACGAAGACGCAGTGGCTAAGAATTTAAAACAAAGAATAGAATCTTTAGGAATGGAAGACAAGATTTTTAATGTATTAGTTCCAAAAGAAAAAAAGATAAAGATAAAAAACGGAAAAAGAAAAGTAGTGGAAGAAAAGATTTATCCTGGTTACGTTTTAGTAGAGATGATGGTGACAGATGATAGTTGGTATGTTGTTAGAAACACTCCTAATGTTACTGGATTTGTTGGGGCAGGAACAACCCCAGTTCCAGTTTCGTTGAAAGAGATAGAAAGTCTAAAAAAGAGGATGGGTGAAGAAGATCCTCAATTTGAAATAAATGTCAAACCTGGAGATTTAGTTAAAGTAGTTGATGGACCTTTCAAGGATTTTGATGGAAAGGTTTCTGATATAGATCCAGACAGAGGAAAGGTGAAAATTTTGGTCAACATGTTTGGTAGAGACACGCCTGTAGAATTAGATTCCTTACAAATTAAAAAAGTTTAATATTTATGGCAAAAATTAAAAAAATAATTAAAATTCAACTTCCATCAGGAAAAGCTACTCCAGCTCCTCCAGTAGGACCTGTTTTAGCACAGCATCAAGTTAATATATCTGAATTTTGTCAAAAGTTTAATGATGCTACAAAAGATAATATGGGTCTTATAGTACCAGTAGAAATTACTGTGTTTGAAGATAAGACTTATACTTTTATTATAAAGCAACCACCAGCAGCAGTTTTATTAAAGAAAGCAGCTGGTATAGAAAAGGGTTCAGGAGAACCTAATAAGAAAAAAATAGCTAAAATAACTAAAGCTCAATTAAAGCAGATCGCAGAGCAGAAAATGCCTGATTTGAATGCTAATGATATTGAGGCTGCAATGAAAACTATTGCTGGAACAGCCAAAAATATGGGCATAGAAATAGAGTAATTTTCGAAATTAGACCCCGTGAAAACGGGGTTTTATTTTAGAAATTTGAATTTGAAGGAATTCTTGATTTGGGATATAATAAATAATCTAATTATTATATATTTAAAACAATAATACTAATATGGTAGATTTATCTCATCCAAAAACAAAAAGATTAAGTTGGGATGCAACTTTTATGAATTTAGCTTCTATTATTTCTAAGAGAACTTCTTGTAAATTTCACGAAGCTGGTGTTGTTTTTGTTGATAAGAATCATAGAATAATTTCTCTTGGATATAATGGTCCAACAGTAGGGGATTATCATTGCATTGAAGTTGGTTGTGCTAAGGTTGATGGAGATCCAGTCACTAAAAAATTGGGTCGTTGTCGTGGGGCACATGCAGAAATAAATGGAATTATAAATGCTCAAGATTCAGCAAGGTTAAAAGGATCAACTGCTTACACATTACTATTTCCTTGCTACGATTGTATGAAAGCATTTAATAATGTTGGTATTGGAGAAATTGTTTATTCTAAAGAATATAAAAGAATTCAAACTGGAGGAGAGAAACAGGAAGACGAAAATGAATCAAGAGAATTGGCTGAAAAAAGAGGGATAAAAATTAGAAAATATGAGGGTAAGCTTTTAGGAGATGAATTATTAGAATAAAAAAATGACTAACAAACATCCTGAATATCAATATTTAGATTTATTAAAAGATCTAATTGAAAATGGTGCCGAACAAGTTGACGCTGGAACGGGCGTCAAAACTTATAGTCTTTTTGGTAAACAGATTCGATTTGATCTTTCTGAGGGACTTCCTTTGTTAACTACTAAAAAAGTTTATTGGAAAGGTCTTTTATATGAACTTTATTGGTTTATAAGCGGTCAAAAGAATATTAAATATCTTGTTGATAATAATGTCCATATTTGGGACGATTATCCTTATCGTATTTATAGGGAAAAGATAGAGGCAGGAACAGAAAAAGAAATGACTAAAGAAGAGTTTATAGATAATATAGCAAAAGATAGTGAATTTGCTGAAAAGCATGGAAATTTACCTAATGTTTATGGAGATATGTGGCGTCATTGGCCAACAAAGACAGACAAAACAATTGATCAATTACAATGGATCGTAGATACTATTCGTAGAGATAAGAGTGCTCATAATGCCATAGTTAATGTCTGGAATCCTGAATATCTATATGAAATGGCTTTACCTTCAGAAGCTTGTCGTTTTCCAATTTGTCATAATATGTTTCAGATCAATGCCAACAACGGTAAACTATCTCTTCATTTATACCAAAGATCTGCAGATGTGTTTTTGGGAGTTCCTTTTAATATTGCTTCTTATGCTTTATTAACAATAATACTTGCTCAAATAACTGGTAACGAACCTGGAGAATTTATACATACTTTTGGAGATATCCATTATTACGAAGATCATATAGAGGCTTTAAAAGAACAATTAGAAAGAGAACCTAAACCCTTTCCAACTGTAAAGATAGATTCAAATGTTAAAGAATTGGACGATTTTAGACCAGAATCAGTAGAATTAATTGGATATGAGTCTCATCCTCCAATTAAGGCATCTCTCTCTCCAGTAGGTGGAATAGTAACAAAAGAGTGGAAAAATTTTGTACAAAAAAATAAAGACAAAGATTAATATTAAAAATTTACTAGCATGATCTCAATGATTTGCGCTATTGGGAAAAAAAGAGAAATTGGATTTAAAAATCAATTACTCTGGAATTTACCGAACGATTTAAGGAGATTTAAAGAAATAACGGCAGGACATGCTGTTATTATGGGACAGAAAACTTTTGAATCAATTGGGAAAGTTCTTTCTGACAGAAAAAATATAATACTTTCATTAGACTCAAATTTAAAAATAGATGGAGCAGAGGTGTCCAATGATTTTTTAGAAGTTATTAATAGATATAAAGATTCTGATGAAGAAGTTTTTATAATCGGGGGAGCTAG
>CAZEZZ010000031.1:0-5255 GCA_964515885.1 uncultured Candidatus Saccharibacteria bacterium
ATGGAAGAAATAATGGATACTTTTAAAAATATTACTTCTGAAAAAGGAAAACCTGTTTGTATTGTGGCAAACACAGTTAAAGGAAAAGGGATTTCTTTTATGGAGAATGATTTTAGATGGCATGATAAATGTCCTAACGAAGAAGAATATCAAAAAGCTTTAAAAGAATTACAATGAGAAAGATATTTTTTAAAACATTAGAAGAATTTGCAAAAAAAGATAAAAACATTTTTCTTTTAGTTGCCGATTTGGGAATTAAGTTTTTCGAAAGCTTTAAAGAGGTAGATGATAAAAGAGCTCTTAATGTTGGAGTGGCAGAAGCTAATATGGTTGGAGTAGCAGCCGGACTTTCTATGTCTGGGAAAAACGTTTATTGTTATTCTATTACTCCTTTTCTTACCATGCGAGCTTTAGAACAGATAAAAGTAGACATAGCATTTAATAATTTAAACGTTAAAATATTAGGTGCAGGAGGAGGATTAGTTTATGGAGCAGAAGGAATAACACACCATTCTATAGAAGATATAGCTATAATGAGGTCTTTGCCCAATATGACTATTGTTTGCCCTGGAGACGCAAAAGAAGCTGAATTATTAGCTAAAGAATCAATTACTTATCCTGGACCTTTATATATAAGATTTGGTAGGGATTTTGATCCTTTAGTCCATAAAGGAGAAATAGATTTTAAAATAGGAAAAGGTATTATTGTGAATGAAGGAAAAGATATTTGTATAATTACTGCAGGAACAATGTTACAGGGAGCAGTAGAAACAATAGAATTATTAAAAAAGGAAGGATTATCTCCAGCTTTGATAAGTATGCATACAGTTAAGCCTTTAGATAGAGATTTAATTGATAAATGCGCTAAAGATTATAATTATATATTTACTATTGAAGACCACAATATAATTGGTGGATTAGGTTCTGCAGTTTCAGAAGTTTTGTCGGAAAATAGTTATAAAGGTAAATTTAAAAGAATAGGAATAAATGATAAATATTGTTCTGTCGCAGGAAAAACAGATTATCTTATGGAAATTAATAAATTAGATCCAGAGAATTTAAGTAAAACTATTCTTAAAAAATATAAAGGAAATTAATTTTATGAAAGTTTCTTTCGTAGGATACAAACAGCAATATCAGGAATTGAAAGAAGAGATGGATAAAAAGATACAGGAAACCCTAAAAGAGGGCAATCTTATCCTGAGAGGCGACGTAGAGGAGTTTGAAAAAAGCTTAGCTTCTTTTGTTGGTGTAAAATATGCTGTTGGTTTGAATTCAGGAACAGATGCTTTAATACTTTCATTGAAAGCAGCGGGGATTGGAGCAGGAGACGAAGTTATTACTGTTTCCCATACTTTTATGGCTACTATAGCTTCTATAGTTCATGTTGGAGCAAAGCCTATTTTAATTGAAGTTGGAGAAGATTTTGATATGGATATTAGTAAGATAGAAGAAGTAATAACTTCAAAGACGAAAGCTATTATCCCAGTTCATTTAAACGGGAGAGTTTGTGATATGGATAAAATAATGGAAATAGCTAAGAAATATAATTTAATAGTTATAGAAGATGCAGCTCAAGCCCTAGGAGCTAAATTTAATGGTAAGAAAGCAGGGTCATTTGGGTTAACAAGTTGTTTTAGTTTTTATCCTGCTAAAATTTTAGGTTCTTATGGAGATGCAGGAGCTATTGTTACAGATAGTGAGGAAATAGATAAAAAAATTCGTCTTTTGAGAGATCATGGGCAAGAAACCAAAACAAAAATAGTTTGCTTTGGTTGGACAGCGCGTTTAGATAATCTCCAAGCAGCCATATTAAATGTTAAATTTAAATATTTAACAGGTTGGATTGAGGGAAGAAGAGAGATAGCCAAGAAATACACAGAAGCGTTAAAAGACGTTTTGGGAATTAAGCTTCCACCTAGTCCAGATTCAGATAATTCGTATTTTGATGTATTCCAAAATTATGTTTTGAAAGCAGAAAGGAGAGATAAATTATTTAATTTCTTAAAAGAAAATGGTATAGAAACTCTTATTAAAGATCCTATTCCAAATCATATGCAAGAGGGTGTGGGATTGTCAGATTTTAAATTACCCTATACAGAACAATTAGCTAAGGAAGTAATATCTTTACCTATGTATCCTGAATTAACCAATGAAGAAGTAAATTACGTTATTGATATGGTAAAAGAATTTTATGATTGATTTATCACAAACATTTTTTGTAGAAAAGAGATCTCTTTTGAGATTAATGTTTTTTTTAATTCTAGATGCAATTTTAATAGTACTATCTGTATTTTTATCCTTCGTTGTTAGATTTGAATTAAATATTCCAGAGCAATATTATACAAATATTTGGGGGATAATTGCTTTAGCTTTAGTTATCACTCTTCCTATTATATATTTATCAAAACTTTATCATTTTACTTGGGCTTATGTTAGCGCAGAAGAATTAGTTTCTCTTATTAGGGCTACAATTTTAAGTTTTCTGATGATTGCTGCCGTATTTTTTTTCTTAAGAGAGCATCCAGTTTTCTCTGGGTTTCCACGCTCTACTTTATTTATTGCTTATTTTTTTATTTTTATTTTTACTGGTTCAACTAGATTTAGTAAAAGAATTTTTTTACAGCTTAACTCTAAAAGAGGAAAAGAAAGAACGTTAATAGTTGGATCTGGAAGAGCGGGAGAGCAAATATTAAGAAGTGTTCTTAGTTCCGGAATAAGCGTTTATAATCCAATTGGATTTATTGATGATGATCCGACTAAAAAAGGAATTTTAATACATGGACTTAAAGTTTTCGGCAAAATAGAGGATATCCCAAAAATAGTGAAGAAAGAGAAAATAGAGGGGCTTATTATAGCTTTACCTTCTGCTGGAGCAGAGACTATTAAAAAGGCGGTAGGAGAAGGAAGAAGGGCCAATTTAAAGAACATTAAAATAGTTCCAGCAATGGAAGATGTTATTAGTGGAAAGACTAGAGTGAATATGGATATGTTAGAAGATTTAGAGATAAAAGACTTATTAAAAAGAGAACCCATTGTTTTAGATAAAAAAGCAATAGAAGATTTCTTAAAAAATAAAAAAGTATTAATCACTGGAGCCGCAGGCTCTATTGGTTCTGAATTATGTAGACAGGTGGCAAAAATTAATCCATCTGTTTTATTAGTTTTAGATCAAGATGAAACAGGAATATTTAATATCTCAGGAGACTTAAATGAAGATTATCCGAATATTAAAATAGTTTCTCTGATAGCAGATGTCCAAGATAAGGATAAAATAGATAAGATTTTTGAACAATATAGTCCTGACATAGTTTTTCATGCTGCAGCTTACAAACACGTACCTTTAATGGAAGAATATCCAGAAGAAGCAATAAAAAATAATGTATTTGGAACTTTAAATTTAGTCACAGCTTCACTAAATCATAAAATTGATAGGTTTGTATTTGTATCTACAGATAAGGCCGTTAATCCGACTTCTGTTATGGGAGCGACTAAAAGAGTTTGCGAAATGATTTGCCAGGTGTTTAATCAAAAGAATTCTACGAAGTTTATTTCAGTTAGATTCGGAAATGTTTTAGGAAGTAGGGGGAGTGTGATACCTATTTTTAGAGAACAAATTAAGAGAGGGGGTCCAGTTAAAATTACTGATTCAGAAATGAAAAGATATTTTATGATTACCTCCGAAGCTTGTTTATTGGTTATGCAATCAGGGGCCATGGGAGAAGGTGGAGAAGTGTTTGTTTTAGATATGGGAGATCCAGTTAAGATAATGGACTTAGCTAAAGATATTATTAAATTAGCTGGTTTGGAGCCAGATAAAGATATTCCTATCGTAATTACTGATCTTCGTCCAGGAGAAAAATTATTTGAAGAATTATTAACTGCAGAAGAAGGAACGGTTTCAACAGTTAATAAAAAGATATTTACAGCTAAGCTTTCAGGCGTGGATGAAAACAAATTGAATGAATCTTTGGATAAATTGAAAGAAACAGCTATTATGGGGAACAAGGATGAAATTAAAAAGAATTTAAAAATAATTATTCCAATGTATAAAAATTAATATATGGGTAAAACATCTAGAGAAAAACAAGAAAGAAGAAATCATCAGGAAGAAAGTGTGTCTTATGTTGATTTTCCAAAGACTAAGACAAAACTAGAAAATATTTATTTTTCCATTATTCAATGGGGGACTTATTTGGTTTTATTTACTCCATTAATATTAAATAAGAATTTCTTTTTCCCTTATGTTGTTCCAAAGACAATATTTTTTAAGATATTAATAGATATTATTTTAATAGCTTATCTTTTACTTATTACAACTAATCGAAAATATAGGCCAAGGATGAATTGGTTGTCGTGGAGTATCTTAGGATTTTTATTAGTTACTATAATATCAGCTGTCTTTGGAGAAAACTTTATTAGGAGTTTTTGGAGCACATTTGAAAGGATGACAGGAGTTTTAACTTTTGTTCATCTTTTCGCTTTTTTTATAATTTTAACTAGTGTTTTCAGAGAAAGAAAACATTGGGAGAGGATTTTAACTATATCTATTTTAGTTGGAGTAATATTAAGTTTTTATGTTTTTACTTCTAGTGATCCATCGGCAAGGGGAGGAGGAACTATTGGTAATACTTCTTTTATGTCAGCTTACATTATTTTTAATATATTCTTTGCCATAATATTTTTATTTATAAAAAAGGGCTGGTGGAAAGTTTTTTATGGAATTCTTTTAATCCCAATGCTTTGGTTATTATTAGCGCCTCCTGCAGAACCAACACAAGGAGCCATAGGAGCATTCACGGGAGGAATGATTTTATTGGGGATTCTTTATTTTTTATGTTATTCGTTTGCCTTTGGAAATAAAAATCTTAAAAAAATATCAATTTCCATAGTAGCGATTTTATTATTAAGTGGAATAGCTTTTTCTCAGACTAATCTTTTCAAGGAAAAGATTTCTGAAATTTCACAAACAAACAGTTGGCAAGCTAGGGAAATTATTTGGAATATGTCTTTTGATATGTGGAAAGAAAAACCATGGCTTGGATGGGGAGACGATAATTTTAATATCGCTTTTACTAAATACTATGATCCTTCTTTGCCTTTGACTAATGATTTGTGGTACGACAGAGCTCATAATGTTTTTCTTGATGTCATGGTTTCGTCTGGAATTATAGGGCTATTGAGCTATTTAATGATTTTCATTGTTGCAGTTGTTAGTTTATTAAAGCTCTGTTTTAGAATAGTAGATAAAAAGA
>CAZEZZ010000031.1:5355-8163 GCA_964515885.1 uncultured Candidatus Saccharibacteria bacterium
CAGCAAATCATATTCTTTTATTTCTGCCTTTTTGATAATTGTTACAATAATTACTTTCTATTTTGGAAATATAAAACCAGCTCAATCTTCAAATTATATTGTTAACGCTATGTATCTGCCTTTGGGAGAATCTATGGCTATGTTTGAAAGAGCTATTAATAATACTCCAATGGCTATTTCAGAGGGACCAGAACAGTTTTCTAGAAAAATGTCTAAATTTTCTTTTGAGGATGTTGATAAAGAATTATTAATAGAAGGTTTTGCTTTAGCAGAAAATGAAATGAAAAAGGCTATTGAAGTATCTCCGAAAGATTTCAGATTATCTTTAGTTTTAGGAAAACAGTATAATAATCTTTATAATCTTACAAATAATCCAGAAGCACTTGATTTAGCGTCCGAAACATTAAATAGGGCTAAGGATTTAAGTCCTAAAAATCAACAAGTTTATTGGGAATTGTCGCAGAACGAACTTTATAGAGGAAATGGAGAAAAAGCTGTTGATTATATGCAGCAATCAATAGATTTAGAGCCAAGGTTTGATGTTCCTTATTGGTATTTAGGATTAATTTATAGAGTTGTTGGTGAGAATCAATTAGCATGGGATGCTATGCAAACTGCTAGAGAAATGGGTTCTAGTTGGATGGACAATGCTAATGATTTAACCAAGGCTATATCTGTTAATCAAGAATTGGGCAATAATCAGGAGTTAATCTCTTTATACACCACAGCAATGGCCCTAGAGCCTAATAATGCTCAACTTAGAGGTGGAATAGCAGTAGCTTATGCTAATTTAGGGCAATATGATAAAGCTAGAGAAATGGCTCTAGAAGCCATTGAACTTAAATCAGAATTTAAAGACGAATTACTAAAATTTATAAATGATCTACCTAAATAGGTCATTGACAAATCATTGATAATCTGGTATTATCTTAATAAGTGAGTATCCTTACGGAACTCTACTAAGTTGCAGACCCCTCTCGAGCGGGGTCTGTTTTATTACTTGAAGACATAAAAGACTTCTTGTATACTTAAATTGGGCCAGGAGGCAGTACTCACTTAAAAACTTAGTTGGAGTTAACGCTCCTGGCTCTTTAAATATTTTCTAATGAAATTCAAAAAAAACGTTTTACTTAAAAATTATACTACTTTTAAGATTGGAGGTCCTGCAGAATATTTTTTTGTGGCAAAAACTGAAAAAGATTTAATCAATGCTGTAAGCAAGGCAAAAAGACAAAAATTGTCTTTTTTTGTTTTGGGGAGGGGGAGTAATCTTTTAATTCCAGACAAAGGATTAAAGGGGTTAGTTATTAAAATTGACATTCAAACATTTAAGAAGAAAGATAATGAGATTATTGTTGGGGCAGGATTTAATTTGGCTGAGCTTGTCAATAAGACAGCAGACTTAGAATTGTCCGGGCTGGAATGGTCAGTTGGTATTCCAGGAACTATCGGAGGAGCTATTTATGGAAATGCAGGGTCGTTTGAAATGTCTATGAAAAACATTATTAAAGAAGTTAATATCTTTGATGTTAAAAAAGGACAAATAATAAATTTAAAGAATAAAGATTGTAAATTTTCTTATAGGGGTAGTATATTTAAGAAAAAAAATAATCTTATAATTGTTTCTACTGTTTTAAAATTAAAAAAGAAGTTGAAAAATAAAATAAAAAATAAAATAAAAGATTACATAATTTATAAAAAAACAGTTCAACCATTAAATTATCCATCCGCTGGTTCTATTTTTAAAAATCCTAAAGGGTTTATTGCTGGTAAATTAATAGAAGAGTGTGGTTTGAAAGGAAAATTGATTGGTGGAGCAAAAATTTCTGATAAACACGCAAATTTTATTGTTAATTTTAAAAATGCAAAGGAAAAAGATGTTAAAAAATTAATTTCTTTAGTAAAAAAAACAGTTAAAAGTAAATTTAAAATTAATTTGGAAGAAGAAATAATAATTTTATAAAAATTCAGTTTTCCACACTTGACAAACTCTCCTCAAATGAAAAAATAAAGAAACATAAAGCTTTTTAAAAAAACTTTATGAAAATATTTTAAAAATTTGTCTATCGAAAGATAGACGGACAAATAGTGGTCGACTATGTGTCTTATATTAAACTAGATTTAAATTTTATGCCAAAGAAAAAAGCAAAAAAGAAAGTAGTAAAGAAAGTTGTTAAAAAGGCAAAACCTAAGAAGAAAGCTAAAAAGAAAAAGAAGTAAATTTTGTTCTTAGACCCCGTCCCACTAAATTGGGACGGGTCTTTTTTTAGAAGTCTTTACAAGGGTATTTTTATGTGCTATAAAAAAAGAGTCAGTTTTTTAAATTATTAATAGTTTGATTGCTTTTTAGCTCTTTGTTTTTTCTTCAAATTTATTTGGAGAATAGCTTTAGAGGTGTATCTTATAAATATTTCTCTATTGTAAGCAGTCAACCATCAAAAACATGATACAAAAAACAAAGAGATCCATACAATGGATCACACAAAACAAAACATTTTTTATTCCAAAAAAGATAAAATACGCCGGCATACATCTTACTGCTGAATTTTGGAATGGCAAAATTGTTGAAGATGAGCAGGAATTGAAAGAAATGATGTGGGGGGCAGCTAAAGCTGCAGAAAGTACTCCCTTAGCGACAACAGTATATAAATTTTCACCCCAAGGAATAACTGGGGTTGTTTTATTGGCTGAATCACATATTTCTATACATACCTGGCCAGAGATAAACTATACAGCTATAGATTTATTTACTTGTGGAGATAAAACTCGTCCAGAAAAAGCTTTAGAATTTTTTAAAAAAGAATTAAA
>CAZEZZ010000032.1:0-8042 GCA_964515885.1 uncultured Candidatus Saccharibacteria bacterium
CTTTGATAATAGATTCACTGTACGTCCTGTTCCGGATCAGTCTTATGCTATTGACTTAGAGACATATATTAGGCCAACTGCATTGCTTACTGCGGGAGCTGAACCAGAATTACAACAACATGGTTCTTATATAGCCTACGGTGCAGCTAAAAAAGTGTTTGAAGACCGTATGGATATGGAATCTGTTAATCTCATATTGCCTGAATTTAAACAGCAAGAACTTTTATGCTTACGTAGAACATTAGTTCAACAATCAAATGAACGAACGTCTACTATATATACACAACAACTACAATCTGGATTCCCAGGAAGATGGTTTAGATAATTAAGTAGGAGATATTATGGCTGGTCCATATACATATAGTGATACACCATTATCAACCCAAACAAAAAGTGGGTCTCAACCTTTAATCAGAAATAATTTTCTTGGTATAGCAGGCTCATTTGAAATAGACCATGTTGCTATTAATGCTGCTGCTGATTGGGGTAAACATAATTTTGTTACATTACCTGAACAAGCCGCAAGTCCAACTACATTAGCTAATGAAGCGGCCATATTCTCACGACAAGGAGCATATACTTCAGTAAGCGAGTTATGCCTTAGGAGAGAAAGTAATGGTGCTGTGGTTGAATTTACGGGGACTGGTGGAACAACAACAGGATGGACACGATTGCCATCGGGGATATTAATGAAATGGGGTAATGGTATTGCAACTGCGGGAGTGTATACATATACTTTTCCAGTTGGTGCAACTATTCCAGCATTTACAGCTGTTTATTCGGTTCAGGTTTCAACAGGTTATACTAATGCCGCTGATGGAGATGGATTTGTTCGTCTTAATGATTATCTTGCTCCATGGACAACTTTTGAAGTATATTCATCGCATCGAACTACAACTGGTGCGTATGGTCCTGTAGGATTCTTTTATTTAGCTATTGGAGTCTAATATGGCTAGCAAAGCATTCTTTATCGGACCTTATGAGTCTGGGTTAGAAACTAAAGTTAAGCCTTGGTTACAACCAGAAGACTCGTTCTCGTTATTACGTAATGCTTATGTGTGGCGCAGCCGTGTGAAAAAACGTCTAGGATCTCGATTGTTTCCATGGGATGATGCGACAACACAACAATTAGGTTCTCGTTTGCGAATTGCTATTTCAGGTGGAGCGGCAGTCGGTATAACTGATGGAGCTGGGAATGCAACTGCAGTAGTTCCAGGGGCTTTAGGTGAACTAGGTCAGATGTTCTCCATAGGAACAGCTATGTATTCTGTAACAACTGTAGGTGTTGCTCAGCCGATGCTAGAGACCGTAGCAACAGCAACAGCAACATTTGATACAACTAACGGTACATATGTTTTTGCAGGTGCTCCAGCAACAACACAGATATATTGGTATCCATCATTGCCCGTTATGGGTCTTCCATTATATGAAACAATAGCTATAAATGAAGAAGCTGTAGTAGGATTTGATACCCGTTTTTCATACGAACGAGATGCAACAACTGGTGCATGGGCTCGTGCGGGCACATTAGCCTGGACAGGTGATGATCATCAGTTCTTTTGGGGAACAAATTATCGAGGAGTTACAAGCTCTTCATATATTCTCTATGTTGTAAATAATAATCGAGCTGACAGTATTTGTTATTGGGATGGTACTACTTTTACACGTGTGGCAGGTGGAGGCTTCCAGACAAAGTTAAATAATGCGGCTCCTATAGTTGCGGCTAATTTTATATTACAATCAGCACGTTTGATTGTCACATTCAAGAATACTTTAATTGCATTAAATACTTTGGAGTCTGTTGATGATGGTGCAGGTAATCCGGTAGACCGGACGTTTGCAAATCGTGCACGTTGGCATGCAGCAGCTGGTCCTCTAAGTGCAAATGCATGGATGGATGATGATCCAGGGCATGGTGGTTTTATAAATGCTTCAACAAAGGAAGCGATTATAACGGCTAGGATTTTTAAAGATCGTTTAATTGTTTATTTTGAACGTAGTACATGGGAACTTGTTTATACAGGTAATAAAGTTCAGCCTTTTGCCTGGCAGGTAATTGACGATAATATTGGCGCTGAATCTACATTTTCATCAATTTTATTAGATGATCTAGTTTTAGGTGTTGGTCAGAATGGTATTCATTCATGTGACGGTCTGCATGTTAAACGTATTGATGAAAAAATACCAGATACAGTATTTAAAATACATAATGGTAAAGATGGGGTTGAACGAGTTGCTGGTATACGTGATTTTGTTAATGAGATAGCATATTGGACATTTCCAAACTCACAACATGATACAAAATATCCAGATCGCATGATGGTTTATAATTATAAAAATGATTCATGGGCATTTTTTGATGATTCCATAACAGCATTTGGATATTCTCAAGGTTTAACGGATGTTGATCTAACTTGGGGCGAAGATCATGGATTATGGAGTGGAGATTCCTCTTTATGGGGAAGTGGTGTCGGTCAATCATATTATCGTTATGTATTAGCAGGAAACCAACAAGGTTTTACGTTTATAATGGATAATAAACTGAGTAGAAATGCACCTGCATTAGAAATAACTAATATCGATATAACTGGCTATCCTACAATGATATTGACTGTCAAAAATCACAATCTAACAGATTTCCATGAGATTAACGGACTTCTTATTGAGAATGTTCAAGGACTTGCAAATGGTGTTGATGCTACTTCTATCAATGATCGTGTATATATAGTATCTGAGGTTACAGACGAAAATACTATTGTGGTTATAGGTGATCCAGACCTGGCAGTAACAGGAACGTATACAGGTGGTGGAACTATAGCTCGTATTAGTAATATAGAGGTTAAGACAAAAGATTTTAACTTTTATACTAACGATATGCGCATGGCAATATCTCGATTAGACCTTGATGTTGGAAAAACATCTGCAGGGTTAGTATTTTTTGAATTCTATCCATCTACTTCAACGTTAGGTATTGGAAAACTTGAAAATGATGGGCTAACACCGAGTTTCCAAGTTGAAACGTATCCACATGCGCTTTATCCTCAAGAAGTATTTTTAAAACGGTTAGTACGACGTATTTATCCGATTGCTGAAGGTGATAGTATTCGATTACAATTTTATACTGATCCGTTATTATATGCAGATGGCTATGCTGATGCAGTAAGTAATTTTACATTACACTCTATGACTTTTTATGCTTCTCCGACAGCCACTCGCTGATTCTTCCTCTACTACTCACTTTTAAGATTGGAACTTATTACAAGTTCCAATCTTAATTGTCCTTGATAAACTCTATTATAATTTGCGATTCAGTAAATGCAGTTCTATTGATACCGGTAGTTATGTAAACATTTGTTGCATCCGCATATACACTTATATTTTGATTAAGGGTGGGAGATGAATAAGGGAGTGGGAGCATGACCTTGCCTGCAGGATCTGTTGCAGCCCCGTAGACCCTTGTGGCTCTAAACGTAGTGTTCCCAACTGTCGGTAGAAATGTTATGCCGTGAGCGGTTGTTGAAGTTCCTATATTTGGAAGCGTTCCTGTTGGGATACTTTTATGATAGACTTGGCGGCCTTGAGGCGGTCCTGTTGTGGCGCTATTTACTAATGTGTAGTCAGGGTAGAATAGTTGCCCATTTAATATTTCGCTTTGGGAGAACAGTCCTGATTGTTTAGAGTTGAGAGTTAAAATTATATCATTTAAATTATTTCTCAGTCGTGAAGTAAAGTCTTGTGAGAACTTATTGTCTTTGCCTAAGTCGTAAATTTGGGTAGTTCCAAGAAACTGGTCTATTTGATTCGACATTAATAAATCCTTTCATTGGTAAATTTATTATTTATTGTATTACATTGGTAAGTGTATGGAAGAAATTAATTTTATAACTTAAGGAGCATATATGCCAAGTAAGATAGGAAGGTTTTTCCGGAAGTCAGTTCCATATTTAGGGGCATTAGCAGGTGGCACAATTGGTTCTGTTTATCCAGGGGTTGGTACTGCATTAGGAGCAACTATAGGTTATGGACTAGGTGGAGGAGTTTCTAGTCAACTACCACGCAGTAAACAACCGATGACACGAGCTGACCTTGTCAACCAGTCTCAAGATCAAGATCAAGGAGATTATGGATCGTATAATGTAACGAATTTACCACGTGGAATGCAAGCGATTCAAAGTCAATTATATTCGCCTGAAGATCAAGCAGCTTTTGGACAAATGAGGGAGACAGGTTTAGATGCTTTAAAAAAATTGCCTCAGGCTGAATTTGCACCAATAGCAGAAGAAATGCAGCGTCAATATAGAGAGCAAGTAGTGCCAGGAATAATGGAACAGTTTCGTGGAGGAGATGCATTACAGTCAAGTGGTTTTCAGCAGACATTAGGAGCAGCTGGAACTGGATTACAATCTAAATTAGCTGGTATGCAACAACAATTTAACCAAGCACAAAGAGGTAACGAGCAAAAGTATGGCATGGATTTATTAAAAGGTGGTCTAGGGCGTAAATTTAATACGACTATGTTGGGAGGAGATCCGCAATATTGGGATTCTCTTGATCAAGGAGCAGATGATGATTCTGGAGAGTTTGATCGTTATGCTAACCCAATAACTGAAGGAATATTAGGTCAATTAGATGAGTATTTTTCAGAGAAGCGAGATAAGAAAAAAGAACCTGGAAAAAATGAACAACTTAAGAATCTTGCTCAGTTTATGATATATGACAGGCTAAAAAAGCAAGCTTCACTTCAACCAGGTAATTAAAAGGATTAGATATGTTTATTGATCCTAAATTATTTCAAAATCTTGCTGTGCCTGAAAAAAAAAGCAAAAGAGGTGTTTTTCCTGCATTTCATCGGGGTTATAAACGTGGTGTAACCGGATTAGTAACAGGAGCCAAGTACCCAAAAACTCAAGATGAGGGAATTTTAGAAACATTAGCTGCATTAGGTGGAGAAACAATTTCTGATTTACCAGCTATGGTTCTTGGAGCGGAAGCTGGTGGTGCTCTTGGTGCATTAGGTGGTCCAATAAGTAGTGGATTAGCAGCTACGGCTGGTTCTTTTGCTATGCCAACTGTAGTAAAACAGGCTTTTCAGGAATATCGAGAACATGCAAAACAGGGAACTGATCTTACATTTGGAGAGTTTTTAGAAAGAGCAGGAAGAACTACAAAAGAAACGGGGAAAGCTGCTATTCTTGGTGGTATTGTAGGAAAGGCTGCTAAATTTTTACCACAATTAAAAGCTCTTCCTGGTATGGGGAAAATATTAAATACACGCCTAGGAGAAGCTGCAGGAAAAGGAGCTTTAGAAGTTGGTGCATTAACAGGTGGTCAAGCTTTTTTGGAGGGGGAAATTCCATCATTAGAGCAAGTAGGATCAAATATTGCTATGGTTGGTGGTATGCACGCAGCTGGTGCAGGAGCGAAAAAATTAGGTATAGGTAGAGTAATCAAACCTATTTCGGAAAAGATTCCAAAAATTGCTGAACATGTTAATAAGTTATTACCTGAATCAGTGCAAAAAAAAGCTACACAACTTGGGAGTATTCTGGGTAAAGGTAAAGAAATTGTCTCAAAAGTTCGTAAAAACACGGCAGAAAAGCAATATTTTGAGATGCTTGAAGATCATCTTGGTAAACGAAATTCTAAATTTGTGGAGAGTCAGTTTAAATGGAGAAATGCTTTAACTGATGCTGAACAAAAAGGGAAGTTTACACCAAAACAACTTGAAGAGATGATGTATTATCGGCAAAAAACTGGTAATCCATCTATTGAAAAAGATACACATAAAGCATTAACTAAAAGATTACCGAAGCATGCACGTGAATTTGTAGATAATACAATCAATAAGCATTTTGAAGATTCTCTTAAAGCGTGGAATGAGAATCCAGCAACAAAAAATATTAATCCTCGTGAAGCTCTTGAAAATATTTATTTGCCAGGTCTTTATGAATATGATCCAAAGAAATTTAATCGTGCATATGATGAAGTTTCACGTAAATTTAAAACAAAAAATCCGTTTAGCAATCCTAAAAAGTTTTCAAGTTATCTTGAAGCTTTCAAAGAAGCTGGCTTAAAACCACGATATAATAACATTGTAGATTTAATGAAAGCCTATGATTCTACAATGATTAAATCGATGGCAAACAATGAGCTTCTTGATACGATAAAAAAACAAGAGAAGGCAACAAATACTGATATTATTGTTAATTCATCTCAAAAGAAAAAATATCAGAAAGCAAAAGCAAAAGGATATGTTCCCTTTGATGACTTGTATTTAAGAAGAATCGTTAAAGGAACAAAAGATGGAAAACCTGTTTATGGAACATCTTCACAGCCTGCTTTAATTGATCCAGCTTTTTCAGAGGCTTTTCACGGTGTTTTCCGCAAAGATGCCAATAAGCCTGGAGGTATCTTTGCAGATATGACTGGTAAAGGCCTAAAGTCAATTGATACTATTAACGATAAAATTCGTTTTGCACGTGTTGCAGGATCATTTTTTCATTATGGAGCGTTAGCAGAAAGTTCATTTGGTGGTAGAAAAGGTGTCGAAGGGCTTAGATTCTCTAAGATAGCTAAAGAGGGACGAGCTCTTCGTGGAAGCGAACCTTTTATGAAAGATGCTGCACAACATGGCCTTAATCTTGGTCGAATAGAACCAACTGCATATAAACAAGGACAACAATTTTTAGATAAAGCTGCAGATTGGCTTGGAAAGAAAAATATACCAGGTGCTCCTGAAAGAGGTTTAAAATACCTCCAAAGAGGAGCTAATTATTTATTTGATCAGTTCCATCCAAATTTAAAAGCGACTACATGGCGTGAACAAGTTGATTCAGCATTAGATAAGCGAATAAAAGAAGGTAATCCAGCATCAGCTAAAGAAATAAAGACAATAAAAAAAGAACTAGCCCAGCTTGTTAACAATATGTATGGTGGTCAAAATTGGGAATCAATGAAATTCCTTAATGATCCTAAGGTTATGAAAGGAGTTCGTCGTCTTGTTGGTTATCCAGATTGGACTATATCAGCAGCACGACAATCAGCAGATGTACTTGCTCCCGGTATTAAAGGTGAAGCATCACGCAAATATTGGGTAAAGTATGGTGCTGGTCAAGTTTTGCTTCATGGACTTGCAAAATATCTCAATTCAGGATGGGAACAAACAGATCCGAATGATAGTCCATCAGGTGTTAGATGGAATCAAGAAAAAGCAATGGATGGATTAACTCAAGGAGATCCTTCCAAATGGGATCAATTTCCATTACCTGATATAAATCTACGTATAGGTGGAACTACATTTAATCCAGGCAGAGATAGACAAGGTAAGAAACTGTTTGGTCATATGGGTAAACAAGCTCGTGAAATTGGTCGTTATCGTACTAATCCTGTTCAGGCATTGTTTTCTAAAGCGGCTCCATTGATTCAAATGATTGGAACGCAAATAATGGGTGGCTCTCCTTATGAAGGTACAGTGTTTCCTGCACAAGCAAAATATAAAGGTGGAAAATTACTACCGTGGGGTGGTACTAAGCCTGGAACAGCAGAAAATATTGCTTCTCGCGGCAAAGAGGTTCTTGAGAGCGTATTGCCATTTTCTGCACGTGGAATTGTAGAGCGTGGAATTGCTCCATCTATAGCAAGTGGTCTTGGAAGTTTTTCAATCTCTAAAGGATTAAGTAAAACTAAAGCTATACCGTTATTGGAAAAAGCTCTTAAAGATAAAAACATACAAGAAGTTAATAGAATTAGAAAAGCACTTAAAGATAATAATTACGCAGAGGGATCAATAAAAAGTGCAGTGACAATAGCTCGTAAAAATTTAAAGAAGTGATGCTATTTTTTTAATCCCATCGTAGCAATGAATTGCACATGTTGCTACGATTACCAATGGAACTAATAAAGCAATATATGTTACATGTACTATTGCTGGTATAAGGCATATTATTATGATTGTTTCCCACATATTAACCCCTAAATTTCCTCTTTATGCGGAAAAAAACTTTAATATTATCTATAAATAGTTCTTTAAGATTTAAAAAAAT
>CAZEZZ010000033.1:0-7850 GCA_964515885.1 uncultured Candidatus Saccharibacteria bacterium
CTGGTCCTACTTGCTTAACTAATCTTCTAACAGAACTATCTGTTACTTCTCCAACATTATAATAAAATAAATGATATCTTACTAGTTTTATTATCTTTTCTGCATCTTTTTTAGAAAACTTTAACCTATCTAATATCTGAGCTGTCATTTTAGCTCCAATCATTTCGTGTCCGTAAAAAGTAGCGTTTTCTCCCTTTCCTCTTTTTGACCTAGGCTTTCCTATATCGTGAAGTAAAGCCGATAGCCTTACGTGTTTATTAAATCTTTTTTTAGCTGTAAACTCTAAAGATTTTAAACTATGTTCATAGCAATCATATATATGATGCTTATTCTGTCCTACCTTATATCCCTCTTCTAACTCAGGAATTATATTCTTTAAAAGCCCTAAGCTTCTTAAGGTTTCTATTCCTTCAGCTGCTCTGTCTGACATTATTATTTTCATTAATTCATCCTTTATTCTTTCTTTAGATATTGCTCTCAACCAGGGAGAATTAGCTCTTATGGCTTTGGCTGTATTTTCTTCTATTTTCCAATTTATCCCCAAGGTAGTAGAAAATCTAACTGCTCTCATCATTCTTAAAGAATCCTCTGCAAACCTTTCTTTTGATATTCCAACTGTTTTTATTATTTTATTCTTTAAGTCTTTCTGCCCATCAAAAGGATCTATTATCTCTTTTTTCAAATTCATAGCCATAGCATTAACAGTGAAGTCTCTTCTGATTAAATCCTCTTTTAAATTCTTAGCGGATTTGACTACGTCAGGGTGTCTTTTGTCAGTATATTTAGCCTCCTGTCTATATGTAGTAACTTCTATCTCTTTTAAGGATTCCTTCTTGCTTTTAGTATGAACAGTTACAGTTAAAAACTTATTCTCATAAAAGCTGTTAGGGAATATCTTTTTAATCTCTTCAGGCTTAGCAGAGGTAGTAATATCCCAATCTTTAGGATCTACTCCTCTCAGAATGTCCCTAACACAGCCCCCAACAGCAAAAGCTTCAAACTTTTTCTTCTCTAAAGTTTCTATTATTGTTTTTACTTCTTTTGGGATTATCATTTTATAATTCTAACCTAAAAGCTTGTTTTTTTCAATTAATATGATATACTTTAAAAATGTTCGGGCCCCTGTAGTGAAATGGATATCACGCGGCGCTTCGGACGCCGAAGTCTGGGTTCGAATCCTTGCAGGGGCACAAACAGGTCTGCCCTCATAGCTCAATTGGTAGAGCAGATCCCTCTTAAGGATAAGGTTGTAGGTTCGAGTCCTACTGGGGGCACTAAACAACAAAATTATGTTAAAAACAGAAACAAAAACAAAACTAATAACAAAATATAAAACTCATGAAGGAGACACTGGGTCCCCCGAAGTTCAGGTTGCTTTATTCTCAGATGAAATTAAAAAGCTACTTTCTCATTTAAAAAAGAATCCTAAAGATGTTCACTCAAAAAGGGGTTTGTTAAAAATGATTTCTAAAAGAAAGAGTCTTTTAAATTTCTTAAAAAAAGAAGACACAAGAAGATACAACAGCCTAATCAAAAAAGTTGGGTTGAGAAAATAATATGGGAGCAATAAAACACAGTGGACAAAGAGTAGCCGTTTTACTAGACGTACAAAATCTCTATCATTCTGCTAAGAACCTTTACCAGGCTCGTGTTAATTTTGGAGCTATTTTAAAGGCATCTATAGCAAATAGAAACTTAATTAGAGCATTTGGATACGTTGTTAAAACTAAAACTGGGGAAGAAAAAGCCTTTTTTGAGGCTTTGACTAAATTAGGAATAGAAACTAGAGTTAGAGATTTACAAGAATTCTTTGGAGGACAAAAAAAGGCAGACTGGGATGTGGGAATAACAGTAGATGCCATTAGAATAGCCGCTAGCGTAGATGTTATTGTTCTAGGCTCTGGAGATGGAGACTTTATTCAACTAGTAGAATATTTAAAAAACCAAGGAAAAAGAGTTGAAGTTATAGCTTTCGGGAAAGCAACTTCCGCTAGATTAAAAGAAGTCGTAGATGAAGTTATTGATTTATGTGATTATCCGTCAAGATATTTATTAAAGAAAAAATGAAAAAAGAAATATTTAAAACAGAAATTGGGGGGAAAGAATTAAAGGTAGAAATAAACGATTTGGCCGAACAAGCTTCGGGCAATGTTTTTGTCCAGTACGGAGATACTATGGTAATGGCTAATGTAGTCATGTCAAAATCAGAAAGAGAAGGAATAGACTTCTTCCCTTTATCCGTAGATTTTGAAGAAAAGTTCTATGCTGCTGGAAAAATATTAGGTTCTAGATTTTTAAGAAGAGAAGCTAAACCATCAGACGAAGCTATTTTAACTAGTAGGTTTATAGATAGATCAATAAGACCTAGATTCCCTAAAGGACTAAAAAAAGAAGTTCAAATGATAGTTACCTGCTTATCTTGGGATGGAGAAAATGCTCCCGATACCTTAGGGTTGATAGCAGCTTCTTTAGCTTTATCAATATCTAATATCCCTTGGTCAGGACCTGTAGCATCTTTAAGGCTTGGCAGAAAAGACGGTCAGTTTTTAGTTAATCCAACATATGCAGAAAGAAAAGAGAGTGAATTTGATTTAACTGTAGCTGGATTGGAATCTGAATTTGCTAAATACTTAGGAAATGATGAAAAAGATAAGATATTGATTAACATGATGGAGGCTGAAGGATCAGAGATTGAAGAAGGTTTATTCACAGAAGCCATAGAAGCTACAAAACCTCATTTAGAAAAAATAATAAACTTTCAAAAAGATATAATTAAAAAAGTTGGAAAAGAAAAGATTATTTTTGATGGTAATAAAGTGAACGAAGAACTAGAAAAAGAAATAAAAGAGTTTATCGGAGATAAACTAGAAGAAGCTTTATACCAAGGAGATAAAACAGATAGGATGGAGGACGCTAATAATCTCAAGGAGGAACTAGTTGTATATATAGAAGAGAAGCATCCTGATGAAGGTACAAAAAATTATATAAATGATTTCTTTGAACAAGAAATTGATAAACTAGTTCATGAAAATGTATTAGAAAAAGATAGACGAGTAGACGGAAGAAAATTAGACGAATTAAGAAAATTAGAAACAGAAGTTGGTTTGCTCCCAAGGCCTCATGGTTCAGGTCTTTTTGTTAGGGGACAAACAAAAACTTTATCTGTTTTAACTTTAGGAGCTCCTGGCGACGTAAAGCTAGTAGATGGAATTGAATCTGTGGGCAAAAAAAGATTTATGCATCATTATAACTTCCCTCCTTATTCTTCAGGAGAAGTAAAGCCCTTAAGGGGTCCTGGAAGAAGAGAGATAGGGCATGGAATGTTAGCTGAAAAAGCTATAGCTCCTATGATGCCAACAGAAGAAGAATTTCCATACACTGTTAGGCTTGTAACTGAAATATTATCTTCTAACGGATCTACTTCTCAAGCCTCTATATCAAGCTCTATTTTAGCTTTGATGGATGGAGGTGTTCCTATCAAAAAACCTGTAGCAGGAATTGCTATGGGCCTTATGTCAGACTATAAAGGAAAATATAAAATCGTAACTGATATCCAGGGACCAGAAGACCATTATGGAGATATGGATTTTAAAATAGCTGGAACTAGAGATGGAATTACTGCAGTCCAAATGGATGTTAAAATAGAGGGAATAGGAAAAGATATTGTTAAGCAAGCTGTAGAACAAGCAAAGAAAACTAGAATAAAAATTCTAGATGAGATGCAAAAAACCATAGAGAAACCTAGAGAAACATTATCTCCTTACGCTCCAAGAATTATTGTAGTTCAAATTAATCCTGATAAGATTAGAGATGTTATTGGTCCTGGTGGAAAAATGATAAATGAAATTATAGATACCTGTGGGGTTTCAATAGACATAGAAGATACAGGAAAAGTATTGATTACCTCTGGTGACGAAGCCTCTGGGGAAAAAGCTTCTATATGGGTTAAAGATTTAACCAGAGAAGTTCAGGCTGGTGAGATATTCCAAGGAACAGTAAAAAGAATTATGGACTTTGGAGCTTTCGTTGAAGTTTTACCTGGACAAGAAGGATTAGTTCATATCTCTCAACTTGCAGATCACCGTGTTGAAAAAGTAGAAGATGTAGTAAAATTAGGAGAAGTAATTCCTGTTAAAGTAATAGGCATAGATGAACAGGGAAGAATAAATCTTTCACATAAAGACGCTAAATAAAAATCACTATGGAGGGGAACGAAAATAAAAACCTAAATCAAGGTCCTGAAAAAGATAAGGAGCTTTTGGGTTCTCCTTCAGAAGCCGAAATAATGGCAGACCCTGAAACAAAAATTGAAGAAGAAGAACCAACATTGAACATTACAAAACCCGAGTCACAAACACTACCCGAAGAAATAATTCTTCCTGGAACGGAAAGGCCCCAACCCCCAGAGATGCCCATAGAAGAAAAGAAAGATCTACTTTCTAGGGTAGAAATCAGAACAATGGCTAAAGATGTTTCAAAGCTAAGAGAAGCTGAAGCTGAAAAAGAAAAGGAAAGAATTGATAATCTAAAAACAGAACAAAAGATTTCAAAGCCTACAATAGGCTCGCAGCCATCGCCTGTTTCTGAAATAAAAAAAGAAATAGACAAAAAACCGGAAGAAACTGGAAAGCTAATGCCGAAGCCATTTAAAAGACCTTCTGCTTTTCAAAAAATAGCGATAAGAGTGGTGGCTGTTTTATTTTTAATTCTTACTATTGCTTTCTTTTATTGGTTTTTAAATGTTAAATTAAACCAAAAACCAGCGATAACACCTATAGAACAAGAAATAACAGAACCAGTTGGGACGACTACAGAGCCAGTTGGGACGACTACAGAACCAGTTGGGACGACTACAGAGCCAATAGAGGATGTAAATCCGATAGAAATAACAAAACCAGAAGTTTTAAAAAATATAGCAACTTGGGGATTTTATATACCGAAAACACCAAGACTAATAGATATGGTCGTTATCCACTCAACTTATAATGACCAAGATGAGGACATTTATAATGTAGATACAATATTAGAAACTTTTAGAAACTTTAGAGTACTTACCCATTATATGATTGGTAGAGATGGATTAATTTACCAACTAGCACCAGACACAGCTGTGGCTTACCATTCTGGAAATTCTCAACTTCCTGACGGAACTAGAAAAAATATAATAAATTACTATTCTCTAGGTATAGAATTAGTTTACGACAAAGAGGAAGTTCCGAATGAAATACAATTAGAAAAGCTTAAGAATCTTGTCAATTATTTAACGCAAGAATATAATATACCAATAGAAAATATATTTGGTCAAAAAGATCTTTCACTAACTGGAAGTGAAGTTCCTTGGAACATTGAAATAAGAAAAACAAGTGAACAAGGAGAAAAAGAAAATTATATTAATTTATAAAAATAATCATTAACCTTAATTTATGGATAAAAAACTCATAGAAGAACTAAGGATAAAATTAGAAGGAGAGAAAAAAGAGCTAGAGAATAATTTAAAAAGCTTTGCGACAAAGGATGAAAATCTTAAAGACGACTGGGATACAAGATTTCCAAACTGGGAAGGAGAAACTGGTGGAGCTGCCCTAGAAAAGGGAGCTGATCAAGTAGAACAATACGGAAATATGCTAGGAGTAGAACACAGTCTAGAAACTCAATTAAGAGACATAAATAAAGCTCTAGAAAGGATAGAAAAAGTAACTTACGGGAAATGCGGAAATTGCAAAGGAGACATATCAGAAGAAAGACTCAAAGTATTCCCCTCGGCAAGATTATGTATGAAATGCGACGGTAAGTAATTTTTTTTTCAATTTAAAAGCCACTTAATTAAAAGTGGTTTTTGATTAGATTGTCTTATCTGGCAAAAGGATTTCTAGCTCCAGATACTCCAAAGTGTAAATGACATCCTGTAGAGTTTCCTGCCCCTGGAGTTCCAGGTTTTCCTCCCATTAAGGCAATAGCTTGCCCCTGGGAGACTCTATCCCCCGTGTTTACTAAACTAGCTGAAATATGCCCATAGTATGTTACTACCCCATTTGGATGCTCAATAGTCATATGATTTCCATATCCATTAAAAGCATATTTAGAGGTAGAATTTGTCATTTTTATCTTTAAAACTTTTCCTCCGGCTGCAGCATAAATAACTTCTCCACATTTTCCACTGCTGAAATCTATAGCATTATAGAAATGTAACTTCTGAGTGATTTTAGATTCGCAACCAGCTATAGGGCAGATAAAGTAACTGTCTGCTAACGGAGCATTCGAAGGAGCATATTGATATGTGCTTTTTGGCTTTGTCCCATTTGGAATTATTAAAATATCTCCTGCGTATATATCTCCTTCGTTAGATAAATTATTTAACGCCATTACGTCATCTGACTTTGCTTTGTATTTCTGTATTATTACAGAAACAGTATCTCCTGATTTAACATAATGCAATACACCCGTAATAGGAAGAATAACTAATTTTTGGCCTGGTTGAATTAAAGATCTACTATTTAATTCATTGGCCCACAAAATAGTATTCAAAGAAATATTAAATTTTGAGGCTATAGAAGAAAGACTATCTCCTGATTCTATTTCATATTCTGTAATTATCTTTTTGGTTTCTGAATAATCCTGCCCTCCTATTAAAGCTCCCAAAACTTGAGGAGAAAAAGAACTTGGAGGAGTAGACGCTTTAAGAGTATTTCCTCCTAACACTAAAAACTCTGGAGAATCTGGCCAAGAATCTTTCAATAATCCGGCAAAAGGATCTTCTTCTGTTGCTCCCCCTATTGTTTTGGCCAAAGAAGCTAAAGAAAAATCCCCTTTATTATATAGGGAATTTGACACTGGACCAGAAAACAAAGAAATCAAAACAAACATTAATATTGTAATAGATCCTAAACAAATAAATGGATCCCTATGAGATCCTTTAATTTTGTTCTTGTTTTTATGGAAATATGATTTCAACCCCAAAAAGGGCTTTAAATAACTATCCATTTGTCTTATATAAGGATATCTTATTCATACTTATAGTCAAGTCGTTTATCCACAAGTTATTATTTGTGATAGAATAATAAAACCATGACTTCCCTGAAAGACAACATCAAATCATTACTTAAAAAACACAATATTCAGCCTTCTAAAGGATTGGGTCAGAATTTTTTAATAGATGGCTCTGCTATAAATAAAGTCTTATCTGCCATAGACTTCAAACCCAATAATACGATTGTAGAAGTTGGTCCTGGGTTTGGCATTCTGACAGAAAAATTAGTAGAAAAAGCTAAAAAAGTAATAGCTGTTGAAAAAGACCTTAATATGGTGAAACTATTAAAAGAAGAGTCCTCTTCTATTGATAATCTAGAAATTATTAATTCAGATATTCTAAAATGGGAGCCCAAAGATACTAACTATATTTTAGTAGGAAATATCCCCTTTTACTTAACTGCTCCTGTAATTAGAAAATTTCTAGAGTTGAAAAATAAACCCAAACAAATAGTTTTTATAATTCAAAAGGAAGTAGCTCAAAGAATTTGTGCCAAACCTCCTAAAATGAGCATTTTGGCTGTCTCTGTTCAATTATATGCAGAGCCTAAAATAATTTCTTACATTAAAAAAGATTCCTTTTGGCCTAGACCTAAAATAGATTCAGCTATTATTAAAATAATTCCTAAAAAAGAAAAACTATCTATTGATACTGATTTATTTTTTGAAGTGATGAAGGCTGGATTTACTCAACCTAGAAAGCAATTAATAAATAACTTAAATAAAATAAAAAAAGACAAAGAAAAAACGAAACAATGGCTTTTTAAAAATAAAATAAACCCAGACCAGAGGGCTGAGACACTAACAGTAGAAAATTGGATAAA
>CAZEZZ010000034.1:0-7471 GCA_964515885.1 uncultured Candidatus Saccharibacteria bacterium
TACATAACCATTATTCAACATCGTCATAATAGTAGTAGCTCCATTCGTTCCGCCTGTCCATTGGTGTGCTATTCCTGTTGCCGTCCCAGCCCCTGTTGTTGATTTATAAGTTATATTTGAGCCTACTGCTGAGCCGCCTATTAATAAAGGAGTTTGAATTGATGTTGAAAATGTACTTGCTGTTGAGGTAGTTGCTCCTCTGCCTGTTACTGATGCTAATGTATCAGATTCAGCTGTTAAATAGGTATTAGTATCTAAGGCAAATGTTCCAGAAGCAGTCATTTTAATAAAGGATAAAGCTGAATAAGTCAATGCTGATAAAGAAGTTAAATTGGCATGACCTGCTTGTTTTCCATTAAATGTATTCCAATCAATACTTGATAAATACCCACTTACAGATGTTGAAGCTACTGGTATTGATATTGTATTTGTTGCTCTTGATAAAGGGCTGCTAAATATTAAAGGATTTTCATAATCACTTCCAGCACTTGCTGCTGATATATTTCCTGCCCCATCTGCTTTTACTATTCCTGTTATTGCTCCAACTATTGGGTCAGATTCAGCAGTTAAATAAACATTGGTATCTAAACTAAATGTATTCGCTCCTGTCATCTTAACAAAGGAAGCTGAGCTATATGATAAAGCTGCTAAGGAAGTTAAATTTGCATTTGAAACCTGAGCCCCAATATCACTTAATACTTCTGCCCCTGTTCTATATTTAAGAACTCCAGAATCAGTAACAATAAATTTATCATAATCACTAACACCAGCTATTAATCCTGAAATTGTTAATCCTGCAAACGATGGAGTTGATGCAGCATATAATTCTTGGTCAGTTAGATTACTTGAAATGTATGTTGCTACTCTTGCATCTGTATAATATAGATTTGAACCCTCTGCTATATGAGTTGTAGTTAAAACAACTGCTCCAACTTGACTATTTACGGATGTAACTGATTCTGTATTGTCAATCTTATCAGGGTCAGTATCATCTGCTCTGAATACTACCATATCACCAATTGCCCAAACAATTCCGAAATGAGTACCTGCTACCGAAACAATATAAAAATGTCCCTTTACCTGTAACCCTCCTGCCAAATCTAAGTCAGGGTCATTAATATCTGCATCCCAAACTCCTTGATAATTCAAACCTCCAATTAATGAATCCGGAATTTGTGCTAATGGTATTTTTCCTGTACTCGCTTCCAATGAGGCATATCCACCTGCTATTCCTTTATTAGTTTGAACCTCATATCCTGCTGATGCATGATTACCCCAACCATAAGCAGTTTCACCATGAGCAATATTTCCATGAACAAATGCTGCCAAGTGGGCAGTCATTAACGCTTGAGTATTAAAATTTATTATGACCTGTTCTGCCATTGTGTTTGCTCCTTATTATCTTAAAAAATATTTCTTTACTAACTTAAATCCAAAATAAACTATTGTTATTATTAAAAGTATTCGCCCTAACCACATCTGAAATATCTGCCATTGTGTTAATTTATTGATTTCAATAGCTGGAGGAGTTATAGTTGTTTGATTTATAATTTCTTTATATTTATCTCGTTCTGTTATTGCCCCTTTTAATTCAAAGAATATAGTTGAATCATTAATCCACCCCATTACAGATAGTTTATTATTTATAATTCTCGCCAAAGCACTTACTATTCCATTTTGAGCAGTGGTTTCAGGCATATTTACTATTCCATTTTTAATATAAACTATTTTCTCAATTTTTACTGTATCTTTTGGCAAATCTCGATAAATTATAGTATCTCGAATTACTAATTTTTCTTTTTCAATTATTGAATCCTTTATAGTTATTGATGGGGGATATAACCTATTGCATTTTTTAGCAGTAATACAACTGGAAAATAAACCTAATAAAATTAATCCAATAAATATCCTTATTGATGCTCCTTTCATAAAATCATCCTTTACTCCTAATAGAATTAAGGAAATAGCAATAAAAGGAATTGACTCATATATACCGCATTTTCCTGTCCATATAAGCACTAACGTAAACAAACCTAATATAAGACCACTAATGGTTGTTTTTTTGCCTTTAGTCCAAAATCTATGTTTAATTTCTTTTTTCATGATTGTTTATTTTTTAAATTAATTTAGATGTCCGTAATATCGTATTCTCAACAAATAAAGTATAAGTAAGAAATCTACCCCAATACTGATTTGCAAATTTCCAAAGTTTCATTTCTTTTTTATAATCTTCAAATGATTCAGTAACTTGACAAGCCCCACTAAATTTATCAACTTTATAATTAATATACCACTTACTGCCCCTGTGATGATTAGCAGAAATATTATCATAAATAACATTCAATCCAGCTTCCTTACATTCTTTTACATTTTCTAAAACATTTAATTTATCATCTTGGTCATTATCTCTAACAAAATATGCTTTCTTATCTTGCCGTAAACAGGTATATCCTGTTTTGCCGTGCCCTCTATGTCTTGAACCATATCTATTTTGATACATTGGTCCAGCTATTGCAAAATGCTGTTTACTTTGCTGAGGAATCATAATTCCTGTTCCTGCTCTATTCATTGGATGGTTTCTATAATACAATCCAGGGTCAGATGTTCCAGGAAATGTCCATAATTTCCATTGTTTATTTTCCATCCACAAATAAAAAAATACATCATTGAAATTATTACTCTTTAAATCATTAGAGCGTATTGCTCCAAAATTTAAGTTGAATGGTCTGAATTTAGATTCAAAATAATCATACCCTAATTCATCAAAGGAATTTAATAATACCTTAGGAGTAATAACTTGCTGTAATTCTTTTACTGTTAGTGTTTTCATTTTTTTGCTTTTAGTGTATGGTCTCTTACAGTGGATAATTGTCCATAAATTAATAAATTTACCAAATCATCATGCTGTTGACTATTCTTTGTTATATCATCTGTATTATGCTCTATATTTGAACCTTGTAATATTAATGTATTATTTGTTCTAACTTGAAAACCAAAAAAACCAATAATTAAAACAGTCAATAAAGGAATACCTACTTTGAACCACATCTGTTTTATGAATTTTGAATTTTGTTTATTATGCATTTCTTCAATAATCTCAATAAACTCTTTTTTCTCTTCAAATGACATCATTACTTTTATTCCTCTTTTTAATATTTAAAAATTATTATTTCAACATCTATATTTTCCTCTGGGGCAGCAACAGCTTCAAATTCAATATTATCTGTTATTGGTACAGCTGATATTTCAGCATTAAAATAAATACGTATTCCTGCTCTTGTGCCTGTGGCTTTTGCCTGTATAATGCTTGTTGATGTTACCCCTGTTGCTGATATATTTTGTGTTAATAATGATGACCATGATTCTGAATCTAAGGTATCTTGGATTACTGCTGCATAAAATATTTTCCTTAAAGCAAATTTTCCATTATTAACAATATATTCCAAGCCATCATCCTTATCTAAAAATTTAGATGGATGAGCCCTTGAGCCATCTCCTGATAATACTTCAGCATCAATATTAACTTCTTTTAACTTATTTATTTCAAAGGCATATGTTTCATCATAATTATACGAACATCTTGCTGCTATTCCTGCTGCAAAAAATCCTGATAAATATTCTGGAATTGCTGTTCCATCTCTAAGTTTTGTTTCGACTAAATTCTCAGTAATCCATGCTTGAGTTCCTATTTGTATAACAGGGTAATGTTGTCCATCATTTCCTACATAATCATCATATTGAAATCCATCTGCATTTCCTGCTGCTATTTCTGGAGCAGTTAAATCTCTCATTAAACGAACTGCCATTCCTGCTACTCCATCATAACCCGAATTAGAACCAAGAGCTGCTGAATTATATGACAATGTATAATAATCTCCGCCTGCATTTGCCCAGAAATAAGCAATTTCATTTAATTCATCCCAACCATCAGTATCTATAATGCCTGAACCTAATCCCATAAATCCAACTAAGTCAGTAGCCTTTGTATTAGGAGTTGTCCAATGTAGAGTTCCTTTTTCTTTTAATAATGCTCCTGCGTCTGTTGCTGCAACTCCTAACGCTGTGACTAAAGTAGTAATATCACTTAATCTTGGAACTTTCCAAGTTGCTGAACTTGAAATTGTTGGGTCTAAAACAGCATCTTGATTATATAAGAAACCATATTTAATTTGAACGTCTTTTAATAAGGATTTAACTGCCCCATTGCTTGATTGGATTAATAGGTCAGTCCCTTTCTTTGTTAGCATTGTATAACCTGTAGGAGCGTTTGGCAAAGGTAATAATGTTGTCTTATCTTTAAATTGAATTTGAGTCATTGACATTGGGGAATCTGCTGATGTCATTTCTCCTGTTCTAAGATTTATAAATTGTGCAACATCTGACATTGCTCCACTCGCTGTTAATTGTCTTATTTGCATATTATTTGACACCATTCCTGCCAAGTCTATTAAATCATTTTTTGATGATGTCACATTTCTTATTTGAGTTCTGCCTATTTGAAACCAATCCCCATCCCATTGTTCTTGAAAAGCTGAGTATGTTGTTTTATTTATTGCAAATCTATATGTAGCAGATTTATAATCCATTTGTATAACTTGAACAGGAGAAAATAAATTTGATGTATTTCTATCGATTATTGTTCCTGAATAAGTCAATAATGCTCTTTGTTGATTACTTAATATTTCATTTGCTAATAATCCATTAAAATACTGGTCTTTAACAGATGCTGAACCTTTATTCCAGTGTTTACTCGCTAATGTAAATGAACCATTCCAATTTGCCCCATCATAAATAAAAATATCACCTCTTGAAGTGACTCCAGCTGAACCAAATAATGTATCATCCAGTTGTTCATTTAAAGTATAAACAGTATTTGTATTTTTGGCAATATATGTTACATCAGCAATAGGTTTATCATTATCCCATATATACAATACATAATGATTTGCAGGGGTAACACTAACTTCGTCTACTCTACGTGTATCTACACTTGAATAAGTATTAAATGTAGAACTGGGTAATTGTCTGTAAACTAATCCTACATATACTAATGAAATTTCTACTTCTCCATCAATCGGTAAATTATCTGTTTTAAAACTTGCCTCTGTTAATGCTACCCATCTTGAATCCCAAGAGGGGTGATTATGTCCAGATATAACAGTTGCGTTTGGATTTAGTTGTCGCATTGGATGAGACCATATTGAAATTGTTTCTGGGGTAGTATGCCATAATTGCCCATCAGCTTGTAAATAATATGCCCCTATTTTGACTTCAAGAGTATAAACAGCTCTTATTATAGATTGATAAAAAAAAGTTTTTTGACTTAATAATACACTAAACTTATCACTAAAACATAAAGAAATATGCAAATAATTTTCTTTTCCTCCTACTCCTGTTAATAATTGGAATGTAGTATAAGAATCCCCTGGCTGAAAATGGAAAGGAATCAAACTGGATACATTAAATCTATTTACCATATTAGCTAAATAAATTATTTTTATTTGATTAATGCCTGGAATATTAGAAAATTCTCCTTTTGCTCGATACATATTATTAATTGCTGATATTTCTTTATAAGTAGTTAAAGGAGCAAAATCTGCTGTATATGTACCATCCTTCTGGAAGCCTTTAAATTCAATAGTATTACTTTCCATTAGTTCTCTTTGATATATAGTCCATACACCATCGGACATTATTAAAACAGCGTTAAACCCTCTTAAAACAACATCAATTAAATATTTATAATTATTTATGACTGTTTCATCTACAATTGACCCATTATATCCTGTTCTACTTTTTTCTTCACTCCAAAAGAAATCTGTTTTTATATCATTAACAGCACTCACATCCAATGGTTCTTTTAAAGCTTGCATTGAATCATTATACCAATCTGTTTTTACCTTTAAAAAGGTGTCAGTTACCTCATATAATTCTGCTGTTGCTATATTCCCTAATCCAGCAATAAGATATTGTAAAAAACTACTAATGTTTGGGTAATCTAAACATTCAACATCTACTTTTTCCAATAAACCTATTCCATCAACGGCTGCTATCTCTACAACTCCGTCTGGTAAATCTTGAGTGCTTCCGAAATCCTGTAAAATAATACCATACCAAAATGTCGTTCCATCTCGTAATATTTCTAATAAATATCTATTCTCAGTAATTAATAAGGAAGTCAATAAAGCATCAACTGCTCCGTTTGTATTTTTAATAAATATGGATGCACCACTTTGTATTATTCCTCCTTTAACAATATTAGTAATCCCAGCATCATAATCAATTGTATACCCTGGACTTTCCAAAATTACTTCAACGGGAGTTCCTCCCGCAGACATTACGTTATCCCAAATCTTAATCTCGTGATTAATACCTTTAAATCCTTTAAAATCCGATGTATATCTTAATCTCATTTATCTACGTTTTGATTGTGCTTTTGCTCTTTTTCCTATTATTTCCAAATCATTACCTGTTACTTTTGTTGACAATTCTATATCAGCATCTCCTCCTAATCCAAAGGAATTGAGCATATTGTTTGGGACAACTCCTGAACCTGCTTTTAAGTTTGCAATTTCTGGTCCATTTTCTCCTACTAAAAATGCTCCTGATTGAATTACTGAACCACCTGTAGCAAATTCTGGTATTGTTGCAAATGCTGCTATTACAACAGCTAATAATTCAGCTATAAATACAGGAGTTGCTATAGCTGCTCCTGGACCAGTTGCTGCTCCTGCTTCCCCTCCACCAGCTATTGCTGACGCCATAGCCAGAGCCATATAAGTAATAATCATGTCCAATGCTCCAGAAATTAAAGTTGACATAAACCTACCTTGAGCATCTTCTGCAAATCCTAAACTTGCTACCATACTGTCAGCCATAGCTTTCATTGCTCCTGACATTGCATCTGCTACTATCTGACCTGCTTCTTTCATCGCATTTTGAGAATCTATTACTTTTTTTTCTGCATCAGTTAATTTCATATAAGCAGCTATTTGTTTTTTAATCGCTTCTTGATTTAATTTTAATGCTTCTCCTTCTAATCCAATACCTTCTGTTATTAATTTATTAATATTTGTTTTTAATGCTGATATTTGCATTCCTACAGCATCAAAAGATTCTCCCCAAACTTCTTGTTGAGCAGTAATACTTTTCATTGCATCTTCATAATCTTTTAAATCAGCAATTATAGCAAGAAAAGGGGCATCATCAACATTTTCCTCATCTTCCATTGGCATAACTTCAAATGGGTCGGGTTTAAATTCTTCTATTATTTGTTCAAGTCTTTTTAAATGGGCAATTTCCTCTTGTTCAATAAATTTATCCAACATTACTTTATCTGTCATCGACTCTTCAAGATTCTTTGTTATTGCTCCATATTTTAAGGTTTCAAGAGCCATTTGCTTTCTATACCCTTCCTCCATATTAGCAATAATTAACGCTTGTAATTTCTGTTGGTCTGCATATGCGTCTG
>CAZEZZ010000035.1:0-2309 GCA_964515885.1 uncultured Candidatus Saccharibacteria bacterium
TCTCTAAAACCAGACGAATTTTCTAAAATAATAAAGTCATTGAAATAAAGGGTAAAAATTGTTAAAATTTCATATTATGGAGAAAATCCTGAACGGATATTTTTTTAATCCCACAAAAGGAAAACTTAGCATGAAAGAGATGATAAAGGAGGTTTTTAGCTACATTTCTGAGAAACCAGAGAAATTTTACGATATTGTAGTAGGGTGTGATTCTTCTTCTTTAGAAGAGCCTAATTTTCCTTTAGCTGTCGTTATTTTAAGAGTTGGAGAAGGAGGAAGATTCTTTTTAAATAATATAAAATATAAAGAGAAGAAATTTTATAGTTATAAAACCAGAATACTAGAAGAAGTTTTTTTATCTTGTCAGTTAGCTACTTATTTAAAAGAAATATTTGAAAAAGAGGGAAATAAAGAAGGTAATTATCAATTTAGATATATACATGCTGATGTGGGAGAGAACGGAAAAACAAAAGACATGATAAAAGAAGTAACCGGCCTTATTAAAGGTCATGGATTTGAACCTAAAATTAAACCTTTTTCTTTTGCTGCTTCTAGTGTGGCAGATAGATTCTCCTAATATAAATGAAATCTACAGATCTTAGAAAAAAATTCTTGGATTTTTTCAAGGAAAATGAGCATGCGATAATTACTCCTGCTTCTTTGGTTCCAGAGAATGATCCAACTGTTTTATTTACTACTGCTGGAATGCATCCTCTAGTTCCTTTTCTAATGGGAGAAAAACATCCTGCAGGAGATAAGTTAGTAAACATTCAACCTTGTTTGCGTACAGGAGATATAGATGAGGTTGGGGATTCCTATCATCATACTTTTTTTGAAATGATGGGGAGTTGGTCTTTGGGAGATTACTTTAAAAAAGAAGCTATAGAAATGAGTCTTGAATTTTTGACTTCCAAAAAATGGATGGGTATAGATAAGGAAAATTTAGCTATTTCTATTTTTGCCGGAGATGCAGATGCTAAAAAAGATGAAGAATCTAAAAATGTTTGGCTTAATTCAGACATATCTCCAGAGAGAATTAAAGAGCTTGGGAAAAAAGATAACTGGTGGGGTCCTGCAGGTTTAACTGGTCCTTGTGGTCCTGATACAGAAATGTTTTATTGGATCGGAGAAAAACCAGCTCCAAAAGAATTTAATCCAGAAGATAAAAGATGGGTGGAAATATGGAATGATGTTTTTATGGAATATTATAAAGACAAAGACGGATATAAACCACTTTCTCAAAAGAATGTTGATACTGGTATGGGGTTTGAAAGAATGTTAGCAGCCCTAAACGGATTGGATGACAACTATAAAACAGATGTTTTCCTTCCTATTATTGAGAAAATAGAAGAATTATCTGGTAAAAAATATGAAGATTATACTAAAGAATTTAGGATTATTTCTGATCATATAAAAGCTAGTATTTTCATTATTGGAGACAAGAGAGGCATAGAACCTTCTAATTTAGGACAGGGCTATATTATTAGACGTTTAATTAGAAGAGCTGTTAGATACGCTAAAGTTTTAGGATTGCCAGAAGATTTTTATGTATCTTTAATAAAAGAAACAGTAAAAATATATAAAGATACTTATTCTGAGATTAAAGATAAAGAATCTGATATTATTTCAATTATTAAAGAAGAGATAGAAAAATTTGAAAAAGCTTTAGAGCAGGGGTTAAAAGAATTTCAAAAAGGAACAGACCCTTTTGTTTTATATAGTACGTATGGTTTTCCAATAGAGTTAACAGAAGAATTAGCAAAAGAAAAAGGAATTAAAATTGATAAAGAAAAGTTTGAAAAAGAATTTAAAAAACATCAAGAACTTTCTAGAACTGCCTCAGCCGGAATGTTTAAGGGGGGATTAGCAGACGAAGGAGAAAAAGTTATTAAATATCATACTGCAACTCATTTATTGCTAGCTGCTTTGAGAAAAGTTTTAGGAGATCATGTTTCCCAAAAAGGAAGTAATATTAATGCAGAGAGATCAAGGTTTGATTTTTCTCATCCTCAAAAAATGACAGAAGAAGAGATTAAGAAAGTAGAGGATTTGGTGAATGAAAAGATAAAAGATAATTTATCTGTTACTTGTGAGGAAATAAGTTTAGAAGAGGCAAAGAAACAGGGAGCCACAGGAGTATTTGAGAGTAAATATGGGGAAAAAGTTAAAGTTTACAGTATTGGTGATTTTTCCAAAGAAATATGTGGTGGACCACATATAAAAAAAACAGGAGAATTAGGTGAATTTAAGATAATAAAAGAAGAATCTTCTAGTAGTGGAATTAGAAGGATAAAATCTATTTTGCAGTA
>CAZEZZ010000035.1:2409-7262 GCA_964515885.1 uncultured Candidatus Saccharibacteria bacterium
ATTGACGATATTAATGTTGTAGATAGAGTAATACCTGGATTTATTTTTGAAAAAGAAAAAATAGTAATAGAGAATTTTATAGCTACTGGTAAAGCCACACAAGAAGGAAATGCAAAGGGGATGATTACTGTTTACAATGAATACTCTACTAAGGATCAGATATTAATAGCTACAACTAGATTTATTTCAACAGAAGGTAAGTTATTCAGAACACCATCGAGAGTGGTAATTCCAGGAGGACATAATGAAGGTGGAAATTTTATCGCTGGAGAAAAAATAATAAAAGTAGTAGCGGATGAAACAGGTTTAGAATATAATATTGAAGCTTCAACCTTTTCTATCCCTGGGTTTGCAGGAACGGCTAAATATACTAAGTTTTATGCAAAATCATTTCAGCCTATGGTAGGAGGATTTCTTTCTGGATCTTCTTTAATAACAGAAGAGGATATAGAAAACGCTAAAGATATAGTGACTAATAAAGCAGAAGAAGATGTGGAACAATTATTGTCACTAGGGTTTGAGGAAGAAGGAATGGAAAAGTACATTTCAATAGATAAAGCTATGAGTACAAAAATAGAAGAAGAAAGTCCTCTGGCTGTAGCTGGACAGGAAGCAGATAATTTTAATTATCGAGCCAAAGCTGTAAGCCAAGCTTTAGTTTTTAAAAAGAGTGATTTAACTGATTTCATTAGCCAATTTTTACTTACCAGAATAAAGGAAGGATATAAAATATACGAAGACAGTTTAGAAATAAGTTATGTTCAAGAAAGCATTAATTTAAATACTAGGAAAATAATACTTTCTTTAAGTGTTTCTGCTAAAGCTTATAGGGAGATAGATGTAGCTAATTTAAGGAGGCTAGTAAGCGGGAAGTCTTTAATTGGCAGTAAAATAATAGTCGAGAATCAAAAGGGAGTAGTTAAAGCTGAAGTAGATTTTTGGCCTTTCTGGGTTAAAAAATCCCCTCAATCGGAAGATAAGATAGAGGTGGAAATGAAGATTGACTAACTTTAGATAATCTGCTATATTATATAATTGTTCGTATTTAATGGATAAAAACGTTTTAAAAAAAACAGGTCAGGTAACAGAGGCTTTGCCAAGCACTCATTTTCGAGTGAAATTAGATGATGGTAAAGAAGCCATTTGTCATCTGGCTGGAAAATTAAGAATACATAGGATTAAGATACTTCCTGGAGATAAGGTTACCTTAGAGATGAGTCCGTATGATCAGACTAGAGGTAGGATTGTTTACAGGGGGAAATGAATTAAATGAAAGTAAAACCATCGGTCAAAAAAATCTGTAAAGATTGTAAAATCGTCCGAAGGAAAGGACGAATTTACGTTATATGTAGTAAAAATCCTAGACATAAACAAAGACAGGGATAAATTTTTAATATGCCAAGAATAGTTGGAATAAATATTCCAGATAACAAAAGAATAATAATCGCTTTAACTTACGTCTATGGAATAGGCGATGTTTTGGCAAAGAAAATATTATCAGAAGTTAAAATAGATATTGATAAAAAAGCAAAAGATTTAACCGCTCAAGAAATAGCTTCTTTGAAAGATTTGATAGAAGAGAAATATAAGATAGAAGGTGAGTTAAGAAGAGACAAGATGGTTAATATAAAAAGATTAAAAGATATTGGTGCTTGGAGAGGGTTAAGACATCTTAAGGGATTACCCGCAAGAGGACAGAGAACTAAAACTAATAATAGAACAGTAAGAGGTAATGTTAGAAAGACAGTTGGTTCTGGTAAGAAAGCAGCTGCTACTGCAAAATAATATGGGAAAAAAACGTATAATACAACAAACTAAAGAAGAGTTGATAAAAGAAAGAGAGAAGGTGGATAATAAAGTTGCAAAGGATGCTGGAACTTCTTCTAGAAAGATGGGAGAAGGAAGAGCTTATATCACCTCAACTTACAATAATACTTTAATTACCTTAACTGACAAATTGGGTAATGTTTTGGGTTGGACTTCAGCAGGACATATTGGATTTAAAGGAGCGAAGAAATCAACACCATTTGCAGCTTCAAAAGTTGCAGAATCAGTCTCTCAGATAGCTGGGAAGTTTGGAATATTAAAAATAGAGATTTTTGTTAAAGGAATTGGATCTGGCAGAGATTCAGCTATAAGATCTTTAGCAGCTAGAGGATTAGAAATTTTATCAATCAAGGATGTAACACCCGTTCCTCATAACGGTTGCAGACCACCTAAAGTAAGAAGAGTATAATTATGTCATCATCTAAATGTAAAATTTGTCGTCGTCAAGGAGTTAAATTGTTCTTAAAAGGGGAAAAATGTCTTTCTCCTAAGTGCGCTATGATTAAGAAGCCTTATGCTCCTGGACCAAGAAAGAAAAAGAGACCTAGACCTTTGTCTGAATATGGAAAACAATTAAGAGAGAAGCAGAAACTAAGAAATTGGTATAATCTAAGAGAAAAGAAATTCAGACAGTATGTTATGGACACTTTAAAAGCTAGGGCAAAAATTGCTGATACTTCAGCTTATTTGATAAAGCTTTTAGAAAATAGATTAGATAATGTTGTCTTTAGACTTGGATTTGCTGTTTCAAGATCAGCTGCTAAAAAGATTATTTCTCATAAACATATTTTGGTTAATAAAAAACCAATAAATATTGCTAGTTACCAGGTAAAGAAAGGAGATGTTATTTCTTTGAAAGAAAAGGCAATGGTTAAACCTGGATTTAAGAATTTATCTCTCACTTTAAAAAATTATACACCCGCTGCTTGGTTACAGTTAGATGTAGCTAAGTTAGAAGGAAAGGTGTCTGGAGAACCAAACCTGGAAGAGTCGGCTCCTCCAGCAGACTTATTATCAATATTTGAATTCTATTCAAAATAATTAATTATTAATAAACTTATGATTTCTCTACCAAATTCTCCAAAAGTTATAAAAAAAGAAGGGGATAAAGCTATTTTCGAAATAAATTCTTTATACCCTGGGTACGGAGTTACTATTGGAAACTCCTTAAGAAGGGTTTTACTTTCTTCTTTAGAAGGCGCAGCAATAACTCAAGTTAAGATAAAAAATGTATCTCATGAATTCTCCACAATGTCTGGAGTCCTAGAAGATGTCATTTTAATAATGATGAATCTTAAACAATTAAGATTTAAAGTTTACACAGAAGAACCTCAAAAGGCATTTTTAAAAGTAAAAGAAGAAAAGAAAGTAAAAGGTTCTGATTTTAAACTTCCAAGTCAGGTGGAATTAATAAATAAAGATTGTCATTTGGCAACTTTAACTTCTAAATCAGCTGAATTAGAAATAGAAATAGTTATTGAAAAAGGAATAGGATATTCTCCAAGAGAATCAAGAAGTAAAGAAAAAATAGAGATAGGTTCAATCTTAATGGATGCAATATTTACTCCAGTTAAAAAAGTTAGCTATAAAGTTGAAAATATGAGAGTAGGGGAAAGGACTGATTTTGATAGATTATTCTTGGAAATTGAGACAGATGGAACAATAACACCAGAAATTGCCTTTATTAAGGCTACTGAAACTTTAGTTCATCATTTCTCTCTGTTTGCAGATAGTTTTCAAGATAAGATGAAAGAAGAAGAAAAAGCAACTGCTAATGCTTTATCTCCCAAAAAAGAGAAAAAGAAAGCAGAGCCTGTTAAGAAAAAAGTAGCTAAAAAACCTGCAAAGGTTAAAGCTAAACCAAAGAAGAAAAAATAATGAGAAAAAAGATCAAAGGAAGAAAACTCAATAGAGAAAGAGATCAGAGAAAGGCACTTTTGAAATCAGTTGCCCAGGCTCTTATATTGAAAGAAAAGATAAATACTACATTGGCCAAAGCCAAGGAAGTTTCTTCTTTTGTTGAAAAAAAGATAACTCATGCTAGAAAAGGAGATATTGCTTCTAGAAGATTATTATCTAAATTTTTTACTACAAAAACAGTTAATAAATTAATTACAGAAATAGGACCAAGATATAAAGATAGAAAAGGTGGATATACTAGGATTATAAAGTTAGGCCCCAGAAAGGCTAATGCAGCTAAGATGGCTGTTTTGGAATTAGTTAAATAGTATGGAAACAAAAACACACACAATTAATGCTGAAGGAAAAATACTAGGGAAATTAGCCGTAGAAGTTTCTCTTTTATTAAGAGGAAAGGATAAACCAGGATATGCGCCTCATAAAGATATGGGGGATGTTGTTATTATCAAAAACGTAGAGAAGATGAAGTTTACTGGCAAAAAACTGGCTCAAAAGAAATACTACAGACATTCAGGATATTTAGGAAGTTTGAAAGAAACAGTATTGGAAGATTTATTAAAGAAGAAACCTAATGAGGTTTTAAGAAAAGCTGTTGTAGGAATGCTTCCAAGGAATAAATTAAGTAATCAATTGATAAATAGATTAAAGTTTGAATAATATATGCCAAAGACCACTACAAAAGCAAAACCAAAGACAGTTAAGAAACCTACAGTTAAGAAACCTACAGTTAAGAAAGCAACAGAAAAAAAGCCAGCAGCTAAGAAGTCTTTGAGATATATAGAAGAGATAGGAAGAAGAAAAACAGCCACAGCTAGAGTTAGGATTTTTCCTAAGTCAGGACAAATAGAAAATTTAATAAATGGAAAACCTCTTGAAAAATATTTTCCATCAAAGGAATTACAAAATACTATATTTTCTCCTTTTGGAAAATTAGATTGCGTAGGGGAGTTTGAATTCACTGTTATTGTTAAGGGTGGAGGAGTTACTTCTCAAGCAGACGCAGTAAGACATGGAATAGCCAAAGCCTTAACTACTCATGATCCTGAAAATAGAATAAGACTAAAATCAACTGGATATTTAACCAGGGATCCTAGAATGAGAGAAAG
>CAZEZZ010000036.1:0-6957 GCA_964515885.1 uncultured Candidatus Saccharibacteria bacterium
TTTGAGTCTGCGGGTTCTTGCTTTAAGAATCTCGAAGAACTGAGGGATTGCCATTACTTTGATTGTATTCCAATTCCAACCATAGTCTTGAAATACAATCTCATAAGCATCAATCATATCATTGCTTTCGAGTTTCTTATAACTCCTACCTGCTTTAACCCCGAGTGCATCTTTGATCTTTTTTCTAATCTCGGGGCTTAACTTTTTTTTGAATCACCTTCAGTCATTGCATTGACTTTCATTACTGCATCTGAAAACTTTTCAAGGTAAGCAACACCCCAAGTGTCAACCATCTTTTCAATCTTGGAAATCTCACCATCGTTCTGTTTATCTGGAGCAAGACTATATGCGACTGATTTGACAATCATATCTTTTGTCAGACCCATAACAATATCCATTTCAGCATCGGGCATCTTTGAATAGTCCATTATTTCCTCAACAACAGTTTCAAGTCTCCGAGTCTTTTTGTTTTCAACACGCTTCTCTGTTTTTACCATATACTTATCTTTGTATGCTTGAAGCTTTAGCACCATTGGTAGATGTTTTACTGGAAGTTGAGCTATTGAAAACTCTTGTATTTCTCCGGTGTCATCTGTGATTTTAACTAATTCTGGTTTCCCATGAAACCTATCCAGCTTTGCGAACATCTCATCATTCATCAGACACACCCATCCTTGAAGCTTTCTTCTTTACTGGTTTAGCAAGCTTCTCTTCTAACTGGTTTACTTTCTCCAAAAGCATTTCTGTTGAATGCCTTGTCTTATCTGATTCCATTAAGTGAATGATTGCTTCGGCATAATTCATTCCAAGGTTGTTACAATAGTCTTTGAATTCATCACACTTATGCGACCTCATTTTGAAGACCATAAAGTTAACAAATTCTTTTAGTGGAGTTCTTTCTTCCACTTTTTCCTTTCCTTCAGTCATTTTAATTCCTCCATTTAGGCGTATGAGTCAAATGCTTGCCTTACGCCTGCATCACCATACGGGTCTGGGAATGCAGTTGTAGCCGAATTCGGCGAATACTCTCTGTAGATCTGTGCATTTCCACTTGAATCTGTTGCTGATAACTTGAAAGTAATTGTTGCTTTCAATTCGTTTTCAGCATCTCCGGTTGGCACCATCTTTGTTCCGTTTGCTCCGACAAAGGTGTACCTTGTTCCCTCTCCACTATTGGGTTCTGGGGGACTACCTGAATCAAATCCTTCAGCCCATGCGAGAGTGATTCTGTAATCTGCTCTTGCTGACTCTGTTGATTTGACTACTTCAACTGTTTCAGTTGTCTTCGCACCGTACAATGGTTCAAAGAATTTCAGGTCAGTTGGAATTACATCAAACGAAACTTCGGTGTCCGTTGTCAGCATTTCCTTGATTATCTTTCCTCCACCCATAACTGGTATACTTTCGGTGTTCTTCTCTCCACCTGATTCGTTAAAGGCAGTTATTTCTCCGTGGATTTCCTGTGTGGCTGCTCCACTTTTTACTTCCATTGTTATTCTAGCGTCTCTTCCAAAAAATGCTTCTGCTGTCATTTTTACCTCACCTCCGAGATTTTCGACAGTTCAGTCTTAACTATTGACTCTGCTACTGGCTGAGTAATTGACTCAGCCGCATTATCCATGAACCTTGTTGCAGGCCCTTTGTTTCCATAATTTACAGTCGTTCCTTTCCTTTTAATTCTACTTGCTGCTTTAGTATTCAATACTTTATCATCTGCCCATTGAGACAAGACAGGATTCGCTGGTTCGAAACCAGTGAAAGGTAAAGTTTGAGCGTGTCCAAATCTAATTGCATAAGGGGCTGTTGAAAAAACAGAAGCCACTCCTCCAGACGAAGGAGTCTTTCTAATTGAATCTTTAAGCCCACCTCTCCAAGTAACCAAGTCAACATTTTCTTTAGCTTTTGCCTGGACTATTTTTGCAATCTTATCCGTGGTTGGAGTGGCTATAGTTTTAAGAGATTCAAAAAATTTATCAAAATCTTTCTTGTCAACAGTTACTTGAATCAAAGTGAACCCCTCCATTGATATTCAACCATTAGAACGTGTTCATAGATTGGCTTTTTATCGTTTGCCAGAGATTCATTTTGGCTGATTGTGTGAATGTTGAGTCTGTAAAGACCAGCATCTTTCGCAACCTTTTGATTAGCAATAGTATTCAAAGTGTACCTTACGAGATCAATAGTTTCACGAAGAACCTTTGCGTTACGAGAGTAGGCAGTTACTTCTGTCTGGATAAGTATTTTCTTTTTAGTAGCAGTCAATTGAATTTCATCAGCTAGTCCGGTAGGAATACGGATATAGGGAAATCCAATCCCTCTCTGCATTGAAGTAATGGGCAAGCCATCAACAAAAGATGGAACTTTGTTCTTTAAGATTCGATTAGATGTAAGTATGGAATGAATCTTTTCCTGAGTTTTCTGGAGTAAATTATCGTAGTCTACCATTTTCTCAAACCTCGCTTACGCAACTAACCAGCATATACTGGAGGGTTAATCTATTACTTTGAAATCTCCAACTTGGAGTTCCGCTATTCTTTCTTTGATTTCTGTTCTTCTTTCAGGTGTTGGGTTGAGCCTTTGCACAACTAACATAATACAAAGTTCTCGGATGTCTTCCGGTACTGTTGTATTTCCATAAGTGTAAGATATTTTTACTGTCTTCGGACCTTCTGGAAAAGCACTCACTTCAATCGTTGAACCTTCTGTTTCAACATCAAGTTCTACTCTTCCGATGTCTCCATACAATCTAGTGTAGGCGATTGTGATGTCTGTGTATGTTCCGTTTGAATCATCATCTACTGCTAAAGCAGTTACTTCGCTGACATCAACTTGGTCTAACTCAAGATAAGTTTCTCCGTTTCCATCGTAGTACTCGTTTGTTACTGTCTGTGTCCCCTGCCAAGTTCTTCCAGTTAGCCTGTCAATTCTGGCAGTTGCCGATTTAAGGAAGTCATCAAGTTTTGGGTCTGTCCACTCATCAGTTCCGATGTTTGTTTCATTACGGAAATCGTCAGTATTTGCATATACAGTACTTACAGTCATCGAATCACTCTTAAATAAAAATAAATTGGGGATTGCTCCCCGAGTTTATTTATATCGCTGTGATGAGGTCCTCTATGATACAAGTTGACTTCTGGTACTTTGCGATGAACGCTGAACGCAGGTTCGTCTGGATTTTCCAAGCATCAGAGGTGATCTGATATTCCTTGTGGAATCTTGGCTGTCTGCGTGTTCCGTAAATACCGCCTTCTCCTTTTGTGAGAATAACCGCATCTGACAGAGTTGTTCCTGAACCTTTTGTTAGGTTTACTGGCAAAGCCGTAGTAATCACTACTTGTAATCCAAGGATTGAACCAATTGCTTTTGGATGTTCCTTCAACATTGGACTACCCCAAGTTGCTTCATCAAACAATGGTCTGCTGTTTCCATCCTTTAGCAATCTTACTTTCGCAAGGATTTTTGGATTCATTATCAAGTGTGTTCCACCTTCAAAGTCATCCACCTGGATTTCTTTCTGACCATTCACGATTTTGTCGTAAGAGATTGCATCTCCGTCTGCACCTGCTGCTGCTACTGTGTTAGTATCTGTGTAGGTTGTGGTGTCTCTGATTCCACTGAAGTTTGTTCCTGTTCCGTTGTAGATTTCGTTATCCAGTTTCAGAGCGACTGCTTTTGCAAGTCTGTTTGTGATAATGTTTCCGATTGATGGGTCAGAATCTTCAAGAACTTCTGTTGAAACATTTGTCAACGCAGCAAGTTTTTTCGCTGTGAGAACTGTCTGTCCTGATGTGAAGTCAGAGCCAGTTATGTCTGCAAGTTCTGCTGTGAAGTATCCTGTGTTTCCATCTGTTACTGACGGGATATTCTGAACATCGTATTTCATGTTGACGTGTTCCATCAGTGGAATTGCTGTTGATTTCCTTTCAACTAAGTCAATGAATCGCTTTGCGTATTCTTCAGGGACAAAGTATCCACCTTCTGAGTCTGTGCCTTCATTCAAGGCTTTCCTTAGGTCGACCATTATTTACCCTCTCCGGCAACTGTGCAACTCTCAAAGAACATTTCTCCTGTGTCCTTAGTTGCCAGTTCTTTTGCTTTGTCCTTTTTCTCGACAAGCCCTCTTTTCTCCAAAGCTGAGCCAAATGCCTTTGCCATTTTTTCAACTAGGACATCTTCTACATCTTTGCCTTTTTCCAATTCGTCTACTCTTTTCTGGAGGTCAGCGTATTCTGACTTGGAGATGGTCATCATGTCGGACTTTTCAATCTTATCTGTTTTAACCACATCTGCCTTTTCAGCAACCTCTTCTTCTTTCTTTTCTTCAACCTTTTCAGTTGGTTCTTCTTTGGTTTCTTTCAGTTTTTCATCTACCTCAGCTTCTTCAGCTTTGGATATTTTTTTGCCCATTGAAGACTCACCTCCGTGAACGGAATGGGATTTAGAAACTTCGACTCCATGCGTTTTAGCAGAAGCTCGAATTTTCCGTTTAGCTGTATTCTTTTCTGATTCAGTCATACCTTCAGTCTGGTCAAATCTTGCCAGTGCATTCTTAACATGAGCTGCATCAAAAATCGGTAATTTCTTTTCTCTCGGAAAAGCATAGAATTCTGTAGTGCTTTGACCGAGTTCTTTTCTTTTTAATTCCATTGCAGTAATCTTTGCTTTAATTAGTGATTCAACCATAGTCATAGGAATATCTCTTTTGACCATTACAAATGTGGCTGAAGGGTCTGCTGGTCTGTCAACAAGTGAAATCTCTGAGAGTTTGTATTTGTTAACGTGCCAGATTGTCTTTCCAAGTAGTTCGTCTTGTTCCGGTGTACGGTCAAGATATTTACCACCAATAGAGAATCCTTTATATGTTCCTGATTTGACTTTCTTCCAAGCATCATCATCAACGATGTGAGCACCACAGAATAAGCCCTGGTCATCCATTTCAAGATGAGGTGCGGTCCCAACTGCTTTGGGTTCGTGCATTTCACGGATGTTACGCCACTCTTTGTAGTCATCTAGTGCTTCGGCAGTAGCATCCCAATGAACTATTTCGTCCTGGGAGTCAAGTGTTTCATCCGTCGCATAGCCGTAAACCATGTGTTGCTCTTCATCAATCTTTGAAATAGGACAATACCTACTAAATAAATCGTCAGTCATTAGTTTTCTTATACGTTGTAGGATATATATAAAGACTTTGTTTTACTCTTTCGAGTAAGAAGTCCAGGCATTGTTCTTTTTGTAAGTAGTGAATGCTGTTGATTTTGAATAAGCAGACCACATTGTTGGGAGTGTTGGAAAGATTTCTTTCAAAGTCAAAACTAAGGCTAGTGCTGATGGGACTTCGTAATTGAAATCAAAAGCATAGGTTGGTGTTTGCTCTGTTAAAGCCAAAGCAATTGCTGATGGTGTAATCAAAGTACTACTCGCATAGGTTGGAGTCTTCTGAGTGAGAGACAGTATAAAGGCATCTGGGCTAAATCCCGTACTTGTAGAATAAGTTGGTGCGTGTTGAGTGAGGGCTAGAGCGATCGTTGAAACTTTCTCTACAAAATCGTAAGCATAGGTTGGGTCTTTCAGAGTTAGAGTTAATTCTTGAGTGCCGGGACTCACAACATAATCGTAATTGATTGTCGGAACTTGTTCAGTCAAAGACATCGCTATTGCTGTCGCTAAATAAACATAGTCAAAGTGGATGTCTGGAGTGCCAAGTCCGAGGGTCAGTGAGAAAGCGGCTGGTGAAACTGAACCGCTCCACACTATTGTTGGCTCGTATTGGATTAGACTCAAGGTTTGAGTACTTGGTTCAACTACATAATCAAAGTTAATATCCGGGGTCTGTTGTGTTGCAGTCAATTCTTGAGCATCTGGGAAAACAACAAAGTCATTTAGAATACTCGGGGCCTGTTGTGCGAGAACTAAAGCAATAGCTAAAGGCTCTACAGTGTAATCGAAATGAATTTCTGGTGTTCCGAGTGCGAGGCTTAAAGCAAACGAGTCAGGTGTTTGGATTGTGTCGAGTCTTACTGCTGGTTCATTGAATGCTGAAGTCAGCTCTTGAGTTACTACTTCGACCACATAATCGTGGTTTATATCAGGTGTTTGTTCGGTCAAAGTCAAACTCTGAGCAGATACTTCTTCCACGAAATCGTAAGCGTATGTTGGAGTCTGAAGTGCTAAAGTTAGACTTTGCGCATCTGGAAAAACTGTAAAGTCGAATTGAATGTCGGGAGTGCCAAGCGCAAGAACTAAAGCCAAGGCGTCTGGACTAACTGAACTGTCCCATATTGGTGTTGGCTCGAATTGTGTTAAGCTTAATGTCTGAGTACTTGGTTCTACAACGAAATCAAAGGTTTCTGTTGGTGCTTGGAGTGTTGCAGTTAGTTCAAAGGTTGCTGGCTCGAATACATTGTCAAACGAATAAGTCGGCGTCTGTAAGGCAAGAGCAAGAGACAGTGCTGATGGTTCTACAGTAAAATCAAACTGAATATCAGGAGTACCAAGTGCGAGAACTAAAGCCAATGCAACTGGTTCAATTACAGCATCGCTTTGGTAGGTTGGCGTTTGCTGAGTTAAACTAAGAGTTAACGTGGCTGGTTCTACTGTAACGCCAAATTGAATGTCTGGAGCTTGCAGTGCTAAGGCTAAAGTTTGTGCTGCTACTTCAAAAGAATAATCAAAAGCATAACTTGGAGCCTGGACAGTCGCAGTTAATTCCAAAGTGCTTGGTTCTACAACGTAATCAAACTGAATTTCAGGAGTTCCAATAGCCAAAGTCAAAGCCAAAGCATCAGGAGTAACAACCGCATCACTTTGATAATCTGGAGTCTGTAGTGCTAAAGTCAAAGTTTGAGTCGCTGGCTCGAGTACACAACTCGAGTCAACATCGGGTGCTTGAAGTGCAAGCGTGAGTTCTTGAGTCGCTGGTTCTACTACAAAGTCAAAAGCGTAAGTTGGAGTCTGTTG
>CAZEZZ010000037.1:0-5124 GCA_964515885.1 uncultured Candidatus Saccharibacteria bacterium
GAAACAAGGATGGCTATTTTAAAAACTAAATCTCAAGAGAAAGCATTAAATTTTTCTGATGAAGTTTTAGGATATTTAGCTACTAACATCCAAAGAAACGTTAGGGAGCTTGAAGGGGCTCTTAATAGATTAGTTGCTTACCAAAGGATAAATAATAAAAATCCTGAGTTGGAGGATGCTAAATCGTTACTAAAAAGCCTTTTATTGTCCCCTAGCAAAGTAGTCAACCCTAAAAAGATAATTGATTCTGTAGCTAATTTTTATGATTTAAAAGAAAAAGAAATTATCTCTATTTCTAGAAAAAAAGAAATAGTAAGACCAAGACAAATAGCTATGTATTTATTAAGAGAAGAATTAAAAAGTTCTTATCCTTTTATAGGAAGAAGGTTTGGAGGAAAAGACCATACAACAGCGATCCATGCTTGCGAAAAGATAGTAAAAGAATTAGAAAATAATGAAAACCTTGGGAATGAAATCACGTTGATAAAACAACGTATTTACACTGGATAAGCTGTGTACAAAATAAACGACACCAAAAATCCACAGTTTATACTAGTTTTTAGACACTATAATTTAAAGGGCGAATAAGCTTAAAAATAACTTATCCACTATGATAACAACTATATTAAAAGATATATTAAAAGACGGTATTAGTGTTGTCGAAAGAATTTCTAATAAGTCTTTAACTTTGCCTATTTTAAATAATATTTTGATTAAAACTGAAAAAAACTTTTTAAACCTATCTTCTACTGATTTGGAGATTGGAATACAATGGTGGTCTTTAGTTAAAACTGAAAAAGAAGGAATGATAACTATCCCAGCTAAATTATTATCAAGTTTTGTAAATTATCTTCCCAATAAACCAATTAGCTTAAAAGTTAAAGGAGTAGATCTACAAGTTGAATGTGAAAACAGACAAACCATAATCAAGGGAATGGACGCTGAGGAATTTCCAATTATTCCTAAAATAGCTAAAGACGAAAAATTAATTATAGACAGCAAGTTATTCTGTAAAAGCTTAGCTAAGGTTGTTGACGTGGCTAGTTATTCATCTACAAAAGCTGAGATTTCTGGAGTATATTTCTTATTTCAAAAAGACATGATTACTATGACGGCCACAGATAGTTTTAGATTAGGAGAAAAGAAACTATATTTAAATCCAGCTTCCGATCTTTCTAAAAACTACTCCTTGATCCTTCCTCAAAGAACAGCTAAAGAGCTTATTAATATTTTTGGAGAGAAAGAAGGTAACTTAAACATTTATTTTTCTCCAAACCAAATAATGTTTGAAAAATTACTTGCCTCCACTGATCACCCATATATCCAAATAATTTCTAGGTTAATTGAGGGAGAATATCCTAATTACCAAGAAATAATTCCCAAATCTCATGAAACAAAAATTTCTTTTAAGGCAGACGAATTAATAAATCAAATTAAATTGGCTTCTCTTTTTAGCGATAAAGTAAACGAAGTTAAAATAAAAGTTGATCCTAAAAAAGGAGAATTAGGCGTCTCTAGCCAAAATTCTGAGATTGGAGAACATCAGGGATCAATCAAAGTTAAAGTTGAAGGAAAAAGCTGTGAAATTTCTTTTAATCATAGATTTTTACTAGACGGTATTTTAAGCGTTGTTTCTGGAGAAGAAAAAAATCCAGAGATGACCCTGGAATTAAGTGGTTCAGATAAACCTGGAGTGTTAAGATCTAAAAAAGACGACAGTTATCTTTACTTAATAATGCCGATAAAGACTAATTAGAAGGTTCTTCTTTAATTGGTTTCTCAAATTCTTCCATTGGAAGACTTAATAAAGCTTGTTCCATAAATCTATGGAAAATTGACCCTGCCACTACTACGGAGGGTTTTTTAAACATAGATTCATTATTATTGTTTCCAACCCATACTCCAGCCACTATTGAAGGAGTATATCCGATGGCCCAGGTGTCTCTGTAGTCTTGAGTGGTTCCTGTTTTGGCGGCTACCTGATATCCTGGAAAATAGAGGGTGGAATTATATCCAAACATTGGAGCCCTAGCGTTGTTATCTGAGAGAACGTCATTTAATAATTTTGTTATATTACTAGACAAAACTCTTTTAGGTGTTTTTTTGTTTTCTTCAATAATATTTCCAGAACTATCTTCTATTTTTAAAATTGCAGATGGTTGTATTTTTGTTCCGTTTGTAGCAAATACTCCGTAAGCCGAAACCATTTCTATCAGCTTTACTTCCCATCCACCTAAAACAATAGATGGACCATAAGGAGGTTTTAAAGTTGATATTCCCAAATCCTCGGCAGTCTTCGCAGAGTTATCTATTCCAGCTAAATCAAGTAAAACTTTTACAGACGGAACATTTAAAGATTGAGACAAGGCCTCTCTTAAAGTTACTTCTCCCCTAAACAATCCATCATAGTTTCTGGGGATATATTCTTCTTCTCCCCAAATACCAAAATTAGTTTTTTCGTCTATAACTGTTGTTTGGTCATTAAAACCATTTTTAAAAGCAGTGACATAAACGAAGGGTTTGAAAGATGAACCAGGTTGTCTTCCTGGGTTTCCTTTGGTTCCTGTTACGACATTAAATTTAGGGTCAAATAAACAATCAATTCCAGAAATACAGTTTTTTGGATAAGGGTCTGCATAATAGTCTCCGTTGCCAACCACCATAGCTAAAACTTCCCCTGTCTTCGGGTTTAAGGCTACTAGCCCTTCATTGTAAGCATGATAGGCCTTATTCCTCTCAAACCCTTCCCTGGCCGCTGTTTCTGCATATTCTTGAAAGGTCCAATCCAGGGTTGTATAAACCTTTAACCCATTTCTTTTTAAAAAGTCTTCGCTATATTTTTCTTCCAATTGTTGCTTAGCCCATAAAGTAAAATAAGGAGCTTTTATGCTAACTGGATTATCGTTAAATATTATTTTTCTTTCCTTGGCTTCTTTTAACTCTTCTTCGCTTATATATCCTTCATTTTCCATTCTGTCTAAAACATAATCTTTCCTCGCTAATAAAATATCTTTATTTGATCCATAGGGAGAAAGGCGACTTGGTCCTTGGATTAAAGCAGCTAAAACAGCCGACTCTTCAATAGACAAATCAGCTGCTTTTTTTTGGAAATAACTTTGAGAAGCAGCTTCTACTCCGTAAGAATTAGAACCGAAAGGAATTTGATTTAGATACCATTCCAATATTTGGTCCTTAGAATATCTTCTATCTAACTCTAAAGCCAAAAGTATTTCTTTAAATTTTCTTTCAAATGTTTTTTCTAGAGAGAAAAAGGTAGATCTTATTAATTGTTGATTCAGGGTTGATCCTCCATAAGTTACGCTTCTAAGTTTAAGATTTATTAAAACAGACCTCAATATTCCCTTGAGATCAATTCCGAAATGATTATAAAATCCTGAATCCTCTGTTGCTATAATTGCGTTTTTTAAATGATCAGACATTTCCGACAAAGGGACAATGGTTCTTTTTTCTTCTCCGTATATTTCATAGAGTAAAACGTCTCCGGTTCGGTCAAAGATTTTAGTAGATTGAATAAATTGTTTTTCTGTGAATTTTTCTGGTCTTGGAAGGTCTCTGGCAATTACGATAAAAACAATAGTTCCTAAAAATAAAAAGACTAAAAGCCCTAGTCCTGTAAGTTTTGTAATAAAAAAGAAGACACTTTTCTTTTTGTCTCTTTGGAATATTTTTAGATAGCTTTTTCTTTCAGGCATATATTGATTTTACTAAAAAATAAGCCAATTGGCAATTTGAAAAGTTTCTGATAAAATAACTTAATTAACCTAAAACATATGGTAAAAAAAGATAATTCGATAAAAATAGATAAAGTTTTAACTAAAAGGGTTGAACAGGTTTTGCCCAATAAAACAGATCTAAAGAGATTAATGCAGAAAAGGAAGATTAGAGTTTATTTAGGGGTAGACCCTACTGGCAGAAGGCTTCATTTAGGACATGTAATACCACTAAGAAAATTACAAGAGTTTGCTGACTTAGGTCACGAAGCTATTTTAGTAGTAGGAACAGGTACTGTTCTAGCTGGAGACCCCTCTCAAAGAGACTCTTCTAGGCCTAAAATTTTAGAAAAAGAGACAAAAGAGAATATCAAAAATTGGAAGAAACAGGTTGGAAATATTTTAGATTTTTCCAAAGTAAAAATTAAATATAATGGAGATTGGCTATTAAAGCTTGGGCTAAAAGAGATTATAAATATAGCTTCAAATATATCTGCAGCCAGACTCTTTCAAAGAGATATGTTTCAAAAAAGACTAGAAGCTGGAAATGTTGTTTGGATGCATGAGGTTCTATATCCCATTTTGCAAGGATACGATTCTGTTTTTATGGATGTAGATTTAGAAATTGGAGGAAGCGATCAGGTCTTTAATATGTTGGTAGGAAGAGAGCTCCAACAGAAAATGAAAAAGAAAGAAAAGTTCGTTTTAACCTGTCCCATGATACTAGGAACAGACGGAAAAACTATGAGTAAAAGTTCTGGGAATTGTATATGGATAGATGACTCTCCTAAAGAAAAGTTTGGAAAGGTGATGTCTATCTCAGATAAATTAATAATTCCCTATTTAGAGGTATTAACAGATTTAACTTCTGAAAAAATAAAACAATATAAAGATGGTCTAGCTTCTGGTAAACTAAATCCAAAAGACATTAAAAAAGAATTAGCTTTTGAAATAGTTAAAATTTACAATTCTTTGGTAGAAGCTAAAAAAGCTCAAGAAGAATTTGAAAAAGTGTTTGAAGAGAAGAAACTTCCTTCTAAAATTCAAGAGTTTGCTATCTCTGGGAGAATAAACATTTTAGACTTATTAGTCAAAACAAAACTAACTTCTTCTAAGTCGGAAGCCAAAAGATTAGTTGTTCAAAAAGGAGTAAGGATTAATGAAAAGATTTGGGATGATTGGAAAACAGAAGTAGACATAAAGAAGGGAATGGTAATAAACGTAGGTAAAAGAAAATTCGCAAAGATAAAGTAATAAATCAAGAAAAAGAAAAAACCCCTTTTAAGGGGGCTTTTCTTTTGCTGATTAGTTTTATTCTGCTGAAGGAGTTTCCTCTGTAGGAGTTTCCTCTGAAGGAGTTTCCTCTGAAGGAGTTTCTTCCTCTGAAGGAGTT
>CAZEZZ010000037.1:5224-6591 GCA_964515885.1 uncultured Candidatus Saccharibacteria bacterium
TTCCTCTGAAGGAGTTTCCTCTGAAGGAGTTTCTTCCTCTGAAGGAGTTTCCTCTTCCTGATTTGTAGTTTCAGTTTCTTCTGAAGGAGTTTCCTCTGTAGGAGTTTCCTCTTCGTCTTCACTAACGAAAGGATTTATAGTTTGATCTTTAATCATATTTATTTTTTGCTTTCTTTAACTGCGTTACTCCGCCTCAAGCGGAGTTACTGAATATCGACCTTTTCCGAATAGACGGTTATTAATCAATGTCTACCCGATTTGGTTCTATTCCTATTATATTCATATTTTGGTTCTTGTCAACCCTTTAGATCTCTTCTACCTTAAATTCCTTCTTTTTCTGGTTCCAGCCCCATATCTCTATATCAACGGCAATCTTATGAGGAATCTTGTTCTCTACCATAAATACCTTTATTTTCTTTCTTCTAGCTGAAATATTAGGAGAAGTAGTTAGCTGTAAAAATTTGATTTCAGTAGTTTTCTTTTTCCAACAGACTAAATCAAACACTCCGAAGATGTCATTTTGCTTAAATTTAACTTTAGCTGGGTACCAATAGACAAAACCTTGATTTTCTAGTATTTCTACAGCTTTTTTTCTAATTACTGATTCTTTAGGCATATTTTATATTAGTTTTATAAAAGTTTAATATTAGAATAAATTTCTTGGACAGAGTCATTTTCATCTAACTCCTCAAAAAGCTTTTGATTGCTCTCTTCTTCTTTTTCTCCAGTAGAAATTTCTTCTTTTGCTATCCATCCTAAAAAAGCAGAGCTTATTGGGAGATTTTCTTTTTCTAGGTTATTTTTAACTTCTTCTAAATTTTCTGGTTTTGTGTTTATCTCTAAGAGGTCCTCTTTCCAAAAGACGTCTTCGGCGCCAGCTTCAATAGTTTTCATTTCTATTTCTTCTTTCTCTTCAGAAAGAGCAGAAGAGTCTATTTCTAAAATTCCCTTCCTTTCAAACATCCATTTTATAGCTCCTTCGGCTACTAATTTGCCATTATTTTTAGCAAGAATTTGTTTTATATCTCCCAATGTCCTGTTCTTGTTGTCAGTTATTCCTTCTATAATAATAGCTATTCCTCCAGGCCCATACGCTTCGAAAACTACTTCTTCTAATATTTCTCCCTCTGTATCTCCAGAACCCTTTTTTACAGCCCTCTCTATGTTGTCTGAAGGCATGTTAGCTTTTTTTGCTTGCTCTATAGCTAATTTTAATTTTGAATTTGTTTCGACACTTGGTCCCTTCTCTTTTACGGCCATTGAAATAAGACGTGAAACCTTAGAGAAGATTTTACTTCTCTTTGCATCAGTCGCAGCTTTCTTATGTTTAATTGTTGAAAAATGAGAATGGCCTGACATCTATTTTA
>CAZEZZ010000038.1:0-6419 GCA_964515885.1 uncultured Candidatus Saccharibacteria bacterium
GAGAAAATCGTGATCCTCAGCTGAGTATTACCTCAATTGAAGCGACTTTCTCCCGATGACCTAGTTGATAGAGACAACGATACCTCCCTCTTCAAAAAGGCCCTGATTATGCTCTTCAAGAAGTAAATCATGAATCCACTTCTCTTTTGCGATAACCTTCTCTTTTTTGGACGAAAATAAAATGTGCATTTTTTCTAACTCCTTGCTCCTAATTCAAGGTATTTTCCTTCTCCAATCCATTCTACTTCTTTTTCTAAATTTAGTAGAAGATGAGAAGGAATCCTAATCCTTCCATTGTCATCGGTCGCTACCTGGTATACTTCGGAAAACGGTAATTTCCCTCTTTTAGCATATAAACGAAGGTTACCGTTTGGCAAAAGAGTAATCACTCCCACCCGTAATTTATTTCTAAATACAGGAGGTACAGGCACTCTTCTATGATCGTCTAGCATATAAGGCCATCTACCGTAAAAGTATGACACAATCTACCTCCCATAAAATATTACCCTATTTATACCATATATTTATTATTTTGTCAAGTACTGTTTAAGCCTTTCCTTTACCGTTTGAGGATTAGCTTTTCCTTTTGTTTTTGCCATAATTTGTCCAATTAGAAATTGGAAAACATTTTCTTTGCCATTTCTGTAGTCTTCTGCTACTTTTTCATTATTTTTAATCACTTCAGCTATTACCTTTTCTATTTCAGATGCATCACTAATTTGCGCAAGTCCTTTCTCCTTTATAATGTTAGATGGACTAGCTCCAGTCTTAAACATATCTACCAAAACCATCTTGGCTATTTTACTAGAAATATCTCCTTTATAAATAAGAATAATGAATTTTGAAAAGTTTTCAGGAGTTATTAAGAATTTTTTACTATCTAAAGAAACTTCTCCCAATAATCCCAAAAGGTCTGTTGTCAAATAATTAACACAAAGTTTTATTAATTTATAAAAATCATCACCTTTTTGAGATTCTTTTTTAAATTCAAGAACTATTTCTTCAAAATAATCACACAATTTTTTGTTTCTAATTAAAACTTCTATTTCTTTTTCTTCTAAATTATATTCTTTTTTAAATCTTTCTCTTTTTTGTTGTGGTAATTCAGACATTTCAGACCTAATTTCCTCTATAAAAGAATCTGTATGTTTAATGGATGGTAAGTCTGGCTCTGGGAAATATCTATAATCATGAGCATCCTCCTTCTTTCTCTGAGAAAAAGTCTTACTCTTGTTTTCATCCCACCCTCTAGTCTCTTGCACTACTTCTTCACCATTCTCTAATAATTCTTTTTGTCTTTCTATTTCATATTCAATTCCCCTCTCAACAGCTTTAAAAGAATTAAGATTTTTAATTTCTACTTTAGTCCCCAAATTACTGTCTTTACTAACAGAAATATTAGCTTCTACTCTCATCTGCCCCTTTTCCATGTCAGCACTTGATACGCCTAAATATTTAAGAATAAGCTGTAATTCTTCAGCAAATTTCTTGGCTTCTATAGCTGTTTTTATTTCTGGTTCGGTAACTAATTCCATTAAAGGAACTCCAGCTCTATTAAAATCAACTAAAGAATAATCTTCTCCTTTGGGATGAACTAGTCTCCCGGTATCTTCTTCAAGATGTATTCTGGTAATTTTTATTTTTCTTTCGTCTATACTTAAAAAACCTTTTTGACAAAGAGGCTTATCGTATTGGCTTATCTGATAACCTTTAGGTATGTCAGGATAAAAATAATTCTTTCTATCAAATTTTGAATAATTAGGAATTTCACAATCCAAAGCTAATCCAGTTTTAATAACATCTTTAACTGCCTCTTCATTTATCACAGGCAAAGTTCCCGGATGACCCATACATACAGGACAAACATTAGTATTAGGATCTTTTTCTTCAGAATCATTCGAACAAGAACAAAACATTTTGCTATTAGTCTTTAATTCGCTATGTATTTCTAAACCTATGGTTGGCTTATATGACATATTATTCTACTATTCTATCGTCGTTAGACTGATTAGATTCTAATCCTTTTGATTCATTTACTATTTCCACTCCTGAACTAGTCCCTATTATGTCTGCTCCAGCTTCTACCATCATTTCTAAATCAGCAACTTTTCTTACGCTTCCTGCGGCTTTAACTAATAATCCTCCAGATGACTCTTTCATTATCTTTACGTGCTTGGCTTTTTCTGATAACTCTGAATGACTTAAAGGATCTAAAATAGTAGCTGTTTTAACACAAATAGCTCCAGATTCTTTAACTATTTCAGAGGCTTTTTTAATCTCTTCATCAGTTAAATATCCTGACCCTATAATCACTTTTGTTGGTAAAATCTTAGTTACTTCTTTTAGATCAGCTAAAACTTCTTCATACTTTCCATTTTTAAATTTATCTATCTGCATTACAATATCTATCTCATCTGAACCATTGTCTTTAGCTGCATTAATAGCTTCCATTCTCTCCTGATGAGAACTACTGCCAGTGGGCTGATCTATTAGAGTGGTAATTTTAACATCGCTCCCTGATAAAACTTCCTTGGCATATTTAGTATGTTCTGGAAAAATACAAAATCCTCTAAATCCATATTCTTTTGCTTCTTGGGCAACTTTTTTAATCTCTTCTTCTGTGGCTTCTTTTTTTAAAAAAGTTTGATCTATGATTTTATTGATTTCCATATTTTTTAAATCCTAAATATAAATTATCGAATAATAATGCAACACTTATTGGACCTAATCCTCCAGGAACAGTGGTTAAAAAATCAGGTTTATCTCCTAAGCTTTTCCTGTCCATATCTCCTTTAACTTTTTTATTTAAAATAGTATTTCCACCATCTATTAAAGTTACTCCTTTTTTAACCATATCTCCCTTAATTAAACCTGGTATTCCTTTTATGGATACAATTACATCAGCCTCTTTTAAATCAGGAAAATCATTCTTTTTTATAAAATAACGTATATTTATATTTTTTCTATTCAAGAAATCTCTCAGAGTTTCTCCGAAAACATCGGAATTAACTAGAGCTATTATCTTACTATTTCTTTTTGATTTTTTTTCAATAATAGAATAAATAACTGAAGGAATAATGGGATAAAAAAATGGTTCCCCTTTCTTAAGTAATTGTCTATTTTTAGGATGAAAGCCATCTACGTCTTTCCTCGGAGAAACTTTTTCTATTATCTTTTTTGTATTTAATTTTTCAGGTAGAGGTAATTGAATTATTATTCCATGCACAAGAGAATCTTTATTTAATTTATCTATTCTATCAATAATATCCTTTTCTTTTACGCTTGTTTTAAAACGGTAAACTATTAGTTTCGCCCCTATCTTATCAGCTAATTCCTTCTTTTTTTTAACAAAAAGTTTGGAAGAACTATTATCTCCCACCCAGATTACAGCTAATTTTGGCTTTATTTTCTCTTTCTTGATTCTATTTTTAAGATTGGAAATAACTTTTTCTGCTTCTTTTTTACCATTGAAAATCTTCATATATTGGAAATGCTTTCGTTATTTTCTTAACTTTATTTTTGAGTTCTGTAGCTATTTTTTTATTGCCCATATTTCTCATTAATGTAGATATTATACGAACAATTTCTCTAGATTCTTTTTCTTTTAATCCTCTAGTTGTGATAGAGGGCGAACCTAATCTTATCCCAGAAGGATTAAATGGTGGCTTCTTATCAAAAGGAATAGCATTTCTATTAACGTAAATACCTAATGCATCAAGTTCTTCTTGAATTTTTTTAGATTCTAAATTTAAAGATGATATGTCTAATAGCATTAAATGATTATCTGTTCCTCCACTTACTACTCTTATCCCCTCTTTTTTGAATTCATCTGCCATTGCTTTGGCATTTAAAACAACTTGTTTCTGATAAGATTTAAAAGATGGTTTCATTGCTTCCAAAAAACAAACTGCTTTAGCTGCTATTACATGATCCATTGGCCCTCCCTGAAGACCTGGAAAAACTGCTTTATCTATTTTTACTGCTAATGTTTTTCCTTTAACATCTATTTTGTCTTCTATCTTTGAAAGTATTAATCCCCCTCTTGGTCCTCTTAATGTCTTATGTGTTGTTGTTGTAACAACATCACAATAAGGAAATGGATGAGGATGCATTCCTGTTACAACAAGTCCAGCTATATGAGCTATGTCTGCCATCAAATAAGCTCCAACTTTATCAGCTATTTTTTTAAATCCTTTAAAATCTAAAGTTCTGGAATAAGCAGTTGTGCTAACAATTATTAATTTAGGTTTTGACTTCAAGGCTATCTCTTCTACTTCTTTCAAGTCTACTTTTTCTGTTTTAGGATTTACCTTATAATATGAAAAATTATAACTTTTACCAGAGAAGTTAACTGGAGATCCATGAGTTAAATGACCACCTGCAGACAAGTCTATTCCCAATACCCTATCTCCGTACTTTAATAAGGCTAAAAAGACGGCTGCATTGGCTTGAGAACCTGAATGAGGCTGAACATTAGCATGCTCTGCTTTAAATAGCTTTTTAGCCCTTTCTATGGCTATAGACTCTATTTTATCTATATATTCGTTACCGCCATAATATCTTTTAAAGGGATAACCTTCTGAATACTTATTACTCAAAGGAGTACCCATAGCTTCTAAAACAGCCACAGTAGCTGTATTTTCGGAAGGAATAAGGGTTAAACCGTCCTTCTGTCGTTCAATCTCCTTCCCTACTAAATTATATATTTTAAGGTCTGTTTTTTTAATATTTTTCATAAAACGAATATTAATTTATTAATATGATGTTCAAAATAAAACTTTAGATTCATTAAGTCTTATCTCATATTTGTGTTTCTTTTTTATCTGTAGTAACTCTCCCTCCTTGCCACTGACCACGATATAAATTTGATTCTCCCTTAACTTCAGAAAACATAATATGAACTACTCTAGCACCCATTTCTAAGTGGAAACTTTCATTTCTGAAATTACTTATTCCCATAGTTAATCCCCCCTTATATCCAGGAGGTGTTTGTCCTCCAAAAATAAAAACTCCAGAACGAAATAGAGTTGAACGTGGTGTCATTATAGCCAAAAGATTATCTGGCATATTAACATTTTCAATCGTTTTCATAGCGTAATAAGTATGAGGTTTGAGTTCTACTTTAACAGTTTCATTCTCATCATATTTAGCTATTAATTTCATATCTGGTGTTTCTCTCTCTTCTACCCCCATAAAACCACTTCCTATAATTTCATACAATTCTCCAATCCTCAAATCAAAACCCGCTCCCTCTGGAGAAGAAAGCTCTCTTTTACAGAGACCTTCAACTAATTTTTTATCTTTTACTAATTGTAATAGTTCTTTTACTCCCAAATACATATTATTATTCTAAATAATTTTATATCTTTTCTATAACTTATCATAATCAATTTTTGGTCAAATTAAAAGGGTCTTATCTGCAAAAACAAATAAGACCCACAAAACTCAATTAATTTACTAATTCTGAAGGAATTCACAAAGAGGATCAAAAGCCACCTTTGACCATTCCTCCACATCGTTTTCTTTAATTATATTCCTTAGATCTAGAATAGTCCTGAATTCCCCTGTGGTAATTTCAGGATCTTTGGGAGTAAGATGCGACAGATTAGTCTGAATGACATACAGAAGACCAAAATGAACGGCGTGCACATCGTGGTCCAGGTTTATAAATCCCAGAAGCCGCGCATTTTCACAGTCAATTTCTTCTTCGATCTCCTCTTTTACTTCTCTTCGCATACTTCCCAGAATTACACCATCAGGAGAGTCTTTATCAATCGGCTTTATGTGACCTCCTACACCTAGGGAGAATTTTCCCTGAAGCCTCTTTTCATGACAATCGGCATCTTCTTTGGATCTTTGATAGACGAAGACTTTCCTATCACAGCTCAATAATACTATATAAGCTATTGGCTGCTTATACATAGTACTATTTTCTGCCGCTTCTCGTTCCATCCACCACGGATATTTCATGATATTAGGCAAAACACTAAGTCCTTTGCTTTTTTCCTGAAAGCCGATAAATTCTCTTTTTCCTCCGAAAAGAGAATTCCTAGTCACTACCATTATCTCTGCCATTATTATCCCTCCCTATTCTACGTTTATTTTGTTCAAGAACAAATGTTTGGTTTTCTTATAGCATCATAAAAAAATCCCGTCAATAAACGGGATGTTGCTTTTTAATCTTTTAATTTATTTAACCAACTCTACAAATTTATATTGAATTCCATTTTCTTCTTTTATTTCACTTTCACTAACTACTTTCTTAAACTCTTGATATTCTGGAAAAAAAACATCCGCTTCAGGAGAATCTTTCACTAAAGTTAAATAAAGTTTTTGAGCATACAAAATAGCTTGTTTATAAATGCTAGCTCCCCCGATTATAAAAACTTCTTCATCAGAATCTTTATATCTATTAATAA
>CAZEZZ010000039.1:0-1699 GCA_964515885.1 uncultured Candidatus Saccharibacteria bacterium
CTTTGCCAAACATCTGGAGCATATCCAACTCTCCATTTTTTTAAACTCTCTTCTGTAATTCCCCTCTTTAACAAATAATCTTTTGCTTCTTTTCCAGTTTTACTCTCTTGAAATTGCTTTTCAAAAAACTTAGCTGCCCATTCGCATATCTCATACAATCTCTCTCTCTCACTTTTTAATTTAGCATATTCTGGAGACTGACTTTTTAATTCTACTCCTGCTTTTTGAGCTAATATTCTTAAAGCATCTCCAAATTCCACTCCCTCTATTTTCATAACAAACTTAAATATATCTCCTCCTTCACCGCAAGAACCAAAACAATGCCATAATTGTCTAGTTGGAGAAACAAAAAAAGATGGTTTCTTTTCGGAATGAAAAGGACAAACCGCTCTGTAATTTATTCCAGCTTTTTGAAGTTTAATATAACTTCCAACAACTTCAATTATATCTAGACGATTTTTAATTTCTTCTATTGGATTCTCCATTTATTTTTTATTATCTCCTCTCATTGTGACTGTCATCTGAGGGAAAGGTATTTCTATCTTTTCCTGATCAAAAGCAATTTTTAATCTTCTTCTAAATTCTCTTAAAATATCCCACTGTTTTAAAGGTCTTGTTTCCCCAAGTACTTTAATTTTAATTCCTGATTCTTCAAATCCATCAGGTCCAGGGCCCAAGACTTGTATAGGCTTTAAAATATCTTTCCTTAAAGGAGAATCTTTTACCATTTCTTTTCCAACCTTATTTATCACATCCATTACTTTGTCTATATCTTCTTTATAATCCACGGTTATAGCCATATAAGCTCTAGAATAATCTCCTGTCATGTTAGATGTCTTAGAAAAACTTCCGTTTGGAACGTGATGTATTTTACCTTCCAAATCTCTCAAGACTGTTTTTCTTAAAGTAATATCTTCTACTCCCCCACAAACACTATCCAAACAAACAACATCTCCCACTCTATATTGATTTTCTAAGATTATGAAAAGACCTGCTAAAAAATCTTTGACCATCCATTGAGCACCAAATCCTAAAGCAACTCCAAGAATACCAGCTCCAGCCAATACTGGGCCTATATCTATATTAAATTCCGCCAAAATCATCATTATGGCAGTAAACCAAATAAGAATATTAATAACTCCAGTTAATATTCTTATTAAAGTATTTTCTCTTTTTGCTTCTGCTTCGCTATCAACATTATTTATAACTTTCTTTACAGCGTCAGCTATAATTATCTTTGCTATTTTCTTAAACACAATAGCTCCAATTATAATAATAAATATTTTGATTCCACTATTTAAAAACCAATCTAATATTGTTTGTAGTAAAGTTTGAATATCCATATTTTTATAGGCGATGAATCTAAAGATTCATCTTTATACTTCGCTTGCTCTGCAAGCTTGTGTTATTAATTATTAATAATCAATTTGAATTGATTATGGAAATGAATTTTAATTCATTGACTTTTTCCTTTTTTAATTTTATCAACCATTTCTATTTCTTCCCAGATTCCCTCTATTAAATCATAATCTTTAGCTTCTTTGAGGGTGACCCAGGCATATTTTATACTATCATCGTCTAGAATAATTTCTCCAGACTTATAATCTCCCCAATAGCTTATTACAATTGCTGGTACGCCGTCTGGTCTTATAAAAGCTATATCTACTAAATAATATAATTTCTCGACCTCTAAATTAGT
>CAZEZZ010000039.1:1799-6110 GCA_964515885.1 uncultured Candidatus Saccharibacteria bacterium
GTTTTATTTTCATAAACGAAAGCTGCTTTAAATATCCCCGAAATATTATTAAAATTACTCATTGCGTCTGCGTCTGCTACAATTTTCTCTTCTAAACTTTCTCTAATATTATTCTGTGAACCTCTATGATTTAAAATACATTTTTTAACTAACTCTATCTTTTCTGTAGGATAATTTAATTCTTTTAGTTTTTTTTCAGCTATTTCAGCCCCAGTTATATGATGGTCTTCTCTCCCATTTACTATTGATCCTATATCATGTAACCAAGAAGCTATTAAAACAATTTCTTTGTCTGCTTCTAATTTATTTAAAAGCTGATTGGCATATTCTACTACTAAAAGAAAATGAGAAGAAAAAGGTTCAAAACCATATTTACTAGTTGGTTTTTTACATTCTTCTTCAACAAAATTTTTAACTTGTTCTACAATATCCATTGATTTATTTTTCATTCCAATCAACCCCCTTTCTTTTGGCTTTATTTTTAGTAAAACCTTTAGGATATCTTTTCTCTAATTTCTTAATATTATTTGCTAATATCTCTTCCATATCCCAATTAAAGAAATTAGATATCATAGCCATATACCATAAGGTATCTCCTATGTTTTCTTTAATCCCATCTTTCTGATCATTCTTATGAGAGATAGTTTTCTTAATACAACCTGCTACGTCTCCTGCTTCCCCAGAAAGACCTAATCCCCAAGTTAAAATCTCTTTATCCTTATCTTTAAACTTTTGAGCAGTTTGTTTACAAAGCTTTTGATACTCTTTTAAACTTTTTATCTTGTTCATAAATTATTTAATTTGAGACAAATCTCCATTTATAATTATTGGTCTCATAGCCTCTATCTCAGTTTTATAATAAGGTATTTCTGGAATTGGATTTAATAAAAATATCTTTTGTTCTAATACGTAAGCGAAGCCTATTTCCATTAAGGTATTGCCACCTATATAATTTTTAATTCCATTTTTATCAAAATTCAAAACCAACACTGCGTCTGTTCCCTTTATAACTTTCCAAAATTCTCTAATGGCATCCATATTGTATTTTTGATGAAGTTTTATCTTTTCTTTTTCTTCATCTGTCTTGCCAACTAAATTTTTATGTAAATCAGTAACTAAAGCTTCATGCCCTAATTCGTTTAGCTTATCTCTAAACTCAAGCATTTTTTCTGTGAATTGCATTGAACCGATTATTCCTATTTTCATATATCTGGCGGAGAGGGAGGGATTCGAACCCTCGATACCGATTAAAGTATACCGCCTTTCCAAGGCGGCGCACTAGGCCTCTATGCGACCTCTCCAAATTATATATTCATCCCTCTTAAGGCAGATACTCTCTGTTCTACTGGCGGATGGGTTAAAAATAATTTATGCAACCATCTTTTCTTTTCTTTCCCTCTGAATGGGCTAGCAATATATAGATGAGCTGTTGCATCTGTAGCAGATTTTAAAACATTTGGATCTGCAGCAATCTTTTCCAATGCCCTAGCTAATCCTTCTGGATATCTAGTCAATAAAGCTCCTGAACTATCTGCTAACAACTCTCTTTTTCTAGAAATAGCTAATTTAATCAGCTGGGCTAAAAAAGGAGATAAAATGGCTAGAGCTAAAGCAATAATCATAATAGCAATTTTTATCTGTCCTCCTTCTCTGTTACTGCCTCTCATACCTCCCCAAAAACTAATCCTAAAAAAGAAGTTTGTTAGAACTACTATGAATCCCACTAAAACAACAATTACAGTTTGTAATAATATGTCTTTATTCCCTATGTGAGATAACTCGTGGGCCAATACTCCTTCTAATTCTGCTCTATCTAATTTATCTAAAAGCCCTGTTGTTACAGCTATTGCTGCATGGTCAGCGTTCCTACCAGTTGCAAAAGCATTGGGTTGGTCAGAATTTATAATATAAACCTTGGGAACTGGAAGTCCAGCAGTAATACATAAGTTCTCTACTAATCTGTATAGTTCAGGGTTATCTGACTTTGCTATCTCTTTTGCTTTATTCATTGAAAGAACTATTTTGTCTGACTTCCAGTAGGCAAAGAAATTCATTAATATACTAATTCCTACAGCAATATATAAAATAACAGAACTCTGTAGATAATAAGAAATTACCCATCCTACAGCAATAATTAGAATTAAAAAGAAAAACAAATACAGCCAAGTCTTTCGAATATTTGATTCGGCTTGAGTATAGAGATTCATTTAAAACTAAAAATTAACTTTTGGTAATTCCTTCTCCCCTTCTGTGGCTTCAAAGAATTCTCTCTTTTTAAAATTAAATAAACCAGCAATTAGGTTAGTAGGAAAGGTTTCCAACTTTGTATTAAAATCCCTAACGTTGGTATTATAAAACCTTCTGGAAGCTTGAATCTTATCTTCCGTATCTCTTAATTCTCTCTGTAATTCTAAGAAATTAGTAGAAGCTTTTAAATCAGGATAATTTTCAGCTACAGCGAATAATGATTTTAAAGTTGAAGACAAAGCATTTTCTGCCTCTTCTTTCTGTTTCATTGTGTCTGCTTGCATAGCAGATGTCCTAGCTTTGGTCACATTTTCTAGCAACTCTCTCTCATGAGTAGCGTATCCTTTTACTGTATTAACTAAATTAGGTATTAAATTATACCTTCTCTTTAATTGAACATCTATATCTGACCAAGCCTCTTTAACCCTATTTTTTAATAAGATTAACCTATTATATGTGGCGACAATAAAGAATAAGATTATCCCACATACTATTAAAATTACCTTTAACATATATATTTTTATTTAAATTATAACTCTGCGACCTGTGTCTATCCTAACTAAAAACTCCCTTGAAATCAAGCCAAGAGAGTTTTAAAAATAAGGTTAATTACTTTTTCAAAATAGCTAAAATATCCTTCTCTTCAGCGATCAAATATTCTTTATTATCAACTTTAATTTCATTAGGCCCATATTTAGAAAATAAAACTATATCTCCTGATTTAATATCCATAGGAGTAGTCTTCCCATTCTTATCTTTTTTACCAGGACCCACTGCCATCACTTTTCCTTGTCCTGATTTTTCTCTATCAACTGTCTCTAATAAAAGAACACCAACATTAGTCTTCCCTTGGCTTCTAATGGGTTCTATTAATATATGATTTGATAATGGTTTAATCTTCATTGTGCAAGCCAGTTTTAATTGGCGAAGCTCGAAATGAAACTTTGTTTCATTGAGCAGTTAAACTAATTTAATTATGATAAATTTTTTGACAACAATCAAGCTTTCTTCATGAATTTACCTGTGTAGCTATCTTTGCATTTAGCTATTGTTTTTGGATCACCTTGGACTACTATCTTTCCTCCCAATTCTCCTCCTTCTGGACCTAGGTCTAAAACCCAGTCAGAATTTTTTATTACGTCCATATTGTGTTCTATGACTAAAACACTATTACCTTTCTCCACTAATCCTCTTAATATTTGGATTAATTTTTTAATATCTTCAAAATGTAAACCAGTTGTTGGCTCATCTAAAATATATAAAGTCTTCCCAGTAGCTTTTCTGGAAAGTTCAGTAGCTAACTTAACTCTCTGAGCTTCTCCTCCAGACAAGGAAGGAGCAGGTTGTCCTAAATGAACATAGCCTAAACCAACTTCGTTTAGTGTCCTCATCTTATCAAACAGACCAGGTATGGCTTTAAAAAACTCCAGGGCTTCTTCCACTGTCATTTCCAAAATCTGAGCAATATTCTTTCCTTTATATTCTATAGATAATGTTTCCTTGTTAAATCTCTGGCCCTTACACTCAGAACATTGGACATATATGTCTGGTAAGAAATACATTTCTATCTTCTTAACTCCTTGGCCTTCACAAGCTTCACATCTTCCTCCCTTAACATTAAAAGAGAATCTTCCAGGCTGGTATCCTCTCATCCTTGCTTCTTTGGTTCTAGAGAATAAATCCCTTATAAAAGCAAAAGCTCCAGTATAGGTAGAAGGATTAGACCTTGGAGTCCTTCCTATTGGAGATTGGTCCACTAAAACAATCTTATTTAAATGATTCATCCCAACTATTTCTTTATGCTCTCCTGGAATTTCTTTGGCGCGATAAAACTTCTTTAATAAAGCTTTAGCTAAAATATCATTCATTAGAGAACTTTTACCAGAACCTGAAACCCCAGTGATACAAACTAATTTACCCAAAGGAAGCTTAGCTGTAATATTTTTCAAATTATGCTCTTTGGCCCCCTTAATAATTAAATAGTTTTCCTTCTTAGGAGAAATTTTATTAGCTGGAAATTCTATTTTCTTTCTGCCTGATAAATATTCTCCAGTCAAAGTATTG
>CAZEZZ010000040.1:0-6021 GCA_964515885.1 uncultured Candidatus Saccharibacteria bacterium
CCTCCAAACCATCCATTCATCGCACCAACAACCCCCACTGCAATAACAAAAAACACAACAATAACTCCCACCCCTACCACGGGCTTGTGCTTCACCTGGTGAAGCACCTTTCTAATTAGATTGAATTTAATTTTAATTTTCATAACTAACCTATAATGTATTTTTATCTCAAACTTTATATAATTTCTAGGCACTTTGTGCTTCACCCGGTGAAGCACAAGCCCACAATTTTATTCTAAAATTAAATGATCAATTTCTTGATATTTTTTACTTTCTAAAACTGCCCTGACTAAGCTAATGTAACTTTCATTTGTAGGAAAAATTTTTCCCAAAACTCCTTTATCAATTATAAGAGACTCTCTCAATCCCATATATTCCTGATGTGTGCCCCACAAATAATTTTTAGCAAAAGTCAAAATTTTATCGATATTTTTTATACCATTTTCTCTCCATTCGGGCTCAATAATATCTGCCGGATTTAAAACATTTATATACACCAATAAATATTTTAAATACTCTTCATTGTCTATTAAAACATTTTTAAACTTACTCTGCCATAAACTGCCAACCCTATCATGTTTGTTATTGAAATATTTGGAATAACCCATTCCTAATTTATGCATAAACTGGGTAATCCCTCCTTCTTGAACTTCCTCAACAATCAAGTGAAAATGATTAGGCATTATACAGTAGGCTAAAATTTTTACTAACGGCTCTCTATTAGCGCCCTCAACAACAATATAATCCTTTAAAACATTCAAAGTAAGTCTTCCTCTGTTTCTTTGTAATTGCCAAAGAATATTAGTCGCACTCTTTTTATCATTAAACAAGCAAAGACCTTGTAAAAACCGCCACATGTCTGCTTCACTTTTTCTAATTAAACATTTAGCAACTCCTCTATTATATATGTGATAAATTTCTCCAATAACAAATGGATGTTTCCTTTTCATTATATTATATTTTAGGCACTTTGTGTTTCACTTGGTGAAGCACAAGCCTCCTTAAGTAATTTTGTATAAGCTACTAAATCAAAAAACTGAATTTCTAATTTTTTGCAAAGCTCAACAAATTCATCCTCTTGCATATCGTAAACTTTATAAAAAATATCAGTAAATTGATCGCCCTTATTGGCATAGTCCATATCAATGGTGTATGCAAAACCCATCTCAATATTTCCACAATCATTTTTATCAACTAATCCAGTCAAAGTAGGATAACTACCATAATATTCTTCCATATAAGGATTAAATCTTTTTTGGGTTGCTGGTATTTCTATTACTATTTTATCTTTTATTTTTTGTATTTTTGTTTTCATAAGTTTTTTTGGCTTTAGATTTGTGCTTCACCAAGTGAAGCACAATGCCCTTTAATTCATTATTTAAAATACGCAGACATTCCTATTGTTATGAGTTTTTTAATCATTTTTGCAAACTTAATTTTTTCAATCTTCTTCATCTCCTTCTCAGACTGTTGAGGATCGACCTCAACAGCTTCATTCTTCATAAATATTTGATTTCTTTATAATTATCTTATATACATTTTCAATAAAATCTCCTCCGGCATATCCTATTATAAAACCTAAGGCAGGAGTAAATTCTCCGAGCAAAGTAAATCCCAATTCTCTTATAGCTATAGCAACCACAGCTCCTACAACTCCTGATATAAACATCATCCCAGTAAAATAAGTAAATCTAAAACCAACATTTTTATAAGAAAATTGATGCTTTATAAAGCCCACTAATCCTCTCAATAATCCTCCACAGAATGAAGCAATGAATATAGTTAACATAATATTTCGTGCTTAACCGAGTCTAGTTTTCCACAGTCAAGTAATAATATTTTCATAATGATTTATTCTTTCTATCTTATTATTATATCTTAAAACTACGCATATGGCATCTACTCTATAAGGTCCTTGCCATTTTTTAAATACCGTATAAGCTTTTGCATTACCCCATAATTTTCTCATTTTCTTATTGTTAATCGTTTCTTCTGGTGTTCCAAAATCCTCTCCCTTTTTTGTTCTTACCTCTATAAATACCAGCTCATTTCTTTTCTTAGCAACTAAATCAATTTCGGCATATTTTGTCTTATAATTTTGTTCAATTATCTTGTATCCTTTTTTCTCTAAATATTCCCTGGCAATTTCCTCCCCCATTCTTCCAGTTACCAAGTTATGCTGTTTCATATATCTTTGATCTGTATTGTAAGGATTCTGCCATATGAGAAATATTTATTTCTTCCGCTCCGTCTAAATCAGCAATGGTTCTTGCAACTTTTATCATTTTCATATAAGACCTAGCCGAAAGCTGAAATTTCATACTGGCTTGTCTTAAAAGCTGTTCTATCTCTTTCGTTAAATTACAGTATTTTTTAACATGAACATTTTTCATTTGAGCATTTGACTGGACTGAATCTTCTCCAAAACGTTTTTCCTGTTTTTCTCTTGCTAAAATAACTCTTTCTCTTATTCTTTCTGATGATTCCAATGATTCGGAATTTCTCTGGTTCTCTGAAAACTCCATTGTGTCAACCGGCTGAACGCTGATATGTAAATCAATTCTATCTAATATGGGGCCTGAAACTCTTTTTTGATATTTTCTCACTTGTTGAGGAGAGCAAATACAATTCTTTTTAGGATGATTTAAATAACCGCAAGGACAAGGATTAGCAGAAGCCACCAACATAAATTCTGCAGGATATTTAACTCTTTCTTTGCTTCTTGAAATTGTAAGATAACCGTCTTCTAGGGGCTGTCTCATTGCCTCAAGTACTGATCTTGGAAATTCATTAAATTCATCTAAAAATAAAACTCCTCTGTGAGCTAAACTTATTTCTCCAGGATGGGGTCTTGTCCCTCCGCCGATAAGACCAACGGGAGAAGCGGTATGGTGAGGGGCTCTGAACTGTCGGCATGTTATCAATGAACCACCAGGGGGAATACTTCCTGATACAGAATATATTTTAGTTACTTCTAAAGATTCTCTTTCATTTAGAGGCGGCATAATCCCAGGAAGAGCTCTAGCTAACATAGTTTTCCCAGAACCAGGACTACCAACCATAAGAATATTATGGCCACCAGCTGCCGCAATCTCTACTGCTCTTTTTGCTTGTTCTTGTCCCAACACTTCCTTCATGTCAAATTCGGCGGGAACCGGTAAATTATCTTTAATTTCTTGATATGTAATTTGTTCTATGTTTTTCTTCTTTAAAAAATGGGAAGAAATTTGAAATAAATTTTCAACTGGAAAAACTTTTATTCCTTTTATCGCCGCTGCCTCATTGGCTGAATCCTTGGGAACGTAAAGATTTTCAAATCCCGCCTCCTTGGCAAATAACGCCATCAGAAGAGCTCCTTTTGTGTGGCGCAACGAACCATCCAATGATAATTCTCCTAAAAACAAAGATTTTTCAGGAATAACAAACTGCAAAATACTGCTTAAAATTCCCACAGCTATGGGTAAATCATAAAGAGAACCTTCCTTGGGAACATCGGCCGGGGCTAAGTTAACAGTGATTTTCTTTGCTGGAAAATCAATACCAGAGCTAGAAACTGCCGCTCTCACTCTTTCCTTGCTTTCGTCTACTGCCTTATCTGGAAGACCGACAATCTCAAACCCCGGCAAGCCTCTGTTTGCCAAATTAACTTCTACGTCCACCCCTATTGTTTCTAATCCTAAGTTTGCGACTGACGGTACTTTAATTAACATAATATTTTCCTGCTTCTTGATTTATAAAACCTTTTAATTGCATCAAAGATAATGTTGTTCCGATTTTAGAAACTGGCATATTAAATAATCGAGCTAAATTATTTACTTCTAATGGTTCTTTTTGTAATTGTTCAACGATTCTTTTTTCAAGATCGTTTGTTAATCCTCTGCCAGCCAGTTGAGAAGAGTTCTCAACAGATTTTTTGCTAGGTATAATCTTGTAAAAATCTAAAATATCTTTTACCGAAGTTACTACTTCTGCCCCTTCTTTAATAAGTTTAGCTGTTCCTCTTGAAACTTCGCTGGTTATGGGTCCTGGTACTGCAAATATTTTTCTGCCGAATTTTCCGGCGTAATCTGTGGTAATTAATGTTCCGCTGTTTAATCCCGCTTCAACCACTAAGACCGCTTTTGATAAACCAGCTACTATCCTATTTCTTTTGGGATACGTCCAATTAGCTGGAGGAAAATTTCCCTCATATTCTGATATAATTAATCCTTTATTTTCTAAAATTTTATTGTAAAGTTCTTCTTGATATTCGGGATGAATCATATCTATACCGCAGGGCATAACCGCAATAGTTCTTCCGCCAGCTTCTACAGTAGCCTTGTGAGCGGCTTCATCTCCTCCGTACATAAATCCTGAAACTATTGTTATTCCAGCTGCCGCTATCTCTGTTACAAATTGCTCAGTTATTTTTCTTCCATAACTGGTCAAATGTCTTGAACCGACCACCGCCAGACAATTTTCAAAAATATCCATATTCCAATTCCCTTTATAATACAACTTCTTCGGCGCCTCTTTGCCGATTTTTCTCAATAATTCTGGGTATTTTTTGTTTTCTATTTTAACGATATTTTCCATAATTATATTGTACGGGCGATAGTAAAACCTTGTATATTTTGAACGCCTGCTCTTTTTAATATTCTGGCACATTCTTCCATTGTCGCACCACTCGTCCAAACATCATCAACTATTAAAACATTTTTTGGTAATTCGTTTCCGCCGATACTTTCCACTAAACGAAAACTGTCTTTAACATTTTTTATTCGTTTTTCTTTATCCAACTCGGTCTGAGATGACGTATCTTTTATCTTTTCCAATAAAGGTAATACTTTTTTGTTCGTTATTTCTCCCAATTTTTTAGCTATTAATTCTGCCTGATTAAAACCTCTTGTCCTTTCTTTTCTCTTAAACATTGGAACAAAAGTAATATATACATTCTCTGGAATATAAGGTTCTCTTCTTTCAAATGCTTTTTCAATAAGTTCATCGATAATATCAAAAAAACCATTATATTTTATTTTAAGAATTAACTTTTTAATCAAACCTTCATATTCCCAAATGCTAATTACCTCACTTAAATTTCCCTGAGCGTAAATATTTGTAGCTTCAGAAAGAAACAAATCGCATTTATCACAAATGTATTTTCCCTCTTTCCCGCATCCAACACATATTCTCGGAGCTACTACGTCTAAAATTGTTTCTTTTATTTTATCCAACATTTTAGCTGTTGAGGTTTATCCTCAACAAATCAATTTTCTAAAGTTAATTTATCCAATCTCCTTTCGATGTCCATTTTTGTAATACATTGTTTGGCAAAATCTTTATATTCTTCGGGCGTTGAAAATAATTCTCCTAAGACGTCTTTATCAATTATCGGCGAATTTCTTCTCCCCGCATAATCGGCTAAGCTGCAATATGGATATTGAATTGCCCATTCATATGCCTTATCGAAATTGTTTACCGCATTATTAAATCCTTCAGGATATATTTCAAAAATATTTTTTACCTGAATATACACGCTTAAGTATTTGAAATATTCTTCTTTATCAATAATTTTTGTTTTATATGTTCCTTGGAACAATCTTCCAACTTCTCCATGTCTTATATTAAAATAGCTTGCCATACCGGTTCCCAGTCTCCTCATGAATTTTGTTACTCCTCCTTCTTTAATTTCCTTTAGGAAAAGATGAAAATGATTTTCCAATAAAGAAAATGCTATAATTTTTACTAACGGTTTTGACTCAGGCCAATCCAATGGACGATAAAACTGCTTGTTGAGGTCGATCCTCAACGTTTTCTGCAAGTCGCGAAATGGATTTATTGCCGTGAATTCATCGTTAAAATAGTAGAGCATTTCAAGAAAGTGCCATTTATCCTTTGCGTCGAGTACAATTGGTTGCTTTCTATTGCCTCTATTGTAAACATGCACGAATGAATTTATTGTAATTTTTTCTCTTTTCATTTTAAAGCTATGTGGATTATGTTGAGGATTATCCTCAACGGACTGGTTCTGCTTGTTGAGGA
>CAZEZZ010000041.1:0-5820 GCA_964515885.1 uncultured Candidatus Saccharibacteria bacterium
TACCTGCTCCATATACCCAGCCAAGATTATCTTTAGGATTACAGTTTGCTGCCCTATTACAAGTTCTAGTTAACCATTATTTAATACCAGATAGCTATATTCGTGAAATAGCAAAATTAGAAACTTTATTAAAACCAAAAAAACTGGAAAGTGAGGGGAAAGTACTAGCTAAAAAAATAGGCAAAAAGATACCTATCATATATACTCCAGAAAAATTGAAAGGACTTGGTCTTGTCTGGAAAAACAACTTTAATGAAAATGCAAAAACATTAGCCTTTTCAAACAATATTCCAGAGATGAATCATAATGAGATAGTTGGATTCTGGAAGATAGGAAAAAAACAGATAAAAGATGACATAATAATCATTATACTAAGGGATAAAGGAGAAAATCCAAGGATATTAAAAAGAATCAATATAATAGAAAATATTTTAAAAGAAGAGGGAGTTAAATCAGTGATTATTGACATCACAGGAAAAAACATGTTAGAAACAATATTCAGTTCAGCTCTCATGGGTCTTTGGGCCTCTTACTATTTGGCTTTGGATTATTACAAAATAGATCCAACCAAAATAGAAATAATAGATAAAATAAAAAATAAACTAAATAATTAAGTGATAAATATAAAAATTCATCTTAATTTTCAAATTAATAAATTAATTTTGGATAAATGAAAAAAGTCAGGAAAGCGATTTTGCCTATAGCAGGACTTGGAACAAGATTTTTACCTTTTAGTAAAACCCTCTCAAAAGAATTATTCCCTTTAGTAGACTTACCTATCTTACAACACCTATTAGGAGAAATAAGAGACTCTGGGATAGAGGAAGTTATTTTTGTTAATAGACCAGAAAAAAAAGATGTTTTAAACTATTTTAAGCCTGATAATAAATTAAAAATATTTCTTAAAAAAAGGGGGAAAGATGACTTACTGAAAGAGGTTATTGAGATGGAAAAATTTGCCAAAGATATAACCTTTAGGCAGGTATTCCAGAAATCTCCTCTTGGAGCTGCTCACGCCGTATTACAAGCTAAAAAATGGATTAAAAACGAACCTTGTGCCCTTCTTTGGTCAGATGATTTAGTTGATTCTAAGATCCCTTGCGTTAAGCAATTGATAAAAGTTTTTGAAAAATATCAAAGACCAGTTGTCGCTCTTAGCAGGGTTCCGAAAGAAAGTTTTAAAAATTATGGGATGGCTGATGTTAAAAAAATATCTCCTCGTCTCTATAAAATAAACAAATTTGTAGAAAAACCTTCCTCTATCCAAAAAGCTCCTTCTGATTTGGCTGTAGTTGGAAAATATATAATAACCCCTGAAATATTTAATATCTTGAGTAAAATTAAATTTGATTTTAACACAGACATTTCTATAACGGAAATATTAAGTGATCTGGCTGAAGAAGGAAAAAAGGTTTACGGATATGAATTTGAAGGAAAATGGATGGAATGTGGAAATAAATTATCTTACCTTAAAACAAATATATATCTCACTTTAAAACACCCAAAATACGGAAAAGAAATAAAGAAATTTATTAAAAAAGAAAAACTGTTGTGAGCTATTAAGCGGGTGTGACGGAACTGGAATACGTGTATGGTTCAGAACCATATGCCGCAAGGCTTGTGGGTTCGAATCCCACCATCCGCACTTTAAGTAACTATATTAAAAAATTATAAATTGCTTCTTGAAGATTAGTGAAAAGACTATCTAAAGTCCGGACTAAAAGGATCTGACTTAATCTTCTATAATAAAAATTAAACATTAATTCCTTTTTAAAAACAAACCAATTAACTTGGTTAAATAAATTATGACTAAACAATACATTCAAAATAAATTAAAAGTAATACCTCTCGGAGGACTAGGAGAAGTCGGAAGAAACATGATGCTTTTGGAATATCAAGAGAAAATTCTGATAGTAGATATGGGATTTAGAATGCCAGAAGAAGATATGCCTGGTATTGATTTCATTGTGCCTAATATTGGATATCTTAAGGGGAAAAATAATAATATCTTAGGAGTTGTTTTTACTCATGGACATTATGATCACATTGGAGCTATTCCTTATTTATTGCCTAAAATATGGCATCCTCATTTAGAATTCTTCGCTTCCCCATTAGCTAAGGGAATAATAATGAAGAGACAAGATGATTTTCCAGGACAACCCCCTCTAAAGGTTAATGAGGTTAAAGATGGGTCAATAATAAAACTCGGTCCCTTTGAAGTAGAATTCTTTAAACAAAACCATAATATACCAGACAATTTAGGAATGGTAATCAAAACTCCTGTCGGAAATATAGTAGATACTTCTGATTTTAAGTTTGATGACAATCCAGTTAATGATAAGCCCACTAATTTTGAAAAACTAAAATCTATAGGAAAAAGAGGTATTCTTTTATTAATGTCTGACTCTACGGGAGCTGAGCAAGAAGGACACTCTTTGTCCGAAAAAACTATCGAACAAAATCTAGAAGAAATATTCAAGAAATCATCTGGTAGAATTATTGCAGCTACTTTTTCTTCTTTAATAAATAGAATTCAACAGCTAATTACTCTATCAGAAAAATACGGAAGAAAAGTAGCGATAGAAGGACATTCTATGAGAACTAACGTAGAGATATCTAAAGCCTTGGGCCATATAAAGTTTAAAACAGAAACTATAATAAAGAGCAAAGAAATAGGCAGATATCCTGATTCAAAAATAACAGTACTTTGCACTGGCGCTCAAGGAGAAGAAGCCGCAGTTTTAATGAGAATAGCAATGAAAGAACATAAAACCATACATCTTAAGAAGGGAGATGACATTATACTCTCTTCTTCTGTTATTCCCGGGAACGAAAGAAGTGTTCAAATACTAAAAGATGGTATGCTAAGACAAGGAGTTAAAGTCTTTCATTATAAGATGATGGATATTCATGCAGGAGGGCACGGACAAATAGAAGAATTAAAAGAAATGATGAGGATGATGAAACCTAAATTTTTAATGCCTATTCATGGACAATATTCTATGTTAGTAGCCCATGGAGATTTAGCCAAAGAAGTTGGTATACCAGAAAAGAATATTATAATAGGTGAAAATGGACAGATTATCAATCTTACTTCAAAGGGATATACTATAGAAAAAGGAAAGGTTCCCTCAAACTATGTAATGGTGGATGGATTAGGAATAGGAGATGTTGGAGAAGTTGTCTTAAGAGATAGGCAAATGTTGGCAGAGGACGGGATGTTTGTTATTGTTACTGTTATAGATAGACAAACTGGTAAGATTAAAGGTTCTCCTGATATAATATCTAGAGGATTCGTTTATTTAAGAGAATCTAAGGATCTCTTAAAAGAAACTAGAAAGAAAGTAATAGGAATAGTAAGCCAAGCCTCTGGTTCAAATGGAGTTGTCAATTGGACTTACATGAAAGATGAATTAAGAAATAAAATAGGGCAATTCCTATTCTCTAAAACACAAAGAAGGCCTATGGTAATACCAGTAATAATAGAAGTATAAATATGAGAGTTTTTTCAGGGATACAACCAACAGGACAAATACATATAGGGAATTATTTGGGAGCTATAAAGCAATGGGTAGAGCTACAAAACAAAGCAGAATCTATTTTCTGTATTGTTGATTTGCATTCCTTAACAGTTCCCTATGAACCTAAAAATCTTAAAGAGGCAATTCTAGAAAAAGCAATTGTTTATCTGGTTGCTGGAATTGATCCTGAGAAATCTATCATTTTTGTTCAATCCCAAATTAAAGAACACACCGAATTGGCCTGGCTTTTAAACACTGTTACCCCAGTTGGAGAGTTAGAAAGAATGACGCAATATAAAGAAAAATCTAAGAAATTTAAAAATGATTTAAACGCAGGATTATTAAACTACCCTATCTTAATGGCAGCTGACATTCTTCTGTATCAAACAGATATAGTTCCCGTGGGAGAAGACCAAAAACAGCATGTTGAATTGGCCAGAACAATAGCTAGAAAATTTAACCAAAAATTTGGACAAACCTTTAAAATTCCCGAATCGAAAATAGCTAAATCTGGTGCTAAAATAATGAATCTTCAAAAACCAAATAAAAAGATGTCGAAGACCGACGGGCCAGATACTTATATAGCGTTATTTGATGAACCTGATGAAATCAAAAAGAAATTAATGAGGGCAGTGACTGATACAGGTAAAATAATAAAGTACGACTTAAAGAAAAAACCTGGTGTTTCTAATCTTTTAACTATATATTCTTTATTGTCAGGTAAAACCATAAATGATTTAGAAAAAAAGTTTAAAGGAAAAGGATATGCTGATTTTAAAAAATCTTTGGCAGAGGTAACTATAAACTATTTGGAACCATTCCGTAAAAAGAAAAAAGAACTTCTCTCTAGAGAAGTATATGTGCAAGAAATTTTAAGCAGAGGCGCCAAAAGGGCAGAAAGTATTGCCCAATCAACCATGCAAGATGTTAGAAAGAAGATGGGTCTTTTGTTCTAAGGTTTTCTTATCTTTAGCTTCTAACACAAGCCTAATAACAGGTTCTGTATTAGATGGACGAACCAAGAACCACCAATCATTAAAATCAATTCTTAACCCATCTATTTTTAGCATTTTACCCTTATTTTTAAACTTTTTTCCGAGATCCTTTAGGATTCTTTTTTTATCCTTTACTTCAAAATTAATTTCTCCTGAATGATAATATCTTTTATATGGTTTTATCAATTCTGAAAGAACTATATTCTTTTTAAGTAACTCTTCTAAGATACTAAATAGAACAATGAAAGGAGCTTCGCAAAAATAATGTTCTTTAAAATAGTAATGACCTGATAATTCTCCTGCAAAAACAACATTATTTTTTCTCATTGATTCTTTAATTAAAGAATGTCCTATTCTTCCCCCTATAGCTTTTCCATTATTTTCTTTAGCTATTTCTTTTATCACATTACTAGATCTAATGTCGTAAATAATTTTCTGTCCTGATTTTTTCTTTAAAATTAAATCTGTCATTAGGGCGGTGATTAAATCACCAGAAATAACTTTTCCCTTTTCATCTATAAAAAATATTCTATCTCCATCTCCATCAAAAGCTACACCTAGATTAGCTTTTCTTTTTTTAACTTCCTTAATAAGTACTTTTAAATTATCTTTTATTAATGGATCAGGATTGTGATTAGGGAAAGAACCGTCTTGTTTGGCATATAAATGAATTATTTTATGGTTTGTCTTTTCAAAAAACTTAGGGATTAAAATACCAGACACTGCATTTGCCGTATCTATTACAATTTTTAATGGTTTTTGTTTTTTTAGCTTAAATGATTTAAGATTAAATTCAACATAAGCTTCTGTTATATTTTTATTTACAATTCTCCCCTTTCCTTTTTTCTTGAATTTACCAGACAAGGCAATCTTTTTAATTTCATGTAATCCACTGTCTCCACTTACTGGCATAGCCCTTTCTCTAGTTATTTTAAATCCATTATATTTTGAAGGATTATGAGAAGCAGTAATATTTATTCCCCCATCTGCTTTAAGATTAACCACAGAGAAATAAAAGAGAGGGGTTGTTGTTATCCCAATATTAAGAACTGTTCCACCTCCTTCTACGATTCCTTTTACTAAAGATTTAAATATTTTGGGAGAAGAAGAACGGTTATCTCTCCCTATTACTATTTTAGGATTATTGATCCCAAGAAAATCAACGAAAGCTCTGCCAATAAGATAAGCTGATTCTTCATTAAAGTCTTGAGAAAAGATTCCTCTGATATCGTATGCTTTAAATATGTTAGGATTCATTTCCATATGAATATTATATCATTTTTTAACAAATTACCCAGTTATTT
>CAZEZZ010000042.1:0-1089 GCA_964515885.1 uncultured Candidatus Saccharibacteria bacterium
TATGCTTTCTGGTAAACCAGTTAAACGTGGAATTAGTTATAATTTTGGACACTATTCAAACAAGAAAAAAAATTGATATAATCATTATATATGAACCTTTACGAACATCCCGATATTAAAAAACCTAAATTTAGAATTATAAAGAACAAAGTTTTCTGGTTTATTGTTTCTTCTATTTTTTTATCAACTTTGTTTGGATTTTTAGCTGGGATGGTTTCTGGCAGCCTTTTTTATTCCGAGATAAAGGAATATTTAGGGAGCATAGATATTAATATACCTAATTTTGAAGCTACAGAAACAGAATATATACCCCCTACTAGTCACGAGGATTTATTGATAAAAGCAGTAGAAAATGTAGATCCTGCGGTAGTAAGTATAGTTATTACTAAGGATGTCCCTATTTTTGAACAATATTATTATAATCCTTTTGAAGGATTTAGAGACATTGGAACTGATTTTTTAATTCCTCAATATAGACAAAAAGGAACAGAGAAACAGGAGGTAGGAGGAGGAACAGGTTTTATTGTTTCCAAAGACGGGATGATTCTTACTAATAAGCATGTAGCCTTAGATGAGGAAGCTGAATATACTGTATTTACTAATGACGGGAAAACTTATCCTGCTAAGGTTTTAGCCAGGGACCCTCTTCAAGATATAGCTGTTTTGAAAATAGACCAGGATAAAATAGTTACAGAAGGAGGAGAATTAACGTTGAATGATTTTCCAGTTGTTGAATTGGGAGACTCAGATGGGATTAGAATAGGACAAACTGTTGTTGCTATTGGTAATGCTTTGGGAGAGTTTAGAAATACTATTTCTGTAGGAGTTATTTCTGGTCTAGGAAGAACAATCTTAGCTTCAAGTGGAGAATTTACAGAAACTTTAGAAAATGTAATTCAAACAGACGCTGCCATAAACAAGGGAAATTCAGGAGGCCCTCTTTTAAATCTTAGGGGAGAGGTAATAGGTATTAATACTGCGATGGTTCAGGACGCTCAAAGTATTGGCTTTGCTATTCCTATTAATGACGCCAAAAAAGGAATAGAACAAGTAAGGACTTTGGGTAAAATAGTTTATCCTTTCTTGGGA
>CAZEZZ010000042.1:1189-5547 GCA_964515885.1 uncultured Candidatus Saccharibacteria bacterium
AAAAGGAATAGAACAAGTAAGGACTTTGGGTAAAATAGTTTATCCTTTCTTGGGAATTAGATATTTATTAATAACAGAGAGCACTCAAGAAGAAAGAGGCCTTTCAGTAGATTACGGAGTTTTATTAATTGAAGGATTAGAAGGAGAACCAGCCGTGTCGGTTAATTCAGCCGCTGATAAAGCTGGATTGAAAAAGGGAGATATAATATTAGAACTTAACGGTGAAAAACTTACAGTTGATAACTCTTTATCAAAAATTCTTGAAAAATATAATCCTGGAGATACAGTGAACTTAAAAGTTTTGAGAGGAAAAGAAGAAATATACCCTTCGGCCATCTTGGGAGAAAAGTGAGAATAATAATTTTCAGATACTGAGTCCGTAAAACGGACGAAAGTGAAGATGAAATATTAATTTCATCGTCCTTTTAGAGTCTATTTTTAACACTCAATGAACTTCGTTCATTTTGACCTTCGCCTGCGACGCAGGCTTGGTGCTTGATTTTTAGATGTTTTTTCACTAAAATAACAAATATGAATGGTAATTTTACTCATAAAGCCCAAGAGGCTATTTTAGCTTCCCAAAATATAGCTCAAGAAAGAGGTCAACAGCAGGTTGACGCTCTTCATCTTTTGCACTCTTTAATCTCTCAAGATGGCAGTGTGGTTTTAAATTTGCTTCAGAGATTGGGAACAGACATAGAGGGATTAAAAAAGAAAACAAATTTTGCTATAGATAAAATTCCTATGGTTTCGACTCCGCAATCTTTTGGACAATTATATCTTACCCAAGATATGGCTAAAGTTCTTGAAAGAGCAAAGCAAGAATCAATTAAGATGGGAGATGAATATATTTCTGTTGAACATTTATTTTTAGCTTTATTGGATACCGGGACAAAGGCTAAAGACATTTTAGATAAAGTTAATTTTTTACAACCTGGAGGAGGAGTTTCTTCTTTGGAACTTGGGAAATTAGATTACGACACTATTTTAAAAAATCTAGCCCTAATAAGAGGAGGACAAAAAATTACAGATCCAGAACCTGAGTCTAAATACCAGGTTATAGAAAAATATGCCAAGAATCTTACTAATTTAGCTAGACAAGGAAAGTTAGATCCAGTTATCGGGAGAGAGAATGAGATAAGAAGACTTATGCAAGTTCTTTCTAGAAGGACTAAGAATAATCCTGTTTTAATAGGAGAGGCTGGAGTTGGTAAAACAGCTATTGCCGAAGGATTGGCTCAAAAAATAATGTCAGGCCATGTACCAGAATCTTTAAAAGATAAAGAAATTATTTCTCTGGACTTGGGGTCTTTAATCGCTGGGACTAAATATAGAGGAGAGTTTGAAGACAGAATAAGAGCCTTGTTAAAAGAGCTAGATAGGGCTCAGGGAAGATATTTATTGTTTATAGATGAATTACACACTTTAGTTGGAGCAGGGGCAGCAGAAGGAGCTATAGACGCTTCTAACCTATTAAAGCCTGCCTTGCAAAGAGGAGAAGTAAGAGCTATTGGAGCTACTACTTTGAAAGAGTATCAAAAATATATAGAAAAAGATCCAGCTCTAGAAAGAAGGTTTCAACCCGTATTGGTTTCAGAGCCATCTGTAGAAGATACAGTTTCAATATTAAGGGGTTTGAAAGAGAAGTACGAGCTTCACCATGGAGTCAAAATAGAAGACGAAGCTTTAGTAGAGGCAGCTGAGTTAGCTGCCAGATATATTACAGATAGGTTTTTGCCTGATAAAGCAGTGGACTTAATGGATGAAGCCATGAGCTCTTTAAGATTGGAAATAGAATCAGAACCAGCTGACTTGGAAGGATTAAAAAAAGATATTCAAAAATTAGAGATAGAGAAAGAAGCCTTAAAATCTAATAAAACTAGACAGAGAGTTATTGCTAGACAATTGGCAGATTTAAAAGAAAAAGCTTCTGGGATAGAAGCTAAGTGGCAGTCTGAAAGAGAAACTATTGCTAAAATAAGGAACATTAAAGAGAAGATAGAGAAGGCTAAGTTTGAAGTAGAAATAGCTCAAAATAGTGGTGAACTTCAGAAGGTTGCAGAATTGAAGTATGGAGAAGTACCAACTCTTTTAAAAGAATTAAACGCGGTAGAAAAAAAACTAGTTCGTTTCCAGAAAAATAGGCCAATTCTTAAGGAAGAGGTTTCCAAAGAAGAAGTGGCTAATGTTGTTTCAAGGTGGACAGGTATTCCTGTTACTAGACTTTTAGAGGAGGAAGCAAAGAAGTTAGAAAACATGGAAGACGTTTTAGCTAAAAGGGTTGTTGGTCAGAAAGAAGCTATCGTGGCTATTTCAAACGCTATTCGCAGGGCCAGAGCTGGAATATCGGAAGAGAATAGGCCCCTAGGCTCTTTTATGTTTTTAGGTCCTACTGGGGTTGGAAAAACCGAGACAGCAAAAGCTTTGGCAGGATTTTTGTTTAACGATGAAAATTCTTTAGTTAGATTAGATATGTCAGAATATATGGAAAAACATACTATTTCTAAAATGATAGGTTCTCCTCCGGGATATGTAGGATACGAAGAGGGAGGACAATTGACTGATAAAATAAGAAGAAGACCTTATAGCGTAATTCTTTTAGACGAAATAGAAAAAGCTCATCCAGATGTTTTTAATATTCTTCTGCAGATTCTTGAAGACGGAAGGTTAACAGATGCCAAAGGAAGAGTAGCTTCTTTTAAGAATGTCATTTTAATAATGACTTCTAATCTTGGCTCAGAACATATAGCTAAGATGAGTTCTCTTGGGTTTGTGGGGAATGAAGAAGGAGAAAAGAATAACTTGAAAGATAAGGTTATGGAAAGCTTGAAGAATCAATTTAGACCAGAATTTTTAAATAGAATAGACGAGATTATTATATTTGATTATCTTAAAAAGGTTGAAATAAGAAAAATAGTTGATTTAGAGTTAAAAAAAGTTGCAGAAAGACTTATTGGAAAAGGTATTAATATTTCTATTTTAGATGAGGTTAAGGAATATTTAGTAGAGAGAGGATTTGATCCTAATCTTGGAGCCAGGCCATTAAAGAGAGTCATTCAAAAGCTAGTTTTAGATCCTTTAGCTGTTCAAATTGTGACTGGTAAGGTCTCAGAAGGGGGAAACGTTTTAGTTGGCATTGCCGATGAAAGGATAGTCTTTAATAATCAGAAACTTCCCTTTAGACACAAGAAAGAGAAATCATTAGTCTAATTTATGTCCAGAAATATTATTAAAATAGTTATTTTTTTTGTAATAGGAATGATAGGTGGTATTTTTGCAGACCAGATATTCTGGCCTTATTTTGTTGAGAAACCTCTCTTTTATCAGTATAGGTTGGAACAGGGTCCTGTTTATACTACTGAAATAAAAGAAACAACAATTCAGGAAAATACTGCCTTAACAAGTGCTATTAAAAAAGTTGATACATCTATTGTTGGAATTAGAACAAAAACTTCAACTGGAGAGATATTGGAAGGATCAGGATTTATTATTACCTCAGATGGTTTAATAGTTACTCTGTCCTCTTTAGTCCCCCTTGGATCAGAATACAATTTCTTTATTGATGGGAAAAAGTATTCTTATCAAATATTAAAAAGAGACTTTATTAATGATTTAGCTTTAATAAAACTTGGTAAAACTAATTTGCCTGTAATAAACTTTGCTAATTTAGACGAAATAAGTTTTGGAGAAAGAGTCTTTATTTTAGGGACTACTTTTAAAGAATTAGAAACAGGAACTATTATTACTGATTTTTCTGTTAACGAAGGTGTAATTAAAAAAATTGATGAGAATATTATTTTTACTAACATAATAGAAAACAAAGCTATGTTAGGAAGCTCTTTATTCAATATAAGAGGAGAAATAATTGGTTTGTCTGTTATTGACGATGAAGGAGAGATAAATGCTATTTCCATTATTAAAATAGAAGAATTTATAGGATTATAGAAATTATAAAAAAAGGCTGTTAGGCTGTTTTTTTGTTTACTTGACAAATTATATTTCTTCTGTTATACTATTAATAAGTTTTGACACTATACACAAAATAAAATATTAAATAAAAAGGAGAAATAAGTGGTTAAGATTTTTTTGGCAGAAGACGACAAAAGTGTATCAAGGATAGTAACAATAAATTTGGAAGAGAGCGGTCATGAGATATCCGTTACGGCTTCCTCTTTCTCTGACGCCTTATCTAAAATAGAAGAGGCGAAAGACAAGGGTGTGAAAGTTGCTGTTCTTGATGGAAATCTCGGGACTGGTCCAGGAGATGGACCTCAGATCGCTAATCTTTTGCGGCAGGCCATACCTGAGATTAAGATAGTTTCTTTCTCTGGTGATCCGGTAACCTGGGGTGATTTTAA
>CAZEZZ010000043.1:0-3505 GCA_964515885.1 uncultured Candidatus Saccharibacteria bacterium
TTATACTCATTCTGGGCAAAATTAATTATATCTTCATTTAATTTATCTCCTGCGATTCTTAAACTCTTTGCTATTACTATTCCTCCCAAAGAAATAACTGCGACTTCTGTGGTTCCTCCTCCAATATCAACAATAAAATTACCCCCTGCATCCTGAACTGGTAATCTTGCTCCAATAGCTGCTGCCATTGGTTCTTCCACTAAAAATACTTCTCTAGCACCTGCATTTCTGGTTGCATCCCTAACTGCTTTCTTTTCTACTTCTGTTACCCCACAAGGAAGACCAACAACCACTCTTGGTCTTGGCCCTATTAGATACCTTCTTTTGTGAGACTTTTCAATAAAGTATTTTAACATCTGCTCTGTAACTTCAAAATCTGAAACTACTCCAGAAACTAAAGGTCTAGTAGCCACAATATAAGCTGGAGTTCTTCCAACCATTTTCTTTGCTTCCTGACCAATAGCTAAAACCTGGCCTGTTTTTTTATTAACTGCCACCACAGAGGGTTCTGTGATTATAATCCCCTTCCCCTTCATATAAACCAAAGAATTGGCAGTACCTAAATCTATGCCCACATCTTCTGAAAAATAAGAAAGTAATCTATTTATTATAGTAATCATGTCTCTATATCTTTTTAATCTGGTCTATCTTTACTAAAGATATTTTATTATTAGCTCTCTTTTTCAATTCAAGAGAATTATTAGAAAGAGTATCCTTGCTAATTACTAATCTATTAGGAATACCAATCAAATCTGCATCAGCGAACTTCTCACCAATAGATTTTTCTCTATCGTCGTATAATACTTTAATCCCTTGCTCCTGTAAATCTTGATATATTTTTTCAGCTCTTTTAAAGATATCTTTTTCCCCTATTGGAATTAAATGAAATTCAAATGGAGCTATTTCCTCTGGCCAGATAATTCCTTTTTCATCATTATGAATTTCTACAATAGAACCCATTAACCTGCCCAATCCAATACCATAACAACCCATTAATAATTCCTTTTCTTTTCCTTTCTCATCTTTCACCTTAAAATCAAAAGCTTTTGTAAATCTATCTTTTAGTTTAAATATATTACCAACTTCTATAGATTTTTTAACTTCTAATTTATTACTCTTACATTTAGGACATTGATTATTTTCTTCTTTTATTATTTCTTTGTTCACAGCTATTTTACATTTAGGACAGAGATATATTTCATCTTCCCCAAAAGGAGTAACTGTCTGGAATTCATGAGAATACTTTGTAAAAGCTCCTCCTGAGGCTAAAGTTAAAAATGTTTCTTTTTCTAAACCACATCTTTTAAATATTTTAAAATAAGCTTTTGTCATTTCAGAATAGAAATTATCTAATTCTTTTTCATCTAAATGAAAAGAATATAAATCTTTCATCATAAATTCTACTCCCCTTAAAAGACCAGACTTAGATCTCAATTCATCTCTAAACTTATCCTGAAATTGATAAACATATACAGGTAAATCTTTATAAGATTGAACAAATTTCTGGACTAAAGGAGTTATTATTTCTTCGTGCGTCCAACCTAGAGAAAATTCTTTACCAGATCTATTTTCTATTTTAAACATTTCAGGAAATTTCCAACGATCTGTTTTTTGCCAAGGTTCTTTAGGTAAAAGAGCTGGAAGAAAAACCTCTTGTCCTCCAACTTTCTGCATTTCTTCTCTTATTATTCCTTCAATATTCTTCAAAACTAATAAACCCAAAGGCAAATAAGAATAAACTCCTGTCATTAATTTATCTATATACCCTCCTCTAGTTAAAAGTTTTGCATTAATACTTAACTCTTCTTTTGGAGCTTCTTTTAAAGTTTTTGTGAATAATTGAGATTGTTTCATTTTAAAATAAATTACTTACATCTTTTATCGTAACAAAAGCCATTAATAGTAGAAGGATTAAAAATACTGTACCGTTTACCCTCTGTTCTATTTTCTTATTAATAGGACTTCCTTTTATTTTTTCAACAGCCAAAAATACTAACCTTCCTCCATCTAGGGCAGGAATAGGAAGTATATTTAAAACTGCTAAATAAATAGCAAGCATGGCTATGAATTGTAGAAAATAATTAACACCTATTTTAGCCGCCTGATTTAACAAAGAACCTATTCCAATAGGACCTACAAATTGAACTCCATCAGGCATTCCTCCTCCAGTGAATAAACTTTTTAAAACATTGAACCATCCTAAAATAACTTGAACTGTTAAATCTCCCGTTGCTTTAATTCCTAGTATCGGAGCTTCTTTCCATGAATAAGATCGATCCGCTGTCCTTACTATTATTACCCCTAAGGATCCTTCTTCTCCAGGAGAATCAGCTCTTAAGACCAAAGAAGATTCAAAAGATTCTTCTGCCCTATTAATTAAAATAATAATCTCTTCTCCCTTATGCTCTTTGGTAAATTCCTGGACTTCTAGAACTGTTTCAATTGGAACTACTAAGTCTCCAATTCTGAATTCTGATATTACATCTCCTGATTTTAATCCAGCTAACCTGGCTGGTGAATCTGGAGAAGTAGCCAATATCTGAACTTTTACATTTACTAAATTTTCTGTTTCTGTGTCTGAAATTGCTCTTGGTACGCCCATTGAAAAAACGATAGTTAAAAGAATAGCTGCTATTATCCAAAAAGAAACTACTCCTCCTAATAAAACTGCTGCTTTCTGCCAAGCCGGTCTTCCTTCATAATCTTTGGCGTCTTCTGTTTCTTCCCCTTCACCATCTGGTCCTGGTATTTTAACAAAAGCTCCAAAAGGCAACCAGTTTAAAGAATAAATGGTCTCCCCTATTTTTTTACCAAATATTTTAGGAGGATAACCAACACCAAATTCCTCTACTTTTATTTTGAAATATTTTGCTATTAAAAAATGACCAAGTTCATGAAGAACAAGTAGTCCTACTATAGATACTATTGTAATAATAATTGTTATCATAATTTATTCTAAAACTTCCTTCTTTTTTCTCTCCCCTATCTCTTCTACTTTTTTATTGGATTCATCTACTATTTTTTGAAGATCATCTTTTGCTCTAAATTTATCATCCTCTCTTATCTCTCCGGCCCTACTCTTTTCCTGTATTTCTGACCAAGCATCTTCTCTCCAATGTCGTATTGTTTTCCTAGCATCTTCCTGTTTTTCCGAAATAAGTCTTTGAAGTTCTTTCCTATAATCTTCATTTAAAGTCGGAAGATTTATTCTAATTGAATCTTTATCCATTATTGGATCAGCCCCCACTCCTGTCTTTGATAAAGCCGCCATTATCCCTTCAACATAAGATTTATCCCAAGGCTGAATAAGGATTTGTTTGGCTTCTGGAGTAGAAATAGCAGCTAATTGTTTTAAAGGAAATTTTTCACCAAAACAATCAACCACAACATCTTCCACTAAAGATGGGTTAGCTCTTCCAGTTCTTATTTTAGTAAATTCTTTTTCCAAAAAAGAAATGACTTTATCTATTTCTGGTTGTATTCTTTTTAATATTTCTTTATACAT
>CAZEZZ010000043.1:3605-5454 GCA_964515885.1 uncultured Candidatus Saccharibacteria bacterium
AGATAATCAGCTGATTGGATTGAATGTAATATTTTTTTAAGTTTCGCTAAAGAATAACTATCTTTTCCTTTACCCGACAACTTAGCTATTAAGATATTTCTAAAATAAAATGTCCATATCTTGAGAACTTCTTTCAGATCTACTGAGCCTTCTGTTAAAATTTTAACATATTCAAACCTTTTGTATAAATCAGATTTAGAAAGATTATCTATTTCCTTAATCTTTTTATCAAAATCTAATTTTTTCTGATTATCTAAGGTTAAGTCTAATACCTGACCAGGACTACCCAAAGACATGTTAAATACTTCTTCTAAGTCTGCTTTCTCATTCTCTATTCCTTTTTTTATTTCCTCTGGAGATACCGGATAAAATTTAACTGTTTGAACTCTGGAGACAATAGTGGGTAAAAGACGATCTGGTTCTTCGCTCACTAAAATTAATAATGCATTCCCCTTAGGCTCTTCTAACGTCTTTAAAAGAGCTGACTGAGCTTCTGAATTCATTAAATGAGCTTTATCCACAATAACTGCTTTAAAGGGAGCAACGTAGGGTTTTAAAGACAAATTTCTGATTAATTCTTTTATTTGTCCTATTTTAATTTCTTTTCCTAATGGTTCTACTATCGTAAAATCAGGGTGAATCTTTTTCTCTATATCTTCTTTAAATAAAAAAGAAATCCATTCTAGGGCTACTTTTTTCTTTCCTAGTTTATCCTGTCCAGAAAATAAGAAAGCGTGTGAAATATTCCCATTTTCAGATATTTTTTTTAAAAATTGCCATTGTTTTTTATGGCCTATAATCATTTTTTTGACATTATACTCTTCTTGTAAGCTTCCAAATTATCTAAAACTATTCCTGTTCCCTTAACAACGCAAAGCAAAGGATCTTCTGCTAAGAAACAAGGAACTCCAGTTTCTTGCGATATTCTTTCTGGTAAATTTTTTATTAAAGCTCCACCACCAGATAATATCATTCCTTTATCAATTATGTCAGCTGACAATTCAGGAGGAGTATCTCTCAAGACCAATTTAATAGCTTGAATTATCTCACCAATAATATCATGGATAGCTTCTGATATTTCGTTAGAAGAAATCTTAATAGTTCTTGGTAATCCTGACACTAAATCTCTTCCTCTAATTTCAATTTTCTTTTCTTCTTTCTCGGGTAAGGCTGTTCCTATTTTTACTTTGATTTCTTCTGCTGTCTGTTCCCCTACAGCTAAATTATATTTTTTCTTAATATAGTCTGATATGGCTACATCCATTTTGTCCCCTCCCACTCTTAAAGAATTACAGGTTACTATTCCACCCAAAGAAATAACAGCTATCTCAGAAGTTCCACCTCCAATATCAACAATCATATTACCAGAGCATGAACTAATAGGGATAGAAGCTCCAATAGCAGCTAAAATAGGTTCTTTTGCCAAAAAGATCTGCTTAGCTCCAGCATTCATTCCTGCTTCTATAACTGCTCTTTTCTCAGTAGAAGTAATTCCTGCTGGCACTCCAATCATTAATTCTGGTTTAAAGAATTTCCAGAAACCAGATGATTTCTCTATAAAATGTCTTAACATTGCCTGAGTTACTCTAAAATCAGCAATAACTCCATCTTTCAATGGCCTATAAACTCTAATCGTATCAGGAGTACGACCAATCATTTCTTTTGCTTCCTCCCCCACAGCTAAGATCCTGTTTTCATCTAAAGAAACAGCTACAACAGATGGTTCTTGTAAAACCACTCCTTTTTTTGGCACGAAAACTAAAGAATTAGCGGTACCTAAATCTATACCAATTTTTCTTACCATAATGATTTTATTCTATATTAATTGTCGATTTTTGACAAATAAAAA
>CAZEZZ010000044.1:0-2143 GCA_964515885.1 uncultured Candidatus Saccharibacteria bacterium
TCAGGTTGGATTAAATCTTTATTGTCAGATGTTATCTGAAGCAATATCTAAGAGAAGTTTTGAATTATTAAGCTAAAGTGCTACACTCAAAAAATATGAATTTAGTCATAGTAGAAAGTCCAACAAAATCAAAAACAATATCAAAATTCCTTGGTAAAGACTACAAGGTCTTGTCTTCTTATGGACACTTTAGAGATTTACCAAAAAGTAAGTTGGGAATAGATATAGAAAATGATTTCAAGCCAGAATATATAATAATGCCGAAAGCCAGAAAGAATGTTAATTTATTGAAAAAAGAAGCTAAAGAATCTGATCAAATTATTCTAGCTACTGATGAAGATAGAGAAGGAGAAGCTATAGCTTTTCACTTAGCTTTTATTTTAGATTTGGATGAAAAGACATCTAAGAGAATAGTTTTTCATGAGATCACTAAGGACGCTATAAAAGAAGCTTTAAAGTCTCCTAAAAAAATAGACATGGCTTTGGTAAACGCTCAACAGGCCAGAAGAATGTTAGACAGAATAGTGGGATATAAACTTTCTCCATTTTTATGGAAAAAAATAGCCAGAGGATTATCTGCTGGGAGAGTTCAATCTGTTGCTTTAAAAGCAGTTGTTGAAAGAGAAAAAGAAATACAGGCTTTTATCGCCCAAGAATACTGGAGTATTACAGCTTTACTGGAAAAAGATAAAGCTCAATTTGAATCTTCTTTAGTTAAAAAAGATGAAAAATCAATTGATAAGTTAGAAGTAAAAAATGAAAAAGAAGCTAAACAAATAATAGAAGACTTAGAAGGAGCAGAATACGAAGTAGAAAAAGTAGATAAAAAGGAAGTTAAAAGAAATACTCCTCCTCCATTTACTACTTCCACTATGCAGCAACAAGCTTCTAAAAAGCTTGGCTTTCCAGCTAGATTTACCATGGGAACAGCTCAAAAGCTTTATGAAAAAGGATTTATAACTTACCACAGAACAGATTCTTTAAGTCTTTCTGATCAATCCTTGTCTGCTGCAAAAGATTTTATTATAAAAGAATATGGTGAAAAATATTGGGCAGGATTCTTTAAGAAATATAAAACCAAGAGTAAAGGAGCTCAAGAAGCCCATGAAGCTATAAGGCCTAGTTATCCTAACAAGACTCCTGAATCTTTAAAGCTAGATTCAAACCAGCATCGTCTTTATGAACTTATTTGGCAAAGATTTATGGCTAGCCAAATGGCTCAAGCAGTTTTTAGCACTCAAACAGCAGATATTAAAGCTAAAAACTATGGATTTAGGACAACAGGGCAATTATTAAAATTTGATGGATTTTTAAAAGTATATCCTATTAAGTTTGAAGAAAAAGAACTACCAGAATTAAAAGAGGGAGATAAGCTTAAATTAAAAGAATTAAATCCTGATCAACATTTTACCCAACCTCCTGCAAGATACAATGAAGCTTCTTTAATTAAATTCTTGGAAGAAAATGGTATTGGTAGGCCATCTACTTATGCTTCAATTCTTTCTAATATCCAAGATAAAAATTATATAGAAAAAAATGATCAAAGAAGATTCCAACCTACTGAAATAGGAACAGTAGTCAGCAATATGTTGGTTGAACATTTTCCTAAAATAGTAGATATAGGATTTACTGCTGACATGGAATCAGAGCTTGATAAAATAGCCGCTGGGGAGAAAAAAATACTTCCTGTTATAAAAGATTTTTATGATCCTTTCATGAATAACCTAGAAGCGAAATACAAACTAATAGATAAAAAAGATGTTACCGATACCCCTACAGACAAAATCTGCCCTGAATGTAATTCTCCGCTAATTATTAAATTAGGAAGATATGGAAAATTCTATGCTTGTTCTAGTTTCCCTAAATGCAAACACACAGAATCTTTAAAAGAGAATGATTTGGGAATTAAATGCCCAAAATGTAAAAAAGGAAAGTTAGTTCCCAAAAGAACTAAGAAGAGAAAAGTTTTCTATGGATGTAATACTTATCCTAAATGTGACTATGCTTTATGGTATAAGCCTACTGGAAAATTCTGTCCTAAATGCAAATCCATGCTTGTAGAAAGTGGTAAGAATAAGGAAAAATGCTCTAATAAAGAATGCGATTACAAGGTTGAAAAGGAAGGAGAAATATAATAGAATAA
>CAZEZZ010000044.1:2243-5266 GCA_964515885.1 uncultured Candidatus Saccharibacteria bacterium
TATTTTTTGAAAAACTTAAGGATTAACCAACCGGAAATTATCCCGATTATAGCACCAGCTAATATATCTGCTGGCCAATGAATTCCAGAAAAAACTCTGGAAATAGAGATTAAAAAACTGGCAACAAAGAAAGATGTGCCAGCTTTTTTATTATAAGCATATATTACAGTAGATAGTGCGAAAAAGAATGAAGCATGCCCAGAAGGGAATGAAGCCGAAGGAGAATGTTCTAAAATAAGATTAACATTATTCTCTATAAATGGTCTTGGTTTTTCCCATATAAATCTTATTATCTCAGTAAAAACGAATCTAGCTAAAATAGCTGCTCCTACTGCTCTTAAAATTAGCGGTAAATATTTATTAAAATTCTTAACTAAGAAGATCAATAATCCAAAGGCTAGAATATAAGGTAAATACTTAGCAAAAAAAATAGCTAAACAATCAATGTATTCGCTTTTACCAGCATATTGATTTATTGATTCAAAAACAATTATATTCCAATTCATATTATTTACCTATCTTAAGGTTAGCATTGGCCTTTAGAGTTTTCCAGTTCTTAGATTTATTTTTATTGAAAAATGCTGTAACCGCCGTCATCACCGCATTATCAGTACAATATTCTATTGAAGGAATTACTATCTCTAATCCTAATTCTTTACCAGTTTCTTTAAACTTATTCCTTAAGTTTTTATTAGCTACAACTCCTCCTCCAAGAATTATTGATTTAACCTTAAAGTCCCTAGCTACTCTAATTGTTTTTTTAATTAAAACATCTATTATTGATTCTTGAGCCTCAAAACAAATTTCTCTAATATAATCTTGAGATTTTCTTATTTTAGGAGACCTACTTTGAAAGTCATATAAAACAGCTGTCTTTAAACCAGAAAAACTAAAATCATAATTTTTCTGATACATCATAGGTCTAGGCAATTTAATGTTGTATTTCCTTTTCTTAAATTCTGCTGCTTTTTTAGATATGATTGGTCCTCCAGGATACCCAATTCCCAATATTCTAGCTACCTTATCAAAACATTCCCCAGCGGCATCATCTCTAGTTTCTCCAACTATTTTATATTTTCCTATTTCTTTTGCTAAAACCAAAATAGTATGTCCTCCAGAAACAATTAAAACTATCGCAGGAAATTTAACATTTTTACCGTTTGATTCAATCCAATTAGCTAAAAAATGACTCTCTATATGATTAACTGGAATCAACGGTTTTTTTAATTTAACAGCTAATTCTTTAGCAAAATTAACTCCAACCCATAAGCAAGGCTCTAACCCTGGACCATAAGTCACAGCAATAATGTCAGGTTTTTTATTATTTTTAAGAACTTCTTTTAATATTAATGGGAGATTCTTTTCATGTTCTCTTTTAGCTAAATTAGGAACAACTCCTCCCCATTTTTTATGTATTTTAGTTTGAGAAGAAATTATATTCTCTAGAATTTTAAATCCAGATTTTTGAGCGTCAACTAAAGCCACGCTTGTGTCGTCACACGATGTTTCTATTCCTAAAATTATCATTGTCTTAATATTTTAAACGGTTTAACTGTTAAATCAAAAATTGTAGAAGGTTTTCTCTTGTTTAATCTGCCTCCATCTATAATTAAGTCAGGCAATATTTTATTATCTTTAAATTGATTTATCACTTCTTTTCCACTAATAGCTGATTTTTTATTTGATACATTAGCGGATGTTCCAGATAAAGGAAAATTAATATTTTTAAATAAATCTTTAATCAATTTATGGTCTGGAACCCTTAAAGCAATTTTATTATTATTTATGCCATATAATTTCTTCCCTTTTTTTCTTTCTAAAATAACTGTTATTTCCCCTGGCCAAGCTGTTTTTAGAAAAGAATTCTGTTCTTTATTCACCTTAGCTAAACTTTTAGCCATTTTTATGTCTTTTACAAAAAAAGGGATAAATTTTTGTTTATCTCTCATCTTTATTTCAAAAAGTTTATTAACTGATTTTTTATTTCTAACATCACAAATCATTCCATAAACAGTATCTGTCGGACAAACTATTATTTTTCCTTTATTTAAACTAGCTGCTAATTCTTTAATGTTAACATTCTTTATCTTTATCTTCTCCATTATTTTATTTGCTCCAATGCTAATTTCACTGCTCCAACAACTGGTTCTTCTTTGGGTCTAATAAACTTAGCTTTAAAGGCAGTCTTTTTAATTCCTTTCTTTACTCTATCTAATATTATTTTTGAGCTGAAGACACTTCCTATTAAAACTACAGGAAAATCTTCATTTTTAAAGTTTAATTTTCTAATTACAGCTACGGCTGAACAAACTAGATCATCTGCTACTTCTTGAAGTATTTTTTTAGCCACTTTATCATTTTTTCTTGCTGCCATATCAACTGAAGCAGAAAAAAGTGGAATTATATCTGTAGGATTATTTGAATAAATTAAATTAATAAGACTTTCCTTATTTTTAACTTTCAATTCTTTAAAGATTAAATTAGTAATTATAGTTTTTGAAGATCTTCCATCTACTCCTTTAAATACTTCCTGTAGAGCTTTTTGTCCAATTCTAAAAGAAGATCCCATTTCGCTTAGATAGCCCCAACCATCAGCCCTAGCTTCTTTTTCTTTTCTTAACCCGAGAATGGCACACCCTGATCCAGCTACCAAAACGATTCCTTTCTTATTGTCTGTCCCTGATCTAAAACCAACTAACTGATCTGACACTATTGTTAATTTTCCTTTTAAAATGGAAAGAATCTTTTTACGTTTTAATAATTCCTTTTTTATTTTCTCTCTATTGGACTTAAATTCTTCCTCCATTGCTGGTAAGCCCATAAAAACGGATAAAACCTCTTTATTTTTTAGAGAAACTTTTTCAAGAACTAAAACAAGATTATCTACTACTTTTTTTAATCCGATATTCCTTATCTGGGAAGATCCTACCTCAGCTCTCTTAATGATTTTGCCTTCTAAGGTGGCCAGAACAGCCGTAGTTTTAGATCCTCCACCATCAACACCGATAACATATTTTTTTGCT
>CAZEZZ010000045.1:0-5164 GCA_964515885.1 uncultured Candidatus Saccharibacteria bacterium
AGATATATATCTTTTCCTGCTTCTTTTCTTTGTCCCCTTAGAATATCATCATAATATTCTTCTAATCCATACTGACCTATTCCTTCAGCATTTAAAAATCCTACTAACTGGGAAGCTAAATCCTCTTGAGGATAGTATCTACCCAATTCTTTTTGAAGATAAACCCCTTTTATGTCTAACTCTTTTAGTTTTTCTACTTCATTCTGAGATATTTTTCTTTTTAAAATAAGATAGATATCGTCTCCGTTAACCTTTTCTAAAAGATAATCTTGGTCTATTTCTAAAATAGTAGCTAATTTAAAAGAAGTGTTTTCTTTATCTTCTATTTCTATTGGAGATATAGCTACTAATGGCCATTCAACATTAACGGCTAAAGGCTCTCCCCCCTTAAAGAATATTTCTCCTCTAGATTCAATAACTGTTTCTTCAAGATTATACAAAGCCTGCCCCTTAGATAAAGCCCTATAAAAATCGCTATTCAGCACTTGAATAAAAAAAAGATTGGAGAGTATATATCCTCCAAATAAAAGAATAACAATCAAAACAAAATTAATTCTCCATTGCTTCATAAAATATGAGAAATTATTATTTAGCTAAAGCTGTTCCTCCCAAGACCTTAATATACTCTATTGTATCAGCCTTCACAAAGGCCTGATTCTCAACGTGATAACCAAGATTATTGAAAGAACTAGCCCTAGACAAGTCTATTTCCAACATCTTGTTATTTCCTTGTAATCCAGTGATCTGCCTTTGATATTCTCTGATAGTGTACATTTCCTTAGTATACGCATTAACTTGAATTATGGAAATAGCCAAGAGAGATAACATTATCCCTAAGAGAGATATTGCTATTATTTTCTTATTTAAAGCTATTTTAGTGCTTATTGAGAGAGGAAAAACTATTGTTTGAGTGGTCATATTTTTTTAAATGCTCTTAGTTTGGCCGACCTTGAGCGATTGTTAATTATAATTTCTTCTTGTTTAGGTGTTATTGGTTTCTTAGTTAGACCTTGAATAATATTTTCTCGTTCTTTTTCTTTAATAAAGTTTTTAACTATTCTGTCTTCTAGAGAGTGGAATGATATTACTACTACCCTTCCATCTTTTCCTATAATATTTGCTGCTTGTTCTAAACCTCTTTTAATGTTGTTTAATTCGTCGTTAACTGCGATTCTTAGTGCTTGGAATACTCTGGTAGCTGGATGAATCTTTTGATGCTGATATTTCGGAGGAATTGATTTTTTAATAATGATTATTAATTGGAACGTTGTCTCTATTTCTTTTATCTTTCTTTCAGCTATTATCCCTTTTGCTATTTCTCTAGAAAATCTTTCTTCTCCGTACTCTTTGAAAATGTTCTCTATATCGTTTTCTGACCAGAAGTTTAAAATCTTAGTTGCTGTTAGAGGATTATTAATGTCATACCTCATATCCAGTTTTTCGTTCTTTTTAAAAGTGAATCCTCTTTCGGATGAATCAGGATGCCAACTTGAGAATCCTAGATCAAACAATATTCCATGAACTGTTTTTATCTTTTCTTGCTTCACTATTTCTTCTAGGTTAGCGAAGTTATCATTCACCAAGATTAATCTATTTTGCAATTTCAATTCTTTTGATTTAATTTTTAAACGGCTTATCATTCCTGAGTCCCAATCTATTCCTAATACTTTTCCTGCTGGTTTAGTTTCTTCTAATATTTGTAATGTGTGCCCTCCTCCATCTATAGTGCAATCAATAAAAGTATTATTTGGTTTTAGGTCAAGATATTCTATTACTTCTTTTTGAAGGACTGATACGTGGTTCATTTTATATTCCTAATTCTTTTAAACGTTCGGCCATATCTCCTGCCCCCATTTCTGTCTTTTTTTGATATTTTAAAAACTCTGTCTCGTCCCAAAGTTCTACTCTGTCATATAAACCAACCATGACAACTTTCTTTTTTAAGACAGCGTAATCTTTTAAATAATCTGGAACTAGTATTCTTCCTAAGTTATCAATTGAAACTTCCATAGCACCTCCTAACATAAGTCTTACGAATCCCCTGGCATCTGATTGAGACAATGGTAACTGAGATAATTTCTTAGCTAATTTTTCCCATTCCTTAACAGGGTACAAGAAAAGACATTGGTCTAATCCTCTAGTTATTACTGCTTTCTTTCCCAAAGCCAACCTAAACTTAGTAGGGATAGCTAATCTTTTTTTATCGTCTATTGAATATTTGTATTCTCCTAGAAACATAGTTGTTCACAGAAGTTGGGAGTTATTAACATACTTTTCCACTTATCCCCACTTCATATACTTTATATCCCACTTTCCTCCCTTGGTCAACACACTATACCACATTAATTTCAGCTTAAAACCACTAGTTTTTACACAGTTAATCCCCAGTTATGCCCAAAATAAAAAACAGCTTATTGAAAAAGCTGTATTTCTAGTAATAACCTAATTTATCTGCTTAATGTATCTTTAGGCTAAAGTCATCAGGATTTATCTCTATCTTGTCCCCTCTTTTAATTTTCTTTGATAATAAGGCTGAAGCCAAAACATTTTCTACTTTATCTTGAATAACTCTTCTCATCTGTCTTGCACCAAACGTAGGATTATATCCCAACTCTGCAATCTTTTCTTTTAATGGTTCAGTTATTATTAATTCTATGTTTTGATCTTTTAAGTTATTCTTTAATTTCTTAAGCATTAACTCAGCTATCCCCAAAAGGTTCTTTTGACTTAAGGGCTGGAAAACTACCATTGAATCAAAACGGTTTATAAACTCTGGACGGAATAATCCTTCCTGAAAAATATAATCTAAAATATTTCTTTTAACATCTACCCATTCCGTTTTTTCTTTCAGGGCTTTTAGTATTATTTGATACCCAGCATTAGAAGTAGCAATAATAATACAATTTCTAAAGTTTACCTTTCTTCCAAGGCCATCGGTTAAGAATCCTTCATCTAACACCTGTAAGAAAAGGTTTAGAATGTTAGGGTGAGATTTTTCTATTTCATCTAACAATAATAATGAAAAAGGATTTTCTCTTATCTTTGTAGTAAGTGTTCCTTCTTCTCCAGGTGCTCCAATTAATCTTGGTATGTCATTAACGCTTTGATACTCTGACATGTCTAAACGGATAATCCTTTCTTCAGACCCAAAATATATTTCAGCCAATGCTTTAGCAGTTTCTGTTTTACCAACACCAGTTGGACCCAGAAAAAGAAATGTTCCCATTGGTCCCTTTCTTACTGTTATCTGAGATCTAGCTCTCCTTAGGGCAGTTGATACTTCTCTTACTGCTTCTACTTGATTTATAATTCTCTGATGCAATAAATCTTCTAAGTTTAATAAAGTATCTCTTTCTTTCTCTTCTACGTCCCCAACAGGAACTTTAGTTTTTCTGGAAACAACCTCATTAACATGTTTTGGTAATAAAACTTTTTCTTTTGTAGAAGTTAAATGAACTAATACCTCATCCAATAAATCCATAGCGGACTTAGGAAACGGTATTGGAAGATATTTATCTGCCAAAGAAATTATTTTTCTGAGAGCTGGGAAAGTAATAAATGTTTTATATTTATTTTCTAAAGACAATGTCATCTTTTCCAATATCATCAATGTCTCTCTTTTAGGAAGCTCGCTTAATTCTACTTTTCCGAACATAGAGAGAATACCTGGCTTTTGTTCTATTTGCTTATGTAGCCCAGTAAACGTAGTAATAGCCACTATCTGAAACTGAGGTAAGCGTAAATAAGGGGCTATGACACCTGATATATCTATTATTCCAGGTCTATCTTTCCCTCCTATAAAGTTATGAAATTCATCTATAATTAAGATAATATTGCCTGCTGCAGTACATTCTTGAAATATAGCGTCTAAAATCTCTTCTATCTCGGAGATTGTAGACGTTTTAGCAGCTAGAGCATGAAGATCTAATTGTATTATTCTCTTATATTTAACTCCTTCTAAGCTTTCTCCTAAAACGCTTCTTCTAGCTAATTCTAGAACCATACTCTTTTTACCTACTCCTGGCTCTCCTATTAAAAGACAGTTATTAATCTCCCTCCTAGTTAAAATCCTTTCTGTGGCTTCTATTTCTTTTTTATGTCCTATTACTTCTATGAATCCCATTTTCGTTACTACTTCTGATAAGTCTATTCCAAATTTATCTAGGGTAATAGTGTATCCAGATGACCAGGTCTTAGCTAAACTACCTTTTTTGGCTAAATTCTTCCATTCCCAAAATCTCTTTCTTTCAGCTATCCTTATCTTTAAAGACCATAACCACCATGTAAGATTTTCTATATCTGAAACTTTTAAATTATTCTCCAATAAAATCTTTTTGAATATGGGGTCTGATTTAGCTAAACCAACCAATAAATCTCCTGTTTCTATTTTTAAATGTCCTTTTCTTCCTGCAGACTGTAGAGCCTCTAAAATAGTTTCTTTAAAATCTACAGAATACTCTGCTTTTATTCTTTTACTATCTTTACCTGAATCTTTTAAGATATAACTTTTTAATATTTGTTTTAAACCCTTTAAGTTGACGAGTATTCTAGAAAAAATGAAATTAAGATCTTTATCATTTAAAGTCTGATAAAAAAGAACAGAAGAATTTATAAAAGGAAGTGTTTTCCTGTTTGAAAACCTTATTGATTTATTAACAGCATCTGCAGATTGATAACTTAAAAATTCTGCCAAATTAAAATTATTTGGATTTTCTGCTACTTCTTTCAAAGATATTTTTAATTTAGGGTTCTTGAGTTTAATATTTAAAAACCACTCTTTCATTTGAAGCCCCAGAGAGAGACTAAATAAAATTAAAATTAAACCAAGAAGAGAAGATAAACTGCTAATTTTTATGGTATCGCTAAAAAATCCAAAAAGGAAAATAAAGAATATTATTGCAAAAGGAATAAAAAGAGTTATTTTTAATATTTTAATCCATTTAAAAACAAACAAGTTCCCCCACCTTAAAGAAGAATATATGGCAGATGTTTTAAAATTAAAATTATCCATATATTAAAATAATAATTTAATACCGAATATGAACGACCCTAAAACAATAAACGGAGAAATAATCCATAAAATCAAAACAGAGAATCCGATAACTAATATAAATACTTCTACAACTAACCCTGCAATTATCAAAACAGATCTAATGATAGCCCC
>CAZEZZ010000046.1:0-5094 GCA_964515885.1 uncultured Candidatus Saccharibacteria bacterium
CAAAGAAAAAGCTTGATTCCTCTATCTCTTTTATATGCGATATGCCCAAAAACTTCCTAACAGAAGAAGCCCCACCAATACCACGATTGATAAGTATAGATAAAGGAATAAATCACTCTGAAGGTAAAAAAACAGAGCCATTTATTGTTAAAGGTATTGTTGGTGCAGTAATTGGTGCTGGAGGTATAGGAAAAACAGGATATTTAACACAACTAGGTTTAGCAGTTGCTTCGGGATGTAAATTCTTAGGTAAATATCTAGTAGAACAACCTGGTGGTGTTGTTTGTTTTTATGGCGAGAATACAAACGATGATATTCATCGCATGATACGTAAGTTATGTAAAAACCTTTATCCTGATACACAAAACAAATCTTTTGATGTTGGTTTAGTGGAAAAGAATTTAGCTTTACAAACAGTGCATGGAACAGACGCATCATTTCTTGATAAAAACGGTAACCCCACAGAGTTTTATAAAAGTATTTACAATAATCTAAAATCAATAGCAAACAAACGTGAAGATGGTTTATCATTAATTATTTTTGATCCTGTATCGCGTTTCTTGGGGTCAGAAGCCGAAAAAGACAACGCGCAGGCTACACGTTTCATATCGTTACTAGAATCATTATCACTTGATATTAAAGGCAAGCCAACAATCTTATTCGGTCATCATATGAGCAAAAGCGGTTTCGCTTCAGGATCAACAGATCAATCTTCATCACGAGGATCAAGCGCTATAACTGACGGTGTTCGCTTACAAATCAATCTAGAAAGAGTCACAGAGGAAGGTAATAACAATAAGACTGACCGTAACCACATTAATCAAAAAATGGCAAAATCAAATCATACCAGAATTATTGACGACCAATTGTTATTCAAAGATCCGTATGGTTGTTTATCTGTTGAGAAAAAAGATAGCAATAACGAAAAAGTATCTGTGACTGTCACGGAAAATGAAAAGCCAACACTTCGAGACAGATTTATGCAAACAAAATAAAAAGGATTAGTAATGAAAGAAAAAAACAAACTCCAAAAACCTGTTCTCATTAAAGAAAAAAATGGGGACTACCAAATAGATAATTTATCATTAGAACATATTAATACGTGGATTGAAGAAAAACGTATACCTAAAAAATTAGCAAAACTTTACATTGATACAATAAAAAATATGAACCAAGATATGAACTCAAAATGTAAAACCTATATGGATTTTTTAAAAAACAAACCAAATCCGTCAAAACAAGAATTAAAAAACCTGTTCAAATCAATGACTGCACCCTCGGTAATCCAATTCCAAGAAGATATAAAAAACATTGCTAATTTTCAAAGATATCTAGTAGAGAATTTCGAAAAACTAACAAATGCCCTTGAAGTAAATACAGGTTTATTCAATTTTGTTAATTTAGATGAAACCTTTGGTATATCCAGAGAAATGACGGATTCAGTATCCTACTTAAAAGAACTGATTAATAACGCAACAATTGAACAATATGATGATGGGTCATTCTTTATCAAAGGAAAGGAAAAAGATTCATATGGAGAACATATTCTTGTGAAATATGAACTCATTACATCATCTGAAAATGAAGCAAAGAGATTATTTAAAAGATACAAAAAAAGAATGCACGAAAAAGGACTAACAATATGGATGGCTCACTGGAAGATTGCTAACGAACAAGGCAATATAGAAGGCCAAGTTAAAATGATCGATGTAATGAAGGAGTGTTCAGATGAAGATCGTACTTCTTCTTTTTCAGTGAAAGAAAAAAAAGATCACTGGAGTGATACATTGATGGTATCCCGAACAACAATATCAAAAGAGAGAGTAATAACTAAAAAGGGTTGCAAAAAAGACTCTACCTTATGGATTGAACAACCCCTTTTAGAAATATTAGGCGGAGAAAAAGAAATTGATGATTTCCCAACAATCATCGCAAGACGACTCTTAAGACAACACGATAATGTAAAGTTTTTTCCAGCAATTTTTAAAAATACCACACTCCAACTCCATCCAAGTGATGTAAATTTAGCTTTTTATATTCAAAATAGAGCTTCTCAATATCAAGAAAAAAAACTCAAACTTGATTGGCCTTTGCTTTTAGAGTTGGGAAATCTGGAAAAAACATATATCTCCAATCCTCGTGTTGCAAAAAAAGAAATCCGAAACAAAATGAGAAGGTTTGTAGAAAGAGGAATATTAGAAAATTGGGAAGAAACAGCTGTCCAAATCTGGGTAACCCCAAGTCCTCAAATAATTAAAAATAAGAAACTCATAATGACAAAAAATCAAGAACTAGAGAATTAAAATTACCTAGGGCAAACTTTTACGGAACCTAGGGCAAACTTTTACGGAACCTAGGGCAAACTTTTACGGGACTTAGGGCAAACTTTTACGCCTCGCAAAAAATAACATGCTAACATCAGGGCTTTTTTGAGGGTCGTTTTTCCAATAAGATATTAAGAGATTAAGAGATTAATATCTTACTTCGAGTGGGGAATAAAAATTCCCCCTCTCGTAAGAAGAGAAAACAACACAAAGAACAATCAATTGAACATTGTTTTTCTAAATTAAGCTCAACGTAGAAACATCAAACTCAGATTAAATTTTCTTTGTGTTCTAAACTCTCTTTAGAAATGAGAAAGTTAAGTCGCTTGGCGCCGTGCGGCCCCGCCGCTGGCTGTTCACCGTGACACGGTCCGCCCCTCCAGCAGCGTTAACCGAGAATATTGTTTTTGTAGCACGAAATTAACAACGTTGTGCGTAGTTTTTTTACGGTAATAAAATCACCTTGCGCATAGTGGTTCCCGTGCGCAGCGTTTAAATTTGAGCGCGTCTCGTCGATTGTGTGTGTTCTGCGTCATGGTTGTAGATCATGCTAGCGAGAATGCCTGTTTTTTTGAGTTGCTGTAAAACATAAAGATCAAGTGTGTTAACAAGTCGTTGAATCTCTTGGCGTTTCTCTTTGTTAACACGTCGGTCTATTTTCCACAACAGATGAAAAAACATTGTAAGACGCTTTTCCTCTGGCTCTGTAAGATCTGCTGCTATTAAAGGTTGTTTCTTTGTGTTCATACGTCCTTAGGTTTCTTAATAATCTATTGGCTCTCGAAAAAAAGGTGGCAGGTTGCTGTTGGATCCGTACCTAGCTTCTCGAAATCTTCTTTCAAGTTCTTCTGGCGTTGTGCCATCGCGCACTTTGGACAATGAAATACTCAAATAGCGCATGCAGTCGGCGAAATGCGAGTCGATGTTGTGATAAGGTTTATCCTTGTAAACTTTTCTTTTCGAGTCATACTCTTGTCGATAATTCTCTAATGCTTTAATTAATGGTGCACACTTCGGTTCATCAAACCACATTTTGGGCAATTGGGATCGAACCGCTTCAATACCATCAGGAATAGAAATATTTTCAGCAACAGTAAAATATACACCAAGCTGACGCGCTTTCTCAATACGTGTAATACCAGAACCATACTCACGGACTTTTATATCATGTGGGGCAATATGTGTACCATACGTATAAGGCTTAGAGTGTATAACATTAGCATAATGCTCTAATCCCTCTTTGTTTTTCTCATAACAATCAATGATATGTATAGTTTGGCCAATAACCTGAAAGAAGATAATAGTTGTGCTATCTCGTATGCCCAAATCCCATGCTGTGTGAACTTTAAAACTCGGTTCCCATGGAACAGAACTAATCTGGCTATTAAGACGTAGCTTATCTATGTAACGGCCATAATAACTGCCCTCTACACCAAGATTCCAGTCATTATAATATTCTTGTCTTACGAGTTCGTAAGACATTACACCTTCGCGTATTTCATTCTGAATCTCTTCAAGAGGAATGTGACCAGTATCCTCTACAGTTAGTAATTCACAAAACCATTCAGGAGAGTCTTTAGCAATGTTATAAAGATCCCATAAATGATTTTTTCCTCTTACCGTGCTTATGAAGATTGCCCATCCATTATTTGCTGTAAGAATAGGACGAATGTATTGATAAGCTCTCGGATCCTGCGTTGCATACTCCGAGAATACACAGCCTTGCGGATTAGTTCCCATAAGACGATCATAGTCAGTTGAGCCAACAAACTGTATAAGAGATCCGTTAGCGAGTTCGATTTTCATTTCTTGAGAGTTCTTACTAACTATGAGTTCTGGTGGTATATAATCCAGGAATTTTTCACCGTCATTTGTAATACTGTCCCAAACAGCTTTCTTTGCCTGTGCATATGTAGGAAAGATATAATAATAAACCCCTACTTTAGTCAATGCAGCACGTATCATCAACGAGAATGCCGCAAAATCTTTGCCACTGCGTCTTCCCCATAAACACATGATTTTTCGATAGCCTTTATTCTCTAAAGCATCAAAGAGAGCGCACTGATAAAACCTACATTTGAATTTGTTTAGGTGTATTTGGCTTTCTACACTTAGCTTCATTATTCAACCTCATTATTTTCGTTTAGCACATCAGTATTTCTTCGCATAGGAGGAATATCAGTAGGTATTGCGGGAGTTATAACAACTCTTACATCACCTTGTTTATTCTTCTCGTGTGCTTTAGCTTTGAGGTTAGCCTGGTATGAATCGATAGCTTCCCACTCAGGATCATACATATGCATGCTTTTTTCTATTAAACCAGGATGAAATTCTCTTCGATTAACACCATTTTCTCTAAGATTACAAATAATCATCTTAGCTTGTTCTCTACACTGCATAAGCACTTTATTCTTTTTGCACCATTTGTTAAAAGCTTGGTGATGCATTCCTTTGAGTTCATAAAAATCTTGCAGTCTTGTGCACGGTTTCTTCTCATGCTTTTGCTGAGTTGCCCATTCTACAAATTCAAATCCAAGCTTCTCTAAGTAATCGTCGTTGACTGCCATTCTGCCGCCCAAAGAGAAGTTTAAATATTCCTCTTTCCAAGTTTTAATTTTCTTAGCGGTGTGGCTATTTGCTTTTGTCACGGTTTATCTCCTTGTATAAATAACGCTCCCCTGTTGTAAACGAATTAATGTCTATGGTAAAATAAACCATTTCACCACCTAAGAGTAGTTGTTTTTTGTTTGTGGTAATTCACAGTTGGTTT
>CAZEZZ010000047.1:0-4964 GCA_964515885.1 uncultured Candidatus Saccharibacteria bacterium
AGTTTCCAAACTAAAATTAAATCCCATTTCTTTCTTAATGCCTCTTGAAAGATTTGGTTTTTCAAAGGTCTTGTTTTTCTTGTAGATTCCTGTTCTTCAACAATTTTATAATCATAATTCATAGCTTTTGCATAATGCTCTAACTCTATCTTTTGATTTTCTGGATTTTGGTCGGTTGTTGATGTTCTACAATAAATTATTACTTTCATTTTTTCCCAACTCCTGTAGGTTCTCGATGAATTTCACATGGGCATTCAAAAGGATCAATCTTAAACTTTTGTTTTAATTCTGTAACATACAAAACCTCTCTTTCGCCTGCACCATAATTAACATGCCGATTCCAATAGAGATTATTTATTATAGGGATTATTGAAGTTTCTTGAGTTATCGATGCTATTTCGTTTAATTCTGTGCCGGCAAATCTTCCAAAAATATATTCATGAAAACTTTGAGCGACTTTCTTATCCAGACTTGTTAAGGAAGGGCAGGCTCCTGTCATACCAACAGATAATTTTCTAAATCTTAAAATCAAACGGGCAAGGGTGTCAACAATCGGCTCCTCATAGCTTTCAGGACTTCTTGGAATAATCCCATCCATCTCTTCAAAAATAAACCATGGTTGCCCAAAAGTGTATCTTTCGCCCTTATCTTCCAACTCTTTTAGGTAAGATATAACCTCTCCTGCAATTTTCCCAACCATTGCCCTGCAAATATCATAATGTCCATTAAAAGAAAGAAAAACAGAATGCCCTCTTTTTATTAAATCAATAAATGAAATATTATCTGTTTTGTTCAGAGAAAAAATTCCTTCTTGAATTATTTGATATAAATGCTGGATAAGATTATTTTTAGTTGAAGATAAAACAATGTCATGGGGTTTGTATTCTTTATTATGGATTAAATTAGGCATATTTCTTTGATATCTCTCTGCTATGTCTTCTCTTATCGGGAACTTTTGTACAAACTCAAGCAGGCTTTCAAAATCCTTAAAAGGCCCGTATTCTTCTAAAATATTTATAAACTTTCTAATTGCTCCAGGACTAAATCCTAAACTCCTTAATTCTTTGTTTCCCAATTCTGAAAGAGCGGGAATAAACTTTTTTTCATGCTTCATTGGGTTGTTTGAAATTGTAAAATAATATGCTCTTTGTCCAGTTTCAAGAAATCTAATGCCTTGAGGTTTAGTGTTTGGAGGCAATTTTATGGGGCGAGAGTTGGGGTAATAACTTAACCTATGATCTAATCCTTCTGGATCAAACACAATTAAAGGTCTTTGGTTTTGAAACAGCCAAAAATAAAAGTTTTTGAGTATTACAGACTTGCCAATTCCAGGTCTTGCAGGGATAATTAGAGAATCTGACTTTGGAGTGAACCTTTTCCAAATAAGCTCCTTATTTCTTGTGAAACCTATCGGTATTTGGTTCTTTTCTACCCAATAATTTCTCTTTTTTGCGTTTTGTAATAACTTCATTTTCTTTTTTTGGTGTATCACTATCTTATATTATAAAATAATATAACTCACCTCCTTCCCGCAAACCCCAAATTGTTTACGTCTTATTGCTTTTCAGCCCCCCTTCCTGCCTTTCTCTAAGCTTCAGCCAATAATCCCACGTATCTTTATCCATAATCTTAAACCTTGTTTTACTTCTGCTGTTAAGTTTAGCATATGTTGGTTGAATCTTCATAAGCTTAACAAAATCATAGAGTTTTGGCAACAATTGGATTTGTCTGCCATCTACCTCTATTTTTATTTGAATAATCTTTCTTGTAGGAGATTTTCTGCCACCTTTCCAGAAACTTAGAAGATTGATATAACCCATTCTAAGATATTTTCCTGTTGAGAGGTCTTTGACTAAGACTGGAATTATAGCGGTTGTGCTGATATTTTTAGGCTTTGTTTTCATTTTGAACTTGTTCGTATAAAGCGTCCTTCTCTTTTTCTTCATCAGTTCTCATATCTTCAGGCTCTTTCTTTGATTCTATATCTTCATGACTTTCTAATTTCTCTCCATCATCATCTTCAAAGACTTCCTGCGGAACTTCAGCTTCCCTAGTTTCCTGAACCTCTGTAGATTCTTCTTTTGGGAATTCTTCTTCCTTTTGTTTTTCTAAAAACTCCTTTTCAATAAAAAGTTCAAGCTGTTCAATTCCCAGTAAAATCTTTTCAATGTTATGCTTTAATCTTTCTGGAATCATATCAATTTCATTGGTGATATTTATGAAATTATTAAAACCTGTTTCAAGAAGTCCTTTAGCTTTCAGAGTATTTTGAATTTCTCTAAACTTATCTAAATCAACTAATTCAAAATCTTCATTAAGATATCCATCCTTATCAAGTCCTTTAGCTAAAATTTTAAAATCAAGGATTTCTGAAGTTCGAAGTCCAAGTTCTCTAAAATTCTCTTTCAATTCATTTAAGTCTTTTGCTTTCATTTTTTCTTATCAGAAACCCAAGATTTTAATTTAACCTCATTATCAACCATTGCATTCAGCTTTTTCTCAACTTCTTTATCCATATGCTTTTCAAGATAGCTAATTCTTGCAAGCAAAACAGACTTCTCAGATTTTTCTTTATCTAAATCAGTTATTAACTTACGGAGTTTATTTCCAATCTCTTTATTTAAAACACTAATGCCATTTATGATCAAAGTAAAACCTGTCTCAGAATCTTGCATTATATTCCAATCTTCTAAGTCAATCTCATGCTCGGGTTTTTTTAATATGCCTTTTTCCCTGACTAATGCAGTTTTCTGATTTTGTGTTGCTCTCATCCAATCTCCTGTAAGAAAATCCTGATGAGGCCGATAAGTTATAATCCTATTATGGGTAAGCCATTTCTTTAAATCAAGAACAACTCTTTTCCTTATCCCTCCTGATGCATTTTTACTTAAAATAATAAGCAAAACTGTAAAGACCACTACAATCACAATAATTGCTAAAAATATCAACAGCAAAACTATAAAAGGTTCCATTATGCTAAATCCTCCACAGAATGACTTCTCTCCCTCATTCTTAATACAATGAATAGGGCTGTCACAACTAACAAGATAAACACAATAATTATCAAGATAACATTAGATAAACCTGAACCCTGCTTTTTATCAATACAAACTTTTAAGTCAGAATCACAGGCATTCATGTCCGCTTCTTTTGATCCCATTTCAATACCTCGTTTTTCCCATTCAACCTTAAAATCATCCCTTGTAGTAATGCATTGTTTATAGTCATCTCTTTCTTCACTAGTCATATCTTTTGTTTCCTTTAAGATTGCCAGGCAATCTCTTAAACTCTGAGGATCTCCTTCAACTGGCTCTGTAAGAAAAGGGCAGGTCATTGTTCTTGTGGATTCATAATTAAAGTACCCTAAATATCTAGGAAAACTTTGAGTCTCTGTTCCAATTGTTACTTTTATCCATTCATCTTCTCCTTCAACAAAGATTGGAATTTCATGCTCATAAGTGCTTACATTTAAAACAGAAGTTATATTCAGGTCGCAAGCTGCACTTTGATGTATGAGTTGCTCTCCAGGTTTTAAGATTTTTGTTATACTACACCGATTAGTTGTCAAACTTGGGTCAGTGTAATTAGAACAAAAAGTTTCTGTTCTCTCAATTATATCTGCTTGGTTAGATGTTTCATTGAAAATCCCTTCTTGAAAAGTAAAATTATAACACTGTCCATTATCCAAATAAGTTACTGCTCCTTGAACTAAGCTTATTAGACTTACGACTACGAGTAAAGTTACAATTAACTTTGGTTTCATTCTGTTATACCCCCTTTCAATTGTTTTTTGAGTGTTTCCATTTTTGTTTTTGTTTTTAATTTAAATAAAAAAATAAAAAATAATTTTATTTAGCGAATTTATTTTTTCTTTTTCGCAGGTTTTTTCTTTGCAGTTTTCTTTTTCTTTCCTCTTGCCATCTTTGATTCGCAGACATTTCCTTTTCCATCTACATAATAAAGATATCCTGGTTTCCTCTCAACTGCTTTCTTCACAACTATCTTCCCCATTTGCATCACCTCCTTTTTGAATTTTTTTAGTATTATCAGAAAACCATTCTTTATTCAGTTGTTTTTGTGCCAATCTTTTCTCGGCAATTTTGATATATTCAGGGCTGATTTCAAATCCGATAAAACGTCTGCTTGTTTCTTTGCAAGCCACAGCAGTGGTTCCAGAACCCATAAAACAATCAAGAATTATATCGCCTTCATCAGAACCATTTTTTATTAATGTTTTAATAATTTCTTTTGGTTTTGGAGTTGGATGGAATCCGCACTCCTTTCTATATTTTATATTTGTGCTTGTTTGTTTGAAAACATCCCTTTGACTGCATCCTATATTAAATTTTACTTTTCCGAATTTATCATCTTTTCTAAACCATAGCATAACTTCATAATTGCATCCATATTGATTTGGAAAAACTCCCATAGTGTCTGGCTTATACCATATTAATGGCTTGTAATATCTAAAACCTAATCTTTTAATCATGCTAATAATCCAATCAAGATGATGATAACTAAAGAACATGTAAGCTTGCCCCTTTCCCTTTAGAACCCTTTTATATTCTTTTAAGACTTTCAAAGTAAAATATTTATATTCATCCAAATCCTCAAAACATGAATCCCAATCTGCATTGAAAATATTATTTTTAGAAGACCTTCTGAGAGTTTGAGCTTTCAAATTTACTTTAAGATTTTCAATATAATAAGGAGGGTCGGTTACAATTAAATCAATTGAGTTCTTTGGAATTTCTTTTAAACCTTTTAAGCAATCCATACAATAAATCTTATTTAATTTAAATTCTCCCAATTTATCCTCCATTTTTCAAAAAATTTATTATCCTCCGTTTTGCAATTTTGATATAATCCGGACTAAGTTCGATTCCTAAGAAACTCTTATTTTGTTTTAAAGCAACTAAGCAACTTGTTCCAGAGCCAAGAAATTGATCTAACACAATGCCATT
>CAZEZZ010000048.1:0-4949 GCA_964515885.1 uncultured Candidatus Saccharibacteria bacterium
TTTAAAATTTCCTTTTGAGTAAATTTACTAACACAAAAAATTTTATTTGCTTTTTTAAAACTTTTTTTTGTTAAATACCCCGCTAATAACTTATCAAACAAAAGAGGTGCATAAGTACCATGGGTCGTAATAAATAACGGCTTATCTTTAGCCAACAAAGCAGCTAATGGAGCATACGGCTCTATTAAGCTATGGATTACATCACAATCTTGAGCAATTTTTTTTATCTTAAAATAATCTTTTAAAATAAAAAACGGTTTAAATAAGTCGCTTCGCTGAGAAGATAACGTCTTATAGCTCTCTACTTCTTTTAGATCATCTTCTTCACTTGCCTTATCCGTTAGAACCAATGGCTCATATCCTCTAGCAGATAATCCCTTAATTAAGCTAATAGAATATCTACCCCATCCGTGCTTAAAAGATAATTCATTTGTTAGAAAACAAATTTTCATAATAATATTAATTTAACTTAATAAAACGATACTTAATTAAAGCAAAAACCCAAGTTAACGGATCGCGAAAAAGCCTTATTTTCTTCCCTTCTGAAAACGATCGCGATACATAATTAACCGGTATTTCTAATGGAGTATATCCACTACGAACCAACTTAGCTAAAATCTCCCAATCAAAATCAAATCTATTAGATTCTAACTTCATGTTTTTTAAACATTCAGAATTAAAAACTTTATACATAGTCGTTGGGTCTTTAATATTCTGTCGATAAAGAATATTAAAAAAAACTCTAAAAAATCTATCTGCAAGATTCATAAAAAAAGCAAGAAAAGGATTTTTTTCAAATTGTCTTATTTTCCAATTAGTATTTTTCATATGTCGAGACCCCAAAACAAAAAGCTTTTCATAATTCAATAAAGGAGCAAGTAATGCATCATAATCATTAATATCATACTCTAAATCTGCGTCTTGAATTAATATAAAATCTCCCTTAGCTTCCTTGAGACCCGTTCTCACTGCATGTCCTTTACCTTTTGGTTCTTTTTCCAATATAATCTTAACATAAGGATGATTACGATAGGACATAACATCTTGTCTTGTCCCATCATTAGAATTACTTTCTACTATAATAATTTCTATGTCAATCCCTTGAATTTTTTTTTCTATCAAAGAATCCATTAGTTTACAAAAAGTAGGCTTTTCATTATGTACTGGCACAACAACAGAAAGTTTTTTGCGCTTTGATATTTTTTTAGGTTGAGCCAAAGCAATTATATTGCCACTTTTTAATTTAATATTATAACGCCTCATTGCTGGTGGCATTATTTTAATTAAACAACGAATCAAAAATGTTAATCCTCTGACTTGAAAACGCTCAAAGTGCTGAACAATATATTCTAAATTACGTATTTTTTTATCAGGTTGAATATTTATACAATGATATCCAGTTTTTAAAAACAACTTCTGCAATGTATTAGAATCAAAATAGAATAAGTGTTCTGGCTTAAATTCCATCCATCTTTCTCCCAATAATTTATGATAAAATCCATCTAACGAGGGAGTTGATACAAATAATAAGCCATTTGGTTTAATTAAATTATGAACACTTTTTAAAAAATCACTAGGATTACGCACATGCTCTAAAACGTCAGACAAAATACAAGCATCAAAAGAATTTTCTGGAAAATCAATATTTTCAATTGTTCCATAAATAACAGAGTCTGAATCGCCTAATTTCTCTTGAGCTTTTTTTACAGCACTAGAAGATACATCTATTCCAACAACATCAATCCCTTGTGATTTTGTTTCTAATAAAAATTCTCCGTTCCCACAACCAATTTCTAAAAGACGTTTAATTGGTTTTTTACTATAATCCTTAATAATGTTTAAATAGTACCTAGCTGTAGCTCGTTTCATTTCAATTGTTCGTTCTACTTCTTCTTCTGTTCTTTGTCCTAAAAAATAATCAGATGAATAAATTTCTTCTAATTCCTTATCAGAAGGTTGTGGATTCAACATGAGAAAAGAACACTTCTGACACTGAACAACCAAATGGCTATGAATAGTGAACTTATAAGCTAAATCAAAATTACCACATAATGGACATTTTAATAAATCATAAGTTTCTTTTTTCTTTATTTTCATAAAATTATTCAAAAATAAACTAATTTAATTTAAGTCTAATTTTATCCCAAAATATTAATAATCCAATAGTAGCTAAAATAATATAAAATGGATACATAGGCGCAGAATAACGAGCAAATCCACAAATTAAACTATAAATAGAATTAAAATAAAGAACGATCAAAAGAAGCCAACTTATTTCGCTCCATTTTTTTATACATTTTATAATAGTATAAAGTATTAAAACAAAAAATATTAAATATAAAAATCTAATAAATAGAATAATACTTCCCTTAGTAAGGCCTGATAATCCTGGATGAGTATTTGTAAACATATTTGTCATTCGCACATTAGGCATTAATGGAGTATTGAACTTTAAAAAATCTATTGAAGTCATTTTTAAAAACCTAATTGGATGTTTTAAAATTTCTACCTTAGCTTCTTGAACAAAAATATTATCAATAACCTCTAAATCTTTATTTTCGTTCGTCCAATCTTGAAGTCGTCGTCTGGTATTATTGCCATACTTTGTTTCCATCCTATCATAATTTGAAAACCATTTTGTTGCAAAAAAATCACCTAGAATATTTCCAACTAAATGTTGAATATATTTTCCTTCAATAACTTCTGTTTTTTCTATTTTTTCTCTTAAATACAATCCACTACCATACCCACTAGCAATTCGTTCATAATTATAATAATCACTTATAAGCCATGGACTAATTGTTATTAAAAAAGCTATAAAAAATAAAGCTATTTTTGGATACAATTTTTTAAATCCAAATTCTCGTCCAATTATTAAAAAATTAATTATAATAATTAATGGAAAAAACTGAAGAACCATATTGGTTAAAATAGCTAATCCCATTATAATGCCGGAAAAAATAAACCAAATATTTTTATGACTCAACTGGGCCTTGTATAGACAATAAATTAAAAGAACAATTAAAAAAGTAAAAAGCGATTCACGAAAAAGAAGACCAGTAAAACTCGCTATAGAATAACATAAAGCCGTAAACAAACTAGCCAATCTAGCTATTTTTTCATTAAAAACCATTTGGCATATTCTATAAACCAAAAAACAGGTAAAAATAAAAAAGAATATTTGAATAATTCTAACTGGCCAATAATTATGACCAAAAACATTATAAACTCCAGCTAAAAACACAGGGTAAAGAGGTCTTTCTGAAATTTGATTATCTTTAAAAAATACGCCTTTTTCTAAAATAGTTAAAGCTTTTTCATCGTATCCAATAGAATCACTACTTATAGTAGGATCTTCTCCATAACTAATAGACCAAAAAATCCCGCTGATAAGAGCAAGACAAAATAATAAAATAATAAATTTTCTTGAAGTCATATTTTCTGAACTACTAAATAATATCCAGAAGTCATAATATTTGTTTCTGGCATTTTTTTTCTTATGTCACCATACTCTTTCGTAATTAAAAAAGAAAACCAAGAAATAATTTTTGCCTTAAGAAAAAAGAATATTTTAAAAGGTTTAAATCCTAAGATTTCACATTGATAACCTATTCTTTGAAGTAAAACAGCTAATGTTGTTATTGTATTGGCTTCTTCTTTTAATTCAATGATTTGCCAATCTTTAAATAAATATCTCAAACCATACTTAGTGTATCTGTAATAATCATTTGGAGTATCATGAAGAGGAAAAATAAATCTAGTACTTAAAATCAATTTACCATCTTTCTTCAAAACTCTTTTCATTTCGGAAATAGCTAAATGCGGAGAATGAAGATGCTCTAAAACCTCAGTACATAAAATATTATCAAATTTTTCATCTTCAAAGGGCAGTTTATGAGCATCAGCTACAACATCTACACGAGGTCCATTCTGAATATCTAAACCAATTCGATTAGGAAAATATTTAATATAAGGAGAATTAGAACAACCAATATCTAATGTTAGTCCATCACTCTTATATTTTTGAATAAAAAGCTCTAATCTTTTACGAGTAATTTTAGAAGTTAATCCTATTTTTCTAAGAATTTTGTTAATCATTATTTAAAAAATTAATAATCTTTTTACTTCGTTTAAACCAAGAATATTTCTGAACATCTTGATATGCTTGTATTGAGATTTTATCAAAAAAAGCTTGGTTTTTCAATGCCATATTAATACCACCAGCCAAGCCTCCTGAATCATCTGAATTAACTAAAATAGCATTGCTTTCATTTAAAATTTCTCTTATAGAAGGCAAATCAGAAGCAACAATTGGCTTTTTGCTTGCCATGTACTCAAACATTTTCATAGGAGAAGTCCAACTTTTTGAAATCTCTGTTTTTCCTGAATTAGGCAATACCAAGACGTCAGCAGCTTTTAAATAATATGGAATTTCAGAATATGGCTTATGTCTTAAAATCAAGATGTTCTTTAATTCTTTGTTTTTTTCTTTAAACTCTTTTTCATTTTCTTTTGTTCCACCAACAAAAACGACAATTGCATCTTCGTCTAAAAACCTAGATGAATCAGCTAAAACCTGTGCTCCTTTCCATTCATACAAATGTCCAGTATAAAGCACTATTTTCTTATTATATGGCAAATTTAATTTTTTTCTTGCCTCTTCTTTTGATATGCTAATATCAAACTTACTTAAATCAACTCCATCTGAAGCAACTAAAATTTTATCACTTAAAATTCCTTTTTTAACTAAAGAATCTTTCAAATTCTTAGTAATCACAATAATATTTTTTGATTTTTTAAAGACTCTCTTATATAAAAAGAAATTCTTTGGTATATAATGAAGTTCTAAAACAAAATTTTTCTTAAAAAAAGATATTAAATATAGAATAAAAGGATCACGAGAATAAATAATATCTGTTTTTTTAAAAATCAAATATATAAATGCTGAA
>CAZEZZ010000049.1:0-4361 GCA_964515885.1 uncultured Candidatus Saccharibacteria bacterium
GTGCCATGTTTTTTCTTCTTGTTGAATTTGGGAAGCTCCTTGAGTTTGCTCCTGTGGTAATTGTTGTTCTGATTCTTCTCCATTACTGCCAATGATAATAATAACAATAATTAAAACAATTATCCCAACTATAATATAAATTAATTTTTTCATATTATTTAATTCTTTTTTCATTTATTTTAATCTTTTGTTCTATTTTCCTTAAACCTATTCTTAAGATATTGCTTTTCAAACTTCAAAGATTTTATCTTAATATCAAATAATTCCTTTTCTTTCTTAATTTCTTCATCTATTAATTCTAATCTTCCCATAATCTCTAAAAACTCACTTTGTTTAAGTGATCTAATTCCTCTTGGTCTTGTTCTTTTAATTTTCTTTTTGGTTGGTTTAATTGTTTTTTTTGTCTTTGTCATAATTTTAATGTTTTTCTAAATTCTTTTTTTAATTTATTTTTAACTCCAACAAGATCAGAAGAAATTAATTTAAAACTTTCATCCCAGTTATCAAAAGATTGTTTGAAATCACCTTGCTGTTGCTGAATATTGGAAACAGTTAATTTTGAGGTAATTTCAATATATTTTTTTAAAAAATTATTTATTAATATAACAGTACTTTTATTTAATATTATTTCTTCTCTCCAAAATTCATGTTGAAATTTCTGAAAATTATTTTTAACCTCATTCAGTGACTTTATTCTTTTACCTATAGATTCTTTTTGAGTATCAGCACCAATAAAATATACATATTCTTTTATTTTAAATTCAAGATCAACTATTTGTCTATACAAATTTTTAATGATTATTAATTTTTGCTCATATATTTTTTCAAATGCATATTTCTTTAAGCCAATAAAATAACCTAAAACAAGACCAAGAATAGCAACACTACCGCCAATAATTGTATTTATTATATTAATTTCTTCCATAAAATTATTCCTAATCATCTCCAAATTCTGTGTTTCATTTTAAATCAATATTTTTAAGTCCATCTTCTAGTAACTTAATAAGCTTATGAATTTGATTCTCATTTTTTATAGTTTTAGGAAAATCCTTTAATCGTTTAATAATCTCTTTTGATGATAACAAACTAGTCCAACCTTCCATTCCAAAAGCAATCCAACCACCTGATGGATTAATTTCTACTAGTCCTATTACTTTTACTCTTGGGCCACTCATGTATACATATTCTAGACCAATTGATTTACTTCTGTATCTAATCCTGACATCATTATTTTCTTGAGCTATTTTATAAAATTCATCTTTACCTAAAACTAATGCGTTATAAATTTCTTTCGGATAATTGTTTGCTAATTCTACAAAATCATCATCGGTAATTATCGCTGTTTTAATTTTAGATTTAAACTTCGCACATTTTTCTATAAACTCTTTTTTAGCTTCATTTATATTCCTACCTTCAGACAAAAAAGAAGTTACAGATTTATTTAATTCTTCAGCTCTATTTAATAAAGAATCTTTGCTTACTAATAAATAAAGCTTCGACAAAATACTTTCAGCGTTCTTATCTAATAAGTCATCAAAATCAAATTCTATTATAGGTTTAGTTTTAGAAAGATCATTTAAATTTATTAAAGAAGAATATAAGGCAGTATGTTGTCCTGATGTAATAACAATAAATGGTGTTCGAAGTTTAAAAGTATATTCTAAGCATTGATCCAAATGATTTTTAATTTGAGCTTCCCATGATTTAGTTTCTATAATCAAAATTGGTTTTAAATTCTTGTTAATCACCGCTATATCAGTGCCAAGTAATTCGAAGTCCAAATCTTTAATAATATCATATCCTAAAAACTGAAGTAATGGTAATACTATTTTAGTCTTTACATTTTCCTCTGAACCTCTCCTGCCAGCAACTATATGCTTACTTGGTTTAATCGATTTTATAATTTGTAAAAATTCTGATTTATTCATTTTCTAAAATTCTTTTAGTTTCCTTTTTTATTTTTTCTAATTTTTTGCCTTTTATTTCCTTAACATTTTTTATCCAAGGATATTCTAGATTTTTATTAAAAGTAGCATAATAAAAATGACCTCTATCAATAAATTTATTGTCAATTTCTTTTGAAGTATAAGCTTTAAATCTTCCAATAATATGATATTTATTATCAATCTCTTCAAATCTAACTTCATACTCTGAATCTTTTGATTGATTCACTACCCCATGGGCATAGACTCTTATAATAATAGTTTGCCCAATAGCTTTAAATATTTCAAGTGCAAATTTTCTACCAGAAAGAGATCTTCCTATTTTAATTTTTGTATGTGAAAAATTTGTTTTCTGCGCATTACTTTTAGCAGCATTTTTTGCAAGCTTGTCTACTTCTTTAGTTTGCTCATTAGATTTTCCTTTAATCCATTTTACTTCTGTTGAAAAACGAATCTTTTGACGTTCTCTAAAATATTCTTTCCATAAAGATAAATTTTTAATTGTCCCGCCATTTGCCTTTTTCCACTTATTCTTTTGCCATCCATAAATCCAATAACAACCATCAACAATATTTTGACAATCACTTAAAATAACTATGCGAGTAATATTGTCTTCTCTAAGATGAGTTTGTTTTTTGTTTATCCATTTTAACGCATTTATTAATGCCGCAAGTTCCATACTATTACTTGTTCCAATATTGTAAGACCATGATAATTTCTCATTATTTTTATGACAATAGTCTGGATATTCAATAATTCCGGCACAACCAACCTTTGATCCAGGATTCGTTATAGCTGAACCATCAATATAAATTATTAAAGTGTTACAACCATACATGTATAAATTTCTAGTTTATAATATCTACCTCATAACCTTATTTAATAGACTCTCGTAACTATCTACTACATCATATTTAATGTCTTTATCTTTTAATGCTTTAAAATGTTCTTTAGCATATTCTATTTTTTGTTTTTCAATTCCTCTCAATTCTAAACTATTCATTGTGCCTTTAGTTTCGGCAATAAAGTAAATATATTTAAAATCTTTATCATCAAAAACTATTGCCCAATCTGGATTATAATTACCTACTGGCGTTGGTATCTTAAAATCTCTTGGAAGCTTAGCGTAAACCATAACCTGCCCAGCTTCTAATTCTTCTGCAAATTTTCTTTCAATATTAGAATCTATTTTTAAATAATTATAGATATGTTTTTTGACTTCCAAAACATTATTTGATAATGATCCTTTTAAATTATTGATAGTAAATATATCTTCATTATAACTCTCGCTCGTCTTTGAATAAACAATACTATTAATTAAAGTAGTGGCTTTTTCATTAGAAATTAAAGTTGAAATTTGTTTAATAAAATCCTCTGGATTTATTTTGAATTGCGAAAATATATCCTTCTTTAAATGCTGTAGAATTTTAACAACTGACTTCCTAGTTAAAACTGTATTTTTTGCAATTTCATCTATTAGATCATAAGTTATTCTTTCACTCACAAAAAAATCAACTTGCTCAATTTTTTTATCTTTTATCTTTATATTACCACCTTCTTTTAAACTATCTTCACTCATTTCGTCTTCTTGCTCACCCAGAGTTGTAATCACTTTAGCTCTCTTTACTTTTAATTTTTTGTTAATAGAATCAATGCTTTTTTTAATAAGCTCTTCACTATCAAAATCAACCTCATACACTGTCTTAACTTTTATTCTATTCCATAAATCTTGAAACTCTTTTTTCTTAAAGTTATTTGTCAATTTAAAAGCTGGAATATTATTCCTTCTTTCATCGCTAGTAATTTTAAGTTCTGAAGTTAGATATATTTTACTCATCAACTCACCTACTTCTTTTTTAAAGCCCTCTATTTCTTTTGGAATCTCCATTTTATCTTGTTCAATATCCTCAATTAACTTTTCTGTAATTTCATCATTCTCATTTATATATTTTGAATTTTCAAAATCATTAAGCAACCTTCTTGCATCTCTATCATTAAATATAAATTCTTCACCTTTCTCGTTTCTTAAAACTCTTCCAACTAACACATCTGTTGTTAGTACAATTGGTCTATCTGATAATGATTCTAGAATCTCCTTCTGTAATTCTTTAGCAAATTTATCATATGATTCACTAGCAATAATAGTTAAATTATTAGTATCAAAAAAATCATCCTCTAGAACACTTGTATCCATTCTATCACCTTCTTTATTAACGCAGATTCTAAGACCGCGTCCAATTTCTTGCCTTTTACTAATATTTGATTGACTATGTTTAAGAGTACAAATCTGAAAAATATTAGGATTATCCCAACCTTCTCTAAGCGCTGAATGAGAAAAAATAAATCTAGTTGGCTCTTCAATGCTTAATAATTTTTCTTTATTCTTCATTATTAAATTATAGGCATCGCTATCACCAC
>CAZEZZ010000050.1:0-4321 GCA_964515885.1 uncultured Candidatus Saccharibacteria bacterium
AATACAAAAGATAATATACTAAATATTATATTAGACAGAAAGGAGGCGATTATTAGAGCATTGAGAATAGCAGAAAAAACAGATACAGTTATTATTACGGGCAAGGGGTCTGAACCATGGATGTGTGTTGCCAATAATAAGAAAGTTCCTTGGAGCGACAAGGGAATAGTTAAACAAGAATTATTAAATAAAGTTGTCGGTTAATAGTTAATAAGTTATAATAATAAAATGCCTAAAAAAATTTTATTAGTAGAAGATGACTCTTGTATAATTGATATTTATACTACGGTTTTAAAAAAGGCTGGTTTTGAGGTTGAAACAGCAAATTGTTCTAAAGATGCAATGGAAAAGTTAGAAAAAATAGCTCAAGGGATTGAAGAAAAACCTGATTTGGTTCTTCTGGATTTGGTTTTACCAGATATTAATGGTATCGAAGTATTTAAAAAAGCAAGGTCACAAAAAGGGATAGATGATATTCCTTTTTTTATTTTAACAAATTATACAGATCCTGACCTGAAAATAGTAAGTACTAAACTTAAAGTAGAAAAATATATCCTAAAAACAGATCTTATCCCTTCGCAATTAGTTAAAGAAATAAAAGACTGGTTTAAAGAATAAATAAAAAAATGAAAACAAAACAAATATTTGATTTAGCGATTAAAATGGGGATAGAGTCTGATTTTCGAGAGGTAAAAGGAATTAAAAAATTTTTAGAACGAAAAAAAGAAAAATATGAAAAGCTTTCTCCTGAAAAAAAAGAGGATTTCGATATAGATTCTTTAGAAAATCCGTATTTAGATTCCAGAGTTTTAAATATCTCGGAAGATAAAGAAATTAAAAAGATATTAGTTGGCATTGACATAGGTCCAGCAGAAATTTTAATGGCTAAAGAGATTGGTGATATTGACTTAATAATTTCTCATCATCCGATAGGAAAAGCATTAGCTCACCTAGCAGATGTAATGAGCCTTCAATGCGATGTTTTAAATAAATATGGGGTTCCGATAAATATTGCAGAAGGGTTGATGAAAAAAAGAATTTCTGAGGTTGCCAGAGGAGTTAATGGTATTAATCATCAAAGAACAGTAGATACAGCGCGTATTTTAAACTTTAATTTGATGAATTGTCATACTCCTTGTGATAATTTAGCAGCACATTTTTTAAAACAAAAAATTGAAGCGAATAAAGAGATAGAGACACTTGAAGATATAATCAAACTTTTAAAAGAAATTCCAGAATATAAAGAAGCATGTAAAATTGGAGTAGGTCCTAAGATATTTGTTGGTTCTCCAGAAAATCGTTGTGGTAAGATTGCTTTAACCGAAATAACTGGGGGGACAGAAGGCTCTCCTAAACTTTATGCTAAAATAGCCCAAGCAGGGATTGGCACAGTCATAGGTATGCACATTTCAGAAGAACATAAAAAAGAGGCAGAAGAAGCAAATTTGAATGTGATAATTGCTGGACACATGTCCTCTGACTCCATAGGCGTAAACTTATTTTTAGATGAAATTGAGAAAAAAGGCATAGAAATTATTCCTTGTTCAGGGTTAACTAGATTTTCCAGAATATAATCTTTATATTGAATAAACTAAAACTGCTCCTAAATTATAGAAGCAGTTTTTTATATCTATTTTAAAAGTACGGCAGAAGTGACAAAACTATCTGTTGTTTGTTCCAGTTTCACTTTTATTTTGTCTCCAAGCTTGATGTCCCATCTACTTATCAATTTTTCAGTTTCAGGGATTATCCATAGTCTGTTATTAGTATCTTTAATTATCGCTACATCTAGCTGGGAATAACGAAACATTCCAATCCCTAAAACTTTAGCTACTTCAATTTCATGAACACCGAGTCTTATTTCTTCCATTTCTTTTTTTGCCTTGTAATATAACTCTGCAAATATCTGTCTTTTACTTTTAGATGTTTCTCTCTCTTTTATTTCAGCGGATTCTTTCAATTTTTTATCCTCCTTATTTTTAATTTACATATCTACTTATTAGCACACATATATATATTGTCAAAATTAGATTTCTTTTGTCATATAGGTATTTTCTAACTTATACCCTAATTTTTTATAATATCCACGTACACCTATCCCAGATATTACAGCTATTTTATTCATCTTAAATTCTTTTTTTACAATTTGTTCGGCCTTCTTCATTAATTTTTTCCCTAATCCTCTGTGTTGAGAAGACAATGGTTTATTCCCCACAGGAGTCATTTGCCCATAGGTATGAATTTCTCTTACAATCCCGGCTTCATTCAAAACAGGTAAATAACTTTTTTCTGTAGTGATTCTCAAACGTAAAAGAGCATAAAGTTTGTCTCTCTTCTTATTTTCAAAACTTAAAAAGATTTCTTTTCCATCCGAAGCATTATAATCTTTTCTAAAAAGATAAATCTTTTCTTTATTATTATATTCTTTTTTTATCTCTCTACATCTAATGCACTTACATTTTAATCCTTGTTTTTGCATTTCTTTTTGGACAACTTCTCTTAGGTTTGACACTTTTACTCCTCCTTCAATAATATATTTTGAAGGAATATCCCGAATAATTCTTTGGATTCTGCATTGGTAAGGAATTTGTTTCTTAATCTCAATTAAAAGTTTAATCAACTTATTTTTAGAATATGGCTTGAATTTATTTTTCTTATAAATTTTATATAAAGCAGATTGTTTTACTAAAGCTAAAGGATATATTTTTAAAAGATCTGGTTGAAAATCAGAGTTTGAAAAAAGTTGTTCAAACATTTTAATATCTTTCTCAAAAGTGGAGCCAAGAAGATTGGGCATCATTTGATAAGAAACTTTAAATCCAGCATTTTTTAAAAGCTTGGTAGCATTAATAGTAGATTCAATGTTATGTCCTCTCTTATTTATTTTTAAAACGTCGTTATAGATACTTTGCACTCCTAACTCTACTCTAGTTATACCCAAAGTTCTCATTCTCTTTATCTCTTTTATATTTATATAATCGGGTCTTGTCTCAATTGTAATGCCGATAATCTTACATTTTGTTTTTTCATTCCTCTTTTGGAGCTCTTTTAATGTTTTAATTTGTGTTTTATTTCTTTTTCCATATTGATTAGCGCAAGCGAAACATTTTTTTATAAACCAAGTTTGATATTGTTTTAAATAATAACTCCAAGTTCCACCAATTATTCTTAATTCAATTTTATCTATGGGGTGTCCAATTTTCTCCAAACTTTTTAATCTAGTTTGGACTTGAAGATATGGATCAAAATTAGCTGAAATTGCCCTTTGGACAGCTGGCTCATCGTCTAAATAACTTTTTGGAATATTCTTTTGACTTGGGCAATAGATACATTTTCCAGGACAAGGATATGGTTTGGTTAGAACAGAGACATTGATAATCCCAGAAAGAGAACGAATGGGACGGATTCTTAATAAGTTTTCAATATTTTTTGGTAATTTTCTTCTTTTATTTTGGTCTAATTTATGATAAATTTTAAGTAGCTCTATATTTTTAAAACAAGGAATTTTATACTTTTTGGCCATTTTCCTTTTGAAAGAATCTAAATCTCTCCGATCCTTAATTCGGGCATTAATAAGTTCTTGAAATATTAATTTAATTGTTTTCATATATTATGAAGAAAAAATACGCAGAAAATTTATTAGAAAAAACAAAGCAGGATTATAATGAGATTGCTCAAGAGTTTTCAGTAACTAGAGAACTAATTTGGAAAGAAATAGAATTTCTATTTAATGATTATATTATACCAGGAGATAAGATTTTAGATTTGGGTTGTGGGAATGGTCGTTCTCTCCAATTTCTAAAAGATAAAGATATTGATTATATAGGAGTTGATTTTTCAGAAAAGTTAATTAAGATTGCTCAACAAAATTATCCTAAGGTAAAGTTCCAAGTAGCAGATGCTTTAAATCTCCCTTTTCCTAATAATTATTTTGATAAAATATATAGCATTGCTGTCTTACATCACATTCCATCAGAGAAATTTAGAATACAGTTTTTTGAAGAAGCCAGAAGGATTCTAAAACCAGATGGTTTATTAATCTTAACAGTTTGGCAACCAGAATCCAAGAAAAAATTAAACTTATTTTTTAAACATACAGTATTAAAATTGACAGGAAAATTAGAAAAGGGCGACGTTATTAGGCCCTGGGGGAATAAAGATGCGGAGAGATACTTTCATCATTTTTCTCAAAAAGAATTAATAAATTTAACTAAGCAAACTATGTTTAAAATTACTAAACAAGGGATTATAACAAATCAGAGAGGCAATAGAAAAAATATTTATTTAATAGTCCAAAAATAATAATAATTATATGTGTGGA
>CAZEZZ010000051.1:0-4306 GCA_964515885.1 uncultured Candidatus Saccharibacteria bacterium
TCTAAGTTTTTAGCAAGAATAGTTCCAAATGTTGGAATTTCTATTCCTACCCTTGTTCCTCCCATATTTTCAGCTATTTTTGCTATGATTTTAGCTCCTCAGTATGCTGCGGTTTGTGCTTTTGTAGCTGGAACATTAGGAGTTTTAGTTGGGGCCGATATTTTAAATTTAAGGAGGATTATAAAAACAGGAGGATCTGTCTCTATAGGAGGAGCAGGGGTGTTTGATGGTATATTCTTAGTTGGAATAGTTTCTGCTTTGTTAGCGGGATTCTAATTGACTTTTAGAGAAAAAAAAGTAATAATAATAAATTATGTCAAAGAGAAAGACTTATTTATCTATTTTTCTTATATTACTTCTGGCTTTCGTAGCCGGAAATTTAATTTTCCCTAAATATCTTAATATCCCAAAATTCCCGGATATTGATTTTAAATTGGGGTTAGATTTGCAAGGTGGAACGCATTTAGTTTATGAGGCTGATTTATCAGGGATTGATATTGCAGATGCTGATTCTTCAATGCAAGGATTAAGAGACGTTATAGAAAGAAGAGTCAATCTTTTTGGAGTAGAAGAACCTGTTGTTCAGATTCAGGAGAAAGGAGATAGATATAGATTAATAGTGGAATTAGCTGGGATAAAAGACCCTAATCAAGCTATTGAAATGATAGGAGAAACTCCTTATTTGGAATTCATGCAGCAAAAGGAAAATTATAATGAAATTGGTGAGAATAATAAAGCCATATTAGAACAAGAAGAACCTGATTATAACGCCCTAGAAGTTCCTTTTGAATCAACAGAGTTAACAGGTAAATACTTAGAGAGTTCAGAATTAGGATTCGATCAAACTACTGGTATTCCTCTTATTTTACTTCAGTTTAATGAAGAAGGAGCGGGTTTATTCAAAGAACTTACCGAAAAGAATATAGGGAAAATATTACCTATATATGTAGATGGATTTCCAGTCTCTTCCCCGGTTGTTCAAGATATAATTAGCGGAGGAAAAGCCCAAATAACGGGTTCATTTACTATAGAAGAAGCTAGATCTTTATCTAGAAACCTAAGCGCTGGAGCTTTGCCCGTACCTATTAGTTTAATATCTCAACAGTCAGTGGGACCAACTCTAGGAGCATTATCTTTACAGAAATCTTTGGAAGCTGGAATGTACGGATTCGTATTGGTTATAATTTTTATGATAATATTTTATAGATTACCAGGATTGTTAGCTTCTTTGTCTTTAGTAATTTATATGCTTTTAATTCTTTCTATATTTAAATTAGTTCCAGTTACTCTTACTTTAGCCGGAATAGGAGGATTTATTTTATCAGTTGGAATGGCAGTAGATGCCAACGTTCTTATTTTCTCCAGAATGCGAGAAGAATTAAAAAGAGGAAAAACATTTTCTCAGTCTTTAGAAGATGGATTTACTAGAGCTTGGACTTCTATCAGGGATGGTAATTTAACTACTTTAATAGTAGCTGCAATTTTATTTGGTTTTGGTACAAGCTTTATCAAAGGATTTGCCCTTACTTTGTCTTTAGGAATTTTAGTCAGTATGTTTTCAGCTATTGTTATTACTAAGAATTTTCTTAGATTATTCGTAAATACAAAATTAGAAAAATTCAAAAAATTATGGCAGTAAAAAAACATTTTTTCACTTCAGAATCAGTAACCGAAGGTCATCCAGATAAAGTGGCTGATCAGATTTCCGATGCAATATATGACGAAATGTTAAAACAAGATCCAGATGCTCATGCCGGAATTGAAACTTTTTGTACAACAGGTTTAGTTCTAGTTGGTGGGGAAGCAAGGACAACAGCTTATGTTGATGTTCAAGCTACAGTAAGAAATGTTTTAAGAGAGATTGGTTACGATAAATCAGAATATGGTTTTTGCGCAGATGATGTTGGAGTAATCGTTACTTTGCATGAGCAGTCTTCAGATATTGCTCAAGGAGTTGATGAAGGAAAGGGAAAATTTGAGGAACAGGGAGCAGGAGATCAGGGACTCATGTTCGGTTATGCAACAAACGAAACAGAGGAATATATGCCTCTTCCTTTGGTTTTAGCTCATAAATTAGCCAAGAAATTAGCTGAGGTTAGAAAAAATGGAACACTTTCTTATTTAAGACCAGATGGGAAATCACAGGTTACGATAGAATATGAAGATGGCAAAGCCAAGAGGGTAGAAGCAGTAGTAGTAGCTGCTCATCATTCTGAAGATGTAGAAGAAGAGAAGCTTAAGGCAGATATTAAAGAATATGTTATTAATCCTGTTTTAGGAAATATGGTTGATGATCAAACAAAATATTTTATTAATTCTACTGGTAGATTTGTCTTTGGTGGACCTCCGGCTGACGCTGGTTTAACTGGAAGGAAAATAATTGTTGATACCTATGGAGGACAAGGCTCTCATGGTGGCGGATGTTTTTCTGGAAAATGTGTTAGTAAAGTTGATAGGTCTGGTGCTTATATGGCTCGTTATGCTGCTAAAAATATTGTAGCTGCTGGTCTGGCTGATAAGGTTGAAGTTCAAGTTGCTTATTCTATTGGTGTTGCTCAGCCAGTTTCAATTTATATTGATACTAAGGGGACTGGTAAAATTGCAGACGAAGAGATTTCTGAAATAGTTAAAAAAGTATTTGATTTTAAACCTAAGAGCATTATAGAAAATCTTAATCTTAAACGACCAATATATAAAAAGACTGCAGCTTATGGTCATTTTGGAAGAACAGATCCTGACTTCACTTGGGAGAAAATTGATAAAGTAGAAGAAATATCTAAATATTATGCAAATTAATTATCTAAAATACAAAGGATTATATTTTACTTTTTCTGGAATATTAATCGCAGCTTCCTTGTTTTCTGTTTTCTATTTTGGATTACTTCCCGGGATTGATTTCACTGGAGGAAGTATTATGGAAATAACTTTTATTCAGGATAGACCAGAGAACGATAAAGTAAACGAAATTTTAACAGATCTTAATTTAGGAGAATTATATTTACAAGCTACAGAATCAAATGGATTAATTTTAAGAATGCCAGATATTTCAGAATCTATTCATCAAGATGTGTTAAATAAATTAGGAGAGAGTTGGGAAGTAGAAGAATTAAGGTTTGAATCTATCGGTCCTGTTATAGGAAAGGAATTAAAGGAAAAGACTAAATTAGTTATAATTGTTTCTTTAATAGCTATAGTCTCTTATATTGCTTTGGCCTTTCGAAAATTAACTTTTCCAGCTAAATCTTGGCAGTATGGAATAGCTGCTTTATTTACCTTATTCCATGATATTTTAATTCCTTTAGGGGTGTTTGCTTTATTAGGTAAATTTTATGGAATTCAAACAACCATACCTGTTATCGTCGCCCTATTAACCGTTTTGGGTTATTCTATCAATAATACCGTTGTTGTTTTTGATAGGATAAGAGAAAACTTAATTAGAGGAGAGGGGAAAGACTATCAAGACACAGTAAACATCTCTTTAAATCAGACACTAAGTCGTTCTTTAAGCACATCTTTGACTACTTTATTCGTTCTAGTTTCAATCTATTTCTTTGGAGGAGAGACATTAAAGTATTTCTCTTTGGCCATGATTATAGGATTGGTAGCTGGTACTTATTCTTCTTTATTTTTAGTAAGTCCTTTATTGGTAACTTGGCTTAAGTTCAGAAAGAAGATCTATTGACAATTTTTGTAAAAAATGCCAAAATATATAATATTGACATTATGACTAAAGATTATTCTAAAATTATATCAGACTTCTTAAAAGTCCTTCCAGACAAACAAAGAGAAATTATTTCTCGCAGATTTGGTTTGAAAGGAGAAAAAAGAGAAACTTTAGAAGCAATAGGGAATAATTTAGGAATTACTAGGGAAAGAGTTCGTCAAATAGAATCTGATGCTTTTTCAAGATTACAACCTCAGATTGAAAAACAACAGAAAGTTTTTCAAGGCATAGAGGATTATTTAAAAAAATCAGGAGGAGTTAAAAAAGAAGAACTTCTTTTTAATGATTTGGCTACTAAAAATAATCAAATCTTCTTTTTGTTAAGCATTCTAAAAACCGTTAAAAGGTTTGGAGAAACCGAAAGTTTTTATCCTTTTTGGGCTCAAGGAAAAGAATCTTCTTCTTTGGCTAAAAAAAATATAGATATTGTTTTTGATAAAATTAAGAAATCAAAGAAAGTAATGAAATTGTCAGAATTAGCTTCTTTGTCTTCTATGGATTCAAACGTCTTATCTTCATCTTTAGAAATTTCAAAGAAAATATTAAAAAACCAAGAAGGTTTTTATGGATTAAAAGAATGGC
>CAZEZZ010000052.1:0-4096 GCA_964515885.1 uncultured Candidatus Saccharibacteria bacterium
CTTGGATTTGTCCGGTATTTCACCCATCCTATGTTCAACGCAAAGACTCTGAAGAAATAGAAACCGTCTGGAAGCAAGATCTGAAGAGGGCTTTTTCAATGGTGGATGTCCCATTTCCTGACTTCCCAAATGAAGAAAAGCAAATCATAATTGTAGAAGATAAAAAGGAAGTCCTGGACGTTCTGCGAAAATTGAATATGGGATCACTCAAACCAGACCCACAAATTATGGCATTTGATATCGAAACCACAGGATTGAAGCCCCATGCCGAAGGTCATAGAATTGCCTGCACTTCTTTTTGTGACAGTCCTAACCGGGCTTATGTGGTTCCTGAATTGAAATGGAAGAGCTATAAAAGAGCACTAAAAGAACTACTTGAAAACCCGGACATTGGTAAGGTGGCAGCAAATATGAAGATGGAAGATACCTGGGAAAATGTTATTAATGGAATCACGGTCAAGAACTGGGTTTGGGATACGATGCAAGCTACTCATGTGCTGGATAATCGCAAAGGAATAACCGGATTGAAATTTCAGGTGTATGTAAATTTTGGTGTGGTGGAATATGATGGAGAGATTGAAGAGTACCTGAAAGGGGACCCAAAAAATGCAAATTCTGTCAACCGAGTCTTTGAAGCTGACCCTAAAAAACTAAGACTTTACTGCGGGCTTGATGCTCTGTTTGAATATAAGTTGGCTTTGATACAGATGGAGAAAATGGGAGTTGATCCAAGGGAATTAGTATGAAACCACAAACCAAAGACGCATATAAATTAGTACATGACGGTATTCTTGCTTTCGCCAGAGCCGAGCGGCAAGGCATCCATGTCGATGTAGAATATTGTGAACGTAAAAAAGCACACCTGACTCGAAAGATTGAAAGAACCAAAAAGCAATTACAAGGAACCAAATTAATCAAGCTATGGAAAAAAATATATGGAGCGAAACTCAATGTAGGAAGTAATCATCAGCTCTCTTACATCCTGTACAAGATAATGAAAATTGAACCCCTAAAATCCACCGCAGGCGGGAAGCAGGGAGCCACGGATGAGGAGAGTCTTTCTGAACTTGACATTCCAGAATTGAGTAAGATACTGGAAATACGAAAATTGATGAAGGTGCGTGATACTTATTTAGATGGATTTCTACGAGAGCAAGTTGATGGGATTATGCACCCATTTGCGAATTTACATCTTGCTCGTACCTACAGATCCAGTATGGCTGCGCCAAACTTTCAAAATATTCCAGTCAGGGATAAGTATGCAATGAAAACCTGCCGGAATGCATTATACACCCGACCTGACCATCATTGGCTTGCCGTGGATTATTCCGGTGTAGAGGTGTTCATGGCGTGTTGCTACACGGAAGATCAAAGGCTTATACATGATGCTGTTCACGGTGATATGCACAAAGACATGGCCATTGAATTGTATATGCTGGACAGCCTGGACAAGGACCATCCTGGTGAAAAGAACCTCAGACAGGGCGGGAAGAACGGATTCGTCTTCCCTCAATTCTATGGGGACTACTATGGAAAGTGCGCCCCAAATTTACTAAGGTGGGCAAAGATTGGAGAATTGAAGGATGGGACTCCTGCTCTGGTTCATCTAAGTGATAAAGGGTTAGTCAAGCTGAACAAAAAAGGGAAAGTCATCAATAGTGATAAATTCTTGAAGCACGTCCAAAATGTAGAGGATGATTTCTGGAATGTCCGATACAAAACCTATACCAAATGGAAAGATTCGTGGTGGAAGAAATATCAGAAGCGTGGGTACATTGATTTGTTCACCGGATTTAGATGCCAAGACGTGATGAATAAAAAGCAATGCTGCAATACCCCATTTCAAGGTTCAGCTTTTCATTGTCTCCTGTGGTCCTTTATTCGGATTGATCAGATTGCGTATGAAGAAGAAAAATGGGACAGTAAACCGATTGGACAGATCCATGATGAGATTAGTATTGACACGCACCCTGATGAATTAGAACACGTCGCCAAGACTGTTCAGCGGGTATCCTGTACTGAATTACCGAAGGAATGGGAATGGATAAATGTTCCTTTATCTGTAGATGCTGATCTATGCGATGTGAATGCTTCCTGGGCCACTAAGAAACCTTATAAATTACCGGAGGTTTAGCAATGGATAAAGAAGTCATAGAAAATTTAAAAGACAAAGGCAACCTCCCAAAAGAAATGGAAGTCTTTATTCGTAAGAATGGAATAATAACTGGATCAAGAGTTTTTGGAGGTTTTAAGTCTGGAGAATCTGATATTGATATTATTCTAAATATGGCCAAGTTTCCTTGGGACTTTGATGATCTAATGCCATACGGTTACTATATCTCTTGTGATTATCGTGCAGACGGCTACGCCTCCGTGTATATAAAAATGAACTACAGCCGCCATATTCATAATCTATTACTTATAGAAAAGGATTATGAGAAATGGCTTTACGCCACAGAAACGGTGAAACAAATCAAGCGGGATTCTCCAGACATGAAAGAATTATTGAAAAGCAAAACCATAAGAGTTCTTTTGTTTGAAACGTTAAGAGATGTAAGTGTTGGAACTTCTGAACCTTGTAATGAAACAATTTTTGATGAGGACGTCCCTTACTAAACCAAGGAGGAACCATGACCCTATACCGAAAATATCGACCACAAAACTTTGATGAGATGTATGGAAATGAGGATCTTCTTGATTCTCTAAAAGAGATGTTGCAAAAAGAAGACCGACCGCACTCATACTTATTCCATGGAAATACAGGATGCGGAAAAACTACCCTGGCGAGGATCATAGCAAGGGAATTAGGAGCTAAAGGGAATGACTTCAGGGAAGTAGACAGTGCTGATTTCAGGGGGATTGATACTGTCCGGGAAATGAGAAAGCAATCCCAATACAAGGCACTGGAGGGATCCTGCCGGGTCTGGTTGCTTGACGAAGTTCATAAATTAAGTAATGATGCTATGAATGCCCTTCTCAAAGCCCTGGAAGACACTCCAAAGCATGTGTACTATATTCTGTGTACTACCGATCCACAGAAGCTCCTGGCTACCATAAAGGGCCGGTGTAGTCAATTTCAAGTTACTCCGCTGTCAGATAAAATGATGTTTAAATTGCTACGAGGTGTAGTGAAAGGAGAAGAAGAAAAACTCACAAAGCAAATCTATGAACAAATCATTCAGGATTCGCAGGGGCAATCCAGAGATGCTCTCCAAATACTTGAACAGGTCTTATGTACCTCCTCTGACCGGCGCTTGGAAGTTGCCAAGAGGACAGCAGAGTTGCAATCCCAAAGTATTGAGCTATGTAGGGCACTAATTAATCCCACAGGCTGGAAAAAAATTGCAGGGATATTAAAGGGATTGAAAGACCAAGATCCAGAAAGAATCAGGCGGGGCGTGTTAGGGTATTGTCAAACTATTTTATTGCGAGGGGAGAACCATCAAGCCGGGAAAGTCATGGAGGAGATGATCAGCCCCTTTTACAATTCTGGATTTCCCGGATTGGTACTTGCAAGCTATTCTGTTGTATGTGGGGAATATGGAGAACCGGAGATCCCATTTTAATTAACCCTAAGTCAAATGGGTGGTTTAGAGTATAATATAAACATAAAGGAGGATTTAAACTATGGAACTTGATTATGACAAAGACATACACATTGACGAAACGGCCCTGGATGTAGAGTGCCTTGAACAATCATCCTTGGCATTGAAGTACATCAAAAATTCAATGCACCTGCGGAAGCTGGAAAAGCGAGCACATGAAAAACTGAAAACCATTCGTTCCGACTTGATCCATGAAGTCAATGAAGATCCTCAGGGGACAGTTGGAAAAGGGAAACCAAATGCCGCTGATATTGAGGCATACTACCGGCGGGCAGATACGTACAAAGATGCAAAAAAAGAATGGATTGAGGCTGAGTATGAAGCTGACTATGCTGAATTGGTCCAAAAGGAAATTAGTTACGGAAGAAAAAAGGAGCTGGAAAATTTGGTGACACTTCATGGACAGCAGTACTTCGCTGGCCCAAAGGTTCCTCGTGACCTGACTACGGCCCGAGAAGACCGGCAAAAACAATCTAACCAGAAAGTGAAAA
>CAZEZZ010000053.1:0-3576 GCA_964515885.1 uncultured Candidatus Saccharibacteria bacterium
ACTCCGGGCTGTGTTACTGTAAAGTTCGGGGCTATAATTGAATCAACATCTGCGTCGGTGTTAACTATCTCTAACATTGTTCCGTCAGTAGCGTTACCCGTTGCTTCTATCTTAACAACACTTACATCTCCGAATGTGCCTGAATTCTGTATAATAAAGAAGTCGCTACTAGCCTCGTTAGTAGTCCAAGTGTTTGTATAATCTCCAAAGACTATTGTACTGTTAGCGTCAGGGTCACCAATATCATCGTATGCTGTTGCTCCACTAGAAGCTTGAAATGTAGGAGCTGAACCTGCACCATTAGATGTAAGCACATGAGTTGCTGTTCCTATGTCTATCTCACCGAAAGCAGTTGTACTTGACGCAACAGGTATTAGATATTGTGTTCTTGCGTATGTGTTCTGTGTGTCAGGTGCAAGACCAGTGATTGTTGTAACTGTTCCTGAACTACCAGAAACATTTCCTGTGATATTACCAGTAACATTACCAGTAGCCGTTCCATCCCAATGTATATCTGCAAAAGAAGCAGCAGAACTACCTAAATCATAAGTGTTATCTGCACCTGTAGGAAGAATATCAGCATCAACTGCATCACTCCATAAATCTCCACTTCCGCCTGATCCACAAGCTGCGCCTGCGCTGACCAAATCTCCATCAGCGTTCCACTTAGCACAATCATCTGTCGATCCTTTTGTTCCTGTTACGACGTTCGTATCAGCCCCAGTAGGAGAAACAAGTTCTGTTGTAGCAATAGAAGTTCCCAGATCAACATCACAATTCTGCCCTGAACAAGTAAGCCCAGTTCCACCTAGCCCGTTTACTACTGAATTGATTTCAGTTGTCGCGTCGGTACAACTTAAAGTATCGCCTATTGTATGAGCATAATACCCTGCCGTACATGCTGCCGGGTAACTATTATTGGTTGTCCAATCAGCCGAATTAACCGGGGTGAATCCTAACGCTGCTTGCTTACCATTAAATGTGTCCCAATCGGTATCGTTAAGATGTCCGATTGTACTTGTATCTGTAACTATTGCCATGTGTGTTGCAATCGCGCTACCTATCTCGGTCGTTGCGTCGGTACATGATTCAACTGCGCCAGAGGCATCTACCCCTAAAGGATAAGAACCCGCAGAACAATTCCCGCCGTTAGCAGCTAACGCTGTTGCCGTTGCCGCGTTACCTGTTGTTAATAATACTGTACCCGTTGAATTGGGTAGGGTGATCGTAACATTCCCGCTTATATTAGGAGAAACCAACGCGTTGTAATGGCTATCCCCATCATAAAGCCTAAGATACGTTCCCCCATCACTAGACCCGTCAAGACAAGCCCCAGAGACACAATCGCCAACGCTAGTCACATCCCCCGCGCCACCTCCTGTATTGCTGATCGTAATTGTTCCGGCGCAAACAAGGCTTGGAATTAATAAAAACAATAATATCCATTTCTTCATGATCTCTCCCCTTAATGTGTATATCCGTTTATTCTCCCCAATGCTGCTGTTATTGCCCTATGTTGCGTCATTAATTCTTTCTGTGCTTCTATCTGTATTTGATGCTCATACTGAACCTTATGAGTAAAAGCTATCATCTTTAGAGAAAGAGTGTCGATGGATGCAACCATATTAGTTGTTATTGTAACAACCATCCAAGACATTAAACAAAACGCTGCGATACCTAGACCTACTTCCTTGATTTGTTTTCCGATGAACTCTCGCATGTTGAACCTCCTTAGTTGGTTATCTACGCCTACGCCTTGGCTTTGGGTCGCCTTTACTTCCTACCCTTGGTGTTCTTCCACATGAACCTTTTTTAGACATTATATTCTCCTTATTCAATTTCTAATTTTATTTTAACTGCTGTTGTAATGCTGTTTTTTATATTATTTTCGGAATTAATTAAGTTAACTAACTGGTTAAAATCGTTGCTAGTTTCATCTTCTTCTGTTTCCGGGTCGTCTGCTACATTCTGGAATAGTATAGTAATTTCTTCGCCAACAGAGTTACCGTTTGCATCTAGTTTGCGATAAGTTACTTCACAAGTCTGTGTGAATACTAAGAACCTAACTGTGTCAAGAGCGTACTTAACAACATCAGGTCTGATTTCTTCTTGTACTATATCGTCTGTTGCAGAGAATACAGGTACTGCTAGTAATAGTAAAGCTAATATTAATGATAATGTTTTCATTTGTTCTCCTTAGTTTACGAGTAAAGCCGATGTTTGATACCAAGCTGAACCTGTTGAACATACTGACAGTGCATCGTCTTGTGTCATTACAACATCTGCTGCACCTGCTGAATAGAAACTAGCATTATTGTCTAATGTTATGTTTTGTGTTCCTGTATTTATTACTGTCATACAACATCCGTTGTTTATTGCTGATGGTGCTGTGAAAGTGTTTGTTGTGCTAGTTGTTACTGCTCCTGTAGATGCTATTTGTTTAATTCCACCGCAAGCGTCAGAAGCTATTGTATTACCGCCAGATATTACTTGAGAAGCTGGTGGAATAACCTTAAATGGATGTTCAGAAACTAAGTTCGTATCGTCGCTATAAAGTCTTTCCCCTGCTGTACCGTCAAACCAAATACCTGTGTAATTTCCGTTCCCCAACATAACCGTTTGGTATCTATTGGTTCCTGCTGTCGGTGCTTCTATGTAAAGTTGATAATCATTAGTAAGCGATGTAATAGTACCGCCACTACCTAAAATATAAAGACCATATCTATTTGTGGCGGTTAATTCTCCACCAATCTGTCCTTGAAGTCTTGCTGCGTATACATCTTTAGCGATAATCTTATTACTACTATTTACTCCAAAAATATCCATACCAAATAAATCTAAATTCACTGAACCTGCTGTTGGACTAAAATACTGATAATTTCCAAATGATAATCCTTTAATTGCTGAACCAGTATCGTAATTTATTCCATCAATAAGATTATATCCACCCATGCCAGTACCAGAATATAATGCAAGTGCTTTAGGATTATGATGTGCATAGACAGATATTCCGGCACCAGAAGTGGTATCAAAATACCTGTTCATTCCTATCCCGATTAATCCATCGGCAAATCCCGTCATATACCCCGTGGCAGGAGTTATAAACGGCTGATAATCTGTTCCAATTTGTATCCCTTTTCCTATCTTTAAAAATCCATCAAAACCCGTTTCTTCTGCACTATTAGGTTGTATTTGGCTATCAAGATTGACGCTTTTAATCTGCAAGGTGCATCCTGTTCCCGAACCCCCAGTTGTAGCGTTTACCATACTGATAGAATATCCTGTACCTTCAGCAACAACTTCTACGTTATAAACAATTCCAGCACTCCCGCCCTCGTTGTCAATTGAAGTTACTTTAACAGTAGCATTTCCGTCGCCAGTAGATATAGTTAAAACATCGTCAACAGCATAACTTGTTCCACCCGTCCTTCTTGTTGTCCACGGAATAAAAGCATACGGTACTACAATCCTTACTCCACCAACGTCATCTTCATTAAAGTTAATTGCGGAGTTGCCAGCGAAGTTAAGGTTTAAATCACCAGCACCAATGTCAATGTTAGCATCTGTCTGGTCATG
>CAZEZZ010000054.1:0-3571 GCA_964515885.1 uncultured Candidatus Saccharibacteria bacterium
GGACTGCTATATTTAAGTGTGGCTGGGGAGACATAGACGTAGAGAGTGGCAAAGAGGTAGGCGACTTTATAGATGGCGCTCTTGATAGCTCTGTAGGCAACAACAGAAGTAGAAAGATAGCAGAAGTAATTATTCCTGCAATAGACAAGTTTATAACAGCTTTGAAAGCGAGGTTATTGAATGAAGATAATTAGCCCAGTAGAAATACAGGAATCAGATTTACCTTTAATTGTATTGGCTGATAACTTAAGAAGCATATTCGCTTGGGGAATCAGACAGCACACTAAAGGAAACTATTCTCATATAATGGAAATGCACAGACCTGGCTACTTTGCATCTCAAGGTTGGATGTATAAAGAAGTGCCTGTAGAAATATATATGAAAGGTAATTACAGATTAAAGTTTTGGAAGTGCAAAGACTTGACTGCTGAGGAAAAGGATAAATGGCTAGTGCTTACTCAGAAAGAACTAAAAGCTCCCTGGTGGAAAAGGCGTTATGACTTTCTAGGGATTTTAGGTCAAGCTACATTCATACGAATTATAAATAATCCCTTTATAAAATATTGCTCAGAACGTATTGCAATCAAAATGAGGTTAATAAAACTTCCTATAAAGAAACAACCCACTCCCTCAGAATGTAATTTTGTTATGAGAAATTCTGAAAGAATGGAAGTGCTAGGTCATTATCTTTTAGATTAGCGTTTCTTACAGAGGGCGCAGACAACCACAATAGTTAAACCTATAATAATTGCTGCGCCTTCTATCATATCCCATAAAGGACTTTGGAAAAAAAGTTCTATTCTCGCAAACATTATTTCCTCTTCCAAGTTTTAAACGGTGGCTTACCTAGATACTTCTTACGCGCTTCAATGGATCTCTTCTCATCCGTTCTTGTTGGGAGTTCTATCTTACTCTTTTTCATTCTGCCTCACTCTGAGCGTTAGACGCTTTATGCTTTATTATAAAATGCTCTACTATGTGGTGTTTTTGACATAACCACCTAACTTCTAATGGTTTATTATAATTATCGTGGTGAGCCTGAACTTTCATATCACCACATTCTTCACAAGGCTGCTTTTTTAACTCGCCATTTTTGATTGCTTTTGATACTAAATATTTAATGTGCTTTCGTAATTTACCTTTACCTTTTCGGGCATATCCATTTTTTACTATCCAGCTTCTGTTGTATTTTTTTCTATACTCTGTTCTATTGAGTTTTCTATAACACTCCTTGCACCAAGAAGCTAAACCATTTAAATGCTTATAGAACTCTGTTAAAGGCTGCATTTTTTTACACTTGCTACAAGGTTTATTTGACATTATTCATCTCCTTGTATAAGGCTTCGGCTATCTCACTAACACTTACTCTATCAGGATATTTACAAACACATTTTCCTACGATACCTGCTATCCTCTGCTTAGAGAGGGGCTTAACATAACCTTTCTTTTTAATATCTGATTCCATTTCATTCAAAATATAATCCATTTTACCATCAAACTTAAATTGTTCTATTAGTTGCTTAGAGAGGGGCTTAGGCTTCACTTCGCTTGCCTTTAAAGCGTTAGGTTGGGTTTTAGGTTCATTATATGCCTCTTGAAGGTCTACCAACATTATCTTTAGTTCTTTGTTTTCCTCTCGCAACTCCTTTATTTCTTTCACTTTATCATCTAAGGCTTTCCCTATAAACTTCTTTACCCCTTTAGGTGTCGCTACTTTTTCCTCTGTGTAGTAGGCAAGTTCGTGTATCCAGTCTTCAATCCTTACTTCCAGCCCTTTAATCTTTCTTGCTTGAGCTTTAGCTATGCCTTCTAATTCTTCTTTATTTAGTTTCTTCATAATTTACCTTTCAGTATATTTATCTAATATTTGTCGGATATGAGCAACATCTTTATCTTGCTGTTCCATAGCATCTGCTTGATTTCGTAATGCTTGTGCTGGTGGAGTATATTCTAATGTTCTAAAACCAGCATTAGAACTTGTTCCTAAGTATTTACTTGCTAGTTCTAGTGCATCATATAGTTCTTGTTCTTTATCCGTCATAGCATATACTCCTTGTGTTATAAATATTAACAATACAACCAACAATATTTCCTTCATATTTTACCCCTTTTTAATCTCTTTGATACCAATTCTATTTAGATACTTTATAAGTCTTGGCATTTTACTATCTCCAATATACCATTCCAACTTCCTTGAATTATTTATCTTTATTGTATTTCCTGGCATATTCTACCTCCCTTTCTGTTTATTTCTAATAAACTCATAAAACCACACTATACATAATAATGGCAATGTGACTATGTTTAAATATATCTGCCCTAATGGCTTCTTCATAACTCCACCTCTGCTTGTTCTTTTTTCATAACAACCCCTCTTTCTTTAAATATAGCCACATCTTTGCTCTTGCGTCTGCTTCGGTGTCAGATTTAAAGCCTTTGTATAATTCAAATTGCGTAAATGGCTTTGGTCTATAGATATGATAATCACAATACCATGCCTTCATTGGAGCTTTAAATTGACCAATAACAAGCCTTGCTTCTTCTGCCCATACTCCATTATTGGTTAATTCTTTCTTAGGGTTGTTTATTTTTATAGACGCTGGCAACTTTTCTCCTAACTCTGCTACTGTAGGTGCGACAGCTAAAACAATTATTTCTTGTATGAAGTGTTGCTTACCTACAGGCTTATCTAATTTCAGCATAGTGGACTTTTCAGGTTTACCCTGCATCAAGCCTATCTCTTTATCTGATTTTCCTTTAATCCACCACCACAACCCTTCTTGCTTATATCCTGCTTCTTTAAGTTGTTTAGATAGTTCTAGACTTACTACTTGATTTTCTAGTTTCATAACTCACCCTTTCTCATTTTATACTAAATAATAATATTCCATATATTATCATCAAGCAAATAGTTATACTAAGTGCTTTAAATAATGATAATTGTATCATAACTCCCCCTCTGCTTGTATTGACTTCTCTTTTTTCATAGGTTTCCTCTCTATTGTATAAATCCTTCTATTTGTTCTTCACAAGAATTTTGAAAGTCCTTTACAATATTTATTGCTTCTTCTACTTTTTTAGCATCTTCTTCTTTTTCGCAAATATCCCTTGGATTTAAATATCCGCCATCTGTTAGGTCATACCAAAAATCACTTGACGATACTTCTAAACCTTTTTTTATATTCATAAATTTCCTCTCTTTTAAAGAACCTGTAGAGTCCCTTGTTTATGTGACTCAGCTTTCGCTTTAGCCCATACCACTCGGGCATTTGCTCTACAGGTTTGCATATTCCCTATTTAACTCCCCATGTCTCATCTCCAGTGCTAGCATATCTAGTTTAGGAGCGTTCCTGTTAAGTAATTGAAGTCTCTGTTCATAGTCATTTCCTAGGCGTTGCTTTATCAAAAGGTCTATTTCCCTCGCCTTATAGAAGTTGTGATGCCAGTCAAAGTGCGTAGGAAACCAGTTTACCAGCAACAGATTAACTTTATGCAGCCTTATCTTCGGATATGTTCCTTTCTCTAGAACGTGGAATAATCCTAACATCTTCGGTGGCGCACCTGTGAGTTC
>CAZEZZ010000055.1:0-1232 GCA_964515885.1 uncultured Candidatus Saccharibacteria bacterium
CTTAACCCTGAAGCAAAGTTATATTCTATCTCTGGTCTTACTTGTGATTGATTTAAACCATCCACAAAATATTCTACTGGATCTTCTAAAGTAACGATATTTACTTCTTCTTTGTTTAATAAATCTAATATAGAATACAAAGTTGTAGTTTTACCAGAGCCAGTAGGACCTGTGACAAATATCAAACCGTATGGTTTTTTAATTTTTTCTTCCACCACTTTCAAATTCCTTTCTCCTAGACCTAGATCCTTAAGACTCTTTTTTCCAACTTCGGGATCTAAAACACGAATAGCTACTTTTTCACCTAGGGTAGTTGGGAATGTTGATACCCTGTAATCAATAGATTTTTCTCCCATTTTGGTTGAAAATCTTCCATCTTGAGGCATTCTTGATTCATCTATCTTTAAATTAGAAAGAATTTTAATTCTAGCTACTATAGCAGGGTGAATATTTAAAGGTAAAAAGATAGAAGCGTGTAATTCTCCTAAAGATCTAAATCTGACTCTCAATTTTTCTCTGGTTGGTTCAATATGAATATCAGAAGCATCCCCATCCACTGCATTTTTTAAAATAACTGCAACGATTTTAGTAATTGGGGCTTCTTCAGCGATTCTTTCATATTCTGCTGCAGACCTTGGAGATTTTCTATCAACTTCTTGTTTTAATTCTACTTCTAATTCTTCTAAGGCTATGCCCACTTCTTTTTTAAGCGTTTTATACTTACTTAAAAGATCTTTAAAAGTAGTAAAGCTTATTAAAAATACTTTATATGTAAAGTTTTTTTGTCTGGCCAAAAACTTTAAAGCTTCTTGAGCTTTTAGATCTTCTGGATAAATCATTCCCACTTCCAAATCTTTTTCTATTTTATTCAAGGGAATCATTTTGTAATACTTGGCTGTTTCTTCCGGAATCAATTCTAATATTTTTAAGGAAATTTTTTCTGTATCTACCTCTTTCAAAGGAATTTTAAGAATTTCACTCTTAGAAGAAAAAAGAACAGTTTCTGGAACAGCTTTTTCGTCAATTAAAACTTCTTCTTCTTTTTTCCCTGTTTCTGCGACATGGGTTAAAAGAATAGAAGCTTTGTCTTCTTCTAATATTCCTTTATCTTTTAAATGTTTAATAATTGACATAGTTTAAAATGGAGTAAATGGATTTTCTCTTCCCACCTCAGTCCCAGTGGCTAATTCTAAAGATTGTATTTCTAAAAATGGTTGCAATTCTTTTAAAAC
>CAZEZZ010000055.1:1332-3554 GCA_964515885.1 uncultured Candidatus Saccharibacteria bacterium
AAAACAATTACTAAAATAAAAAGTAGATTTTTTTGAGTTTTTTTCTTTTGTATAAAATTACTTTCTACCATATTAATAACTAAACGTTCTTAAGTTTAGATTAAATTCTAGTATATTTGTTTCTTCATTCTGTTTAAATGAAAGATTATTAACCTCAAACAGTCTGGCTGAGCTTTCTAAAACGGAAAGAAATTCTTTAAAGGAAGAATATGTTCCAGCTAACTGCACTGTGAATTCTATTTCATTTATTTTGGTACTGCCCTCTAAAGGATTTACTTTAAATGGATTTACTTCTGTCAAAACCAATCCAGAAAAAGAAGCTGTTTCTTGTATAAATTTAAATATAGAAGGAACAAAAGTGTCGGTTGGCAAGGCAGAAGATATCTTGGAAATCTCAAGGGCACTTTCATTTAACTTAATCTTTAACTCTTCCAATCTGTCAAAGTATTCTTTACCATACTGTAGTTCCATTTCTTTAACTTGGATATCTTCTTTTATCTCATTCAACTGATTAAATTTAGGAAATAAGAATATTGCTCCTATTATTAAAATTAAAATAAAGGTAGCTATTATTACCAAAGGAACGTAATTTACCAATTTTAAATAAAAATTAATCTTTTGCATTTAAAAATCCTGGTTTAAAATAAATTAATAAATCAAAATCTATCTGACCCTCTTTGTTTATGGCAGCAGAAATAAGATTAAAATCATTCAATTCTTCCTTTTCTCCTAAAACTAACAGTTGTTGACCAATACTTTCGAAATCTTTGGATTTACCAGAAAGTAATAATTTACTTTCTTTTGCAAACAATTCATAAGATGAAAACCAAACAAAAGGATGAGCTACTTCTTCCAAAAAAGTAAAAGACTTAGTATTTGCCTTATGTCCTTCTGAAATAAATTTAAAATCCTGTATTTTTTCTTTATAAGACAAAATTTCGGCTTCCAAAGAAGCATCTTCTGGGGTTCTATTTTCAATCACTATAGATTCTAAATCTTCTAAATTTTTAAAAGAATTATTAAGAGAATTATTTAATATAAAAAAAGCAGCTATAGAAACTATAAAAAGAAAAATCAGGACATAAAAAAGAATATTTAGCCATCCTGGAAGTTTCGGTAATTCTTTTGGAATTATTTCCGCCATATGTTTTATTATATAACTAATATTCTAAACCGCGAAGAGCTGATCCTACTGCGATAGAATAACTTGGACCCATTTCTTTTAAGGTGTCTTCTAAAATTGGTGGATAAAATATATTTGAGAAAGGATTAGCAATTTCTACTTCTACTTTCAAATTTTCTCCAAAGTACTCTTTCAGCCCAGACATCAAGGCTGTACCTCCACCTAGAATAATTTTTTTAACTTCTTTCTTTTTTTTAACATAAAATCCATGAAGTATACCTTCAACTTCTCTGATGATATTATCCACCAAGGGACTTACTATATCTTTTAATTCTTTCTCACTATTTTCTATTTTTCCTCCCAAAAGACCTTGTGATTCTTTCATTTCTCTTGCTTCTTTATATCCAACACTTAAAGATCTGGAAACAATGTTAGTAAGCTCATTTCCCCCTACATCAAAACTATGAGAAGTATAAAGATTATTTCTATCTATAACACTACAAGTAGTGCTCTGAGCTCCAATGTCTATTATAGCTTGAGGAACTACATTGTCCTCTGGGACCAACGCTCTTATTAGTCCGAAGACCTCTGCTTCCAGAGAATAAAGATTCAACCCTGATAGCCTAGCTATTTCGTTATATTGATTTATCACTTCATTTGGAACAGCGGCTAACAAAACTGTCATCTTCTTATTTTGAGCTATTAATTCTTTGTCCTCCATAATTCTCCAGTCTAAGGTCATTTCTGATAAAGGAAAAGGAATGTGCTGCTTAGCTTCAAATTTTACAGCTTGAGCAAGTTCTTCTTGAGACATTTCTGGAAGTTCAAAATTAGTAAAAAAAGTAGAAAAATCAGGAATAGAAAAAATAACCTGCTTAGACTTTATTTTAGCTTCTTGGAGTATCGCTCTTATGGCTCTAGCCACGTCCTGGCTAGATAATAAAAGAGTGTTTTTATCAAAAGTTCTAAAAGGTTTTTTGTATAAAACTTCAGCCGAAAGAGAACCATAGTTTTCTAATTTTCTACGGTTGCCAAATCTAGATACTTCTACAACTTTTATGTAAGAAGTCCCTACGTCTATACCTATAAATTTCTGTGG
>CAZEZZ010000056.1:0-3550 GCA_964515885.1 uncultured Candidatus Saccharibacteria bacterium
CTATTCCCTCTTCAAAAGTAGCCATTGCATAAGCTGCTGTCCCTCTTTTTTCTCCAGTTAAATCTTGATAAGTATCCATATCCATATAGAGCATCTGATCATCTTGTTTACTGCCTAAAGAATCAAGTATTCCTGTTACTACAAATCTCTTTCCTTTTATCGTTATTTCAGATCCAATTCTTACTTTTTTAGAAAAAGTTTCTGTTTCTATCTGACTACCGACTAATACTTCATTCCCTTTCTGTGGCCATCTCCCAGAAGATAAACTCCATCCTTGAAATACACTTAAAATATCAGAAATTCTTTCCCAAGGACTATAACCTGCTATTCCAAGTTGTTCAGCCTCTCCGTTAAATCTTACAATAGTTCCTGTATAGGAATAACCAATAACTTCTTTTACATATTTTGCTTTCTTGATAGCTTCTAAATCTTCTTTCTGTAAATTCTCTCCACCAAACATCATTGAACTAAATAAGTCATCATCAGACCCTGGCATAATCATAACCATAGCTCCACCTAAAGATTGAAGCTGTTTATCGATTGTTGTTTTTAATCCTTCACTAACAGAAAACAAAGAAATAATTAAAAATACTCCCATTATAATTCCTAAGACCGTAAGTAAACTTCTCAAGAATCTAGTTCTTATATTTCTTACGGCAATAAAAAGATATTCTTTAATATTTTCCATATTATTGCCCGTTCATTCCATTAGTAATTATTTTTCCATCTTCAATATTTATTATTGATTCTGCGTATTCAGCTACTTTACGATCATGAGTTACAATTATCATTGTTTTACCTTTTTCTTTGTGAAGCTTCGTTAAATAATCCATTATCATTTTACCGGTAGTTGAATCTAAATTTCCTGTGGGTTCATCTGCAATAATAACTTCAGGATCATTAGCAAAAGCCCTAGCCACTGCCACTCTTTGCCTTTCACCACCCGAAAGTTCTGCTGCTTGATGATGAATTCTATTTCCTAATCCAACTGTAGTTAAAATTTCTTCTGCTTTTTCTTTTCTTTTTGATAATGGTACACCTTGAAAAGTCATAGGAAGCATCACATTTTGCAAAGCATTTAAGTTAGGAAGTAAATTAAATTCTTGAAAAATAAACCCGAGTACTTTCCCTCTAAATTGAGAGAGTTGAGATTCTGGCATAGTGGCAATATCTTTTCCTTTTAAATAAACTCTTCCTTTTGTGGGAAGATCTAAACATCCTATCATATTCAAAAGAGTAGATTTGCCAGATCCAGAAGCACCCATGATAGCAACAAAATCCCCCTTTGAGATTTCAAGGTCTAATCCTCTGAGAGCATTTACTTCTGCCTTCCCAAGTTTATAAGTTTTCCAAACTTCTTCTAATTTGATTATTGAATTTTCCGCCATTTTATCTTAAAATTATTTCTTCCCCTTCTACTAATCCGGAAATAATTTCTACTAAATTATTACTACCCTCTAGTCCTATTGAAACTTCTTTTTCTTCAACTCCTCCATCTTTTAAAGCTTCAACTATTATTTTCTCATCTTTATACTGAACAGCATCTTCATCTAGAGTTAAAACGTTTTCTTTCAATTCCGTTCTTATATCTACATCAGCTGTCATACCAGGTTTTATTCCATCAGGAGATTCATCGAACCCTATAACAGCTTTATAATAAACAACTCCATCAATAATATTTTCTGCTGGATCGATTGATATCACTTTTCCTTCAAAAGTATCCCCAGGAAAAGCAACAAGCATTATACTTACAGGATTATCAATTTTTATATCAACAACATCTTCTTCGTAAATATTAACCTCTATCTTATAAGGATCTGCTGGTAAGATAACAACTGCCGTATCTTGGAAAGATGCCTGAGCTAATTCTCCAGCTCTTTTCATTATCTCTGTTACCTGTCCCTTTACCGGACTTCTTAAGTACGAATCTGATATCTGATTATTTAAAACGTCCACACTAACTTGAGCCTGATCAACCTGATTCTGGTATAAAGTAATATCTTCCTCTCTTGGATCTGCTGTTATAAAGGCTAAATTATCTTTAGCTGCTTGTAGATTTCCTTGAGCAGTACTTATGGCTAATTTAGCTGAAACAACAGCCTGCTGATCATTAGTCACATTATATAAAACTGTATTAATATTTGCTCTGTGAGTGTCTAATAAAATTTTATTAGCATCAGAAACATCATTCCTGTAATTAGGACTTTCAGAAGCCTCTCTAACTCCTGTTAAGGCAGAAGACATTTCAGCGAGTCTGGTCTTTATATTAGACAAAGCTGAATCTATTTCAGTTTGAGTAGGATTTTCTTTAGCAGTATCTAAAGAAGATTTAATTCCATTAAGAGATATTTTAATATTTTCTTTGCTTTCTCTAACAGATATACCTTCCTGATCTATCTTCTTAAAATAAAGTGTTTGGATATCACCAACCGTTATATATGCATTATAAGATTTCAAATAAGCATCTTCAAAAGTATTTAAAGAGTCCTCATTGGCACTTAAAAGAGCTTGTTTCGCAACATCTAGAGCTATTTCTTTGTTGTCCATTGCTGTTTGATACGTTTGTATTTCTTCTGGAGTTAATCCAGCGATCAATTTATCTAACTGACTCTGAGCTAAAGAAAAAGCAGACTGAGCTTCTTTTAATTGCAAAGATAGATTAAAAGTATCTAATTTCATTAATAAAGTTCCTCTCTGGACATTATCCCCTGTCTCAACATAAATATTGCTGATCCTGCCAGAATTTTTAAAAGAGAGATTTATTTTATCTCCTTTTTGAACTTGTCCAGTTTCCGTTACTTCACTAAATACATCTCCTCTCTCAACTTTTACGGTTTTGAATTCTTCTCCCTCATTACCCGAAAACATTTTGAATACGACGATGGCGAATAAAAGTATTATTGATGCAGTGATTATTTTTTTCTTCATATTATTATTAATAAAATTAAATTATATCTTCACTTTTTTGTTTTAATGATATTTTTTTAGTTATTATTTGATGCCAATCGTCATAACATAAACCCTGGAAAATCCATCCACCTAATATTCCCAAAGATATATTTGTTGGTAAAAGAGAGAAATTATATATAGAAATTAATACCAAACATATACTTCCAATTATCCAATGATGTAGATGAAATCTATATTTACCAAATGTAAAAACTAAAGACTTTATTCTGGGCGAACCAAGGTTTCCCATAAAATAGCCTGCAATAATACCAAAATATGCCTCTATTGAGAATATGGCTATAGGAATACCCATTAAAATTTTAGCTTCTTGAATTTTAATCTTTCCCATAATTTTGGCGGGGGTGCTAGGATTCGAACCTAGAACGCAAATTTTGGAGATTTGAATGATAGCCATTTCACTACACCCCCAGCTGTTTATTTTTTTCTTTCTTTATGTAAGGTATGTTTTCTGCACCATTTGCAGAATTTTTTCAAATCTAACTTCTCTCCAACCATCTTTTTTGATTTAGGAGTAAAATAATTCACTTTCTTACATTCCGTACATTGCATTTTCGTAAAAGGTTTCTTTTTTGTTGCCATA
>CAZEZZ010000057.1:0-3429 GCA_964515885.1 uncultured Candidatus Saccharibacteria bacterium
AGATAAAGTCAGTTTGATGTTTACAGGAATAACAATGGAACAACATCTTTTTTTAAATAAAATGAGAGCAAAACAATTGGATAAAATGGATAAAGACGATTTAATTAAACAATATGATAGATGTAAAAAGATTATAAAAGAAATAGAATCCAAATATACATATTATGAAATAAATAAGATCCGACTAAATGAATATAATAGGAGATATTATCTATTAAATAAAGAAAAGATTAAATTTAATAGAAAGCTAAATCATCAAGAAAACAAAGAAAGAGATGCCAAAACTAATAGAGCTTATTATTTAAAGAATAAGGAAAAGAATGGATAAAATAGAGGTAATTTACGGAAATACCGTAGATGAAGTAGAAGTGGATACTAATGAATTTCTTAGAGAAAATGAAGATATTAAAATAAAAGACATTAAGTTAAGTAGTTGTTCGGATGATGACTACAATTTCATTTATGTTTTGATTCATTATAAAGTAAAATAATGGATAAAGACGACTTAATATTAGAATACCACCAAATTAAACAACGCTTGATTGATATCAAAGAGCAAGTGAGCTATTACGAACTTAACAAGAAAAAGATAGACGGATATAGTGCTAAGTATTATCAAGGGCATACAGAACAACGAAAGGCGTATAGAAGGCAATGGTATAGAGACAATAAGGAACATGTAAAGGCTATTAGTCGGGAATACTATTATAAACGAAAGGCGCAGAAAGATGGATAGAAAAATGCTTTCAAGAGCTAATATAGAATTAATGAAAGAACGTAGTAAAAACAAAGATTCTTCTAAGTTCCATTCTTATATATGTGTGAATTGCGAACTAGACTTTGTAAAAAGACATAGTATTAAAGAAAGAAAGGTTTATTGTCCAATATGTTACACAAGAGTTTTAAATGAGTAGATTTAAATGTTTTATTACTGGTGGTCATGACTTTGAGATAATGTCAATATGGAATTTTATTGATAAAAGGTTTGGTTTTAATGCGCCATCTCATCAAATAACCTATAAGTGCAAGAACTGCAATCATGTTAAAATTAAGGTGAATTATATGGGTGGGTATTTATATATAGTTGGAGTTAGGCAAGGAGGAATACAAAAGAATGACTAAAGAAGACCTAAAGTTGCTAGATTCAAAAGAGTGGCGAATGAACAATTTGTACAAGATTGTGAATAAGCAGGGCGATTCTATTCCTTTTAAGCTAAATCCAGTTCAACAAGAAGTGCTTAAAGGTTTGCATAATCGTAACCTAATTTTGAAGGCAAGACAATTAGGCATGTCAACATTTAGTGTACTGCATATGCTTGACGACACTATTTTCAATGCTAACTTGTCTGCGGGTATCGTCTCTTATTCCCTAGAACACGCTCAGCATATCTTTAAGCGCATTATCGGTCATGCCCTGGATAATCTTAAGCCCTACGCTAAAGCCTTAGCAGGTGTAGTTCAAAGAAGTGCAAGAGAGATCACATTTAAGAACGGATCATTTCTTAGGGTAGATACAACCTTAAGAGGTGGTGCGTATCAGTCTATATTAATTTCTGAATTTGGTAAAACATGTGCTAGGAATCCTATTAAGGCGGAAGAAGTAATGACTGGAACATTGCAGGCTGTTCCGATTGACGGAAGAGTTATTATAGAATCTACTGGAGAAGGTGCGGAGTCATTTTTTTACGAACTTTGTACTAATGCTGCTCTTCAAGGTAACAAAAACCTATCGCCATTACAATATAAGCTATTTTTCTTTAATTGGATGGCTGATAAACATTATAAAATGCAACAACCTGTAACAATGGATGTTGAGCTTCTTGAGTATTTTACAAAGATAGAGAAAGAGTTAGACATTGTAATTACAGATCATCAACGTAATTGGTATGCTCATCAAAGATCTATTCTAGGAGACAAGGTAAGACAAGAGTTTTGTTCGACTATTACAGAAGCCTTTTTAAGCAATTCAGATGCCTATTACTTGCAAGAAGGAATTGAGAAAGCGTTTAACGAAAGCAGATGCTTGTACTCACCTTTATATGATGCTTTAGCTCCTGTTTATGTGGCAATGGATATAGGAGTTAACGATTTAACAGTTATTACATTTTTTCAAGTTGTTCACGGTGAAATTAGAATAATTGATTATTATGAGGACAAAAACAAAGGTGTTGAGTTCTATGTAAATCATTTATTGAATGATAAGAAATATATATATCATACTGTTTATTTGCCATTTGATGCTGAACATAGAGATAAAACAACTCCTAATAATCCATATGCAAGACAATTCAAGGACTTATTAAGCCAAACAAGTACACAAGTTAGGGTTTTGGAACGTATGGATAAGAACCTTAGTATAAATAATGCTAAGATCAAGTTGGATAGATGTGTATTTGCATTAAAGAGAGTAAAACCATTGATTGATCAAATGCGTAAATACAGAAAAAAATGGTCTGAACAATATGGTAAATATTTAGATGAACCGTTCCACGGACTCGAAAGTAATCATGCAGATAGTTTTAGATATTCAATGCAAGCTGTCTCAAACATAGAAAAAGTAGGCACATTTTCTGGGGCATTACAAAAACATAGAGAAGCTACAGAGAATCGAAAATATCAGATTTAATATGTATTTCCATATAATCTATTTTATCTTCTAACTTAGTAATTCTTTGTTCTGCTTCTATCATAGCGTGATCTAAAGTCTTAATTCTTTTCCATTGTATATCTACAAGTTCTTTAAGTTTTATAATCATATCTAACTTTATTTCGTCTTTTTCCATTACTAACCTCATTAGTATTAATTAATGCCTATAAGTATTTTAAAGGCCGTTCTAACCTGCAAGGGAACTACGGCGTTTCCAAGGGCTTTAATTCGGTGTGTCCTATTCGGTAACCTTGTAACCACTCGACCCACATCGGGTTCAATTGTCCACCCGCATGCGTTGCTAATGTAGGGGTATTTCTGTTGTATTCGCTCGGGCTTGCATTGTCCTTCCAGTCTCTCGCTGTTGGAGTTGGGAAGTGTTTTGCAAACGTCACCAATGTCCTCTCCACTTGCTTCTTGCTCTTTGGGTCGTATTGCTTTGCCGGTCCTCTTGCTGAGTCCCAAGCTTGTGGCGTTGGCCAACACTCTGGGTGTATTTGCTCCCTCAGATTCGCCGGCTTTGTTCTCCCTTTCCTTGTCGTTGCAAACTGCCTGTCCAATGCTTCCTGACTTCTCAGAGGCATCCAATCCATCGTGTTTGGCGTAGCCCAATAAGAACCATCTTTCTCTTTTATGCCTCGCTCCCACATCTGCAGCGGATAAATTACACCATCTACAATCATACCCTCTTTCGGCCAGTTCTTTACAAACTCGCTCTGCTCCTTTTGTCCTAATGTTTGGGACGTTTTCAAGGAATATGAAGGGAGCTTTCGTTTCATCGA
>CAZEZZ010000058.1:0-3358 GCA_964515885.1 uncultured Candidatus Saccharibacteria bacterium
TAGTTAAAAGAAAAATAGATAAAAATCTTTTAAGCTTAAATAGAAAAGGATTTTTAAACGGGCACACTCCTTTTTCTGCTTACTTGGCTTTTCTAACTGTTTTAATAGCTAAAGTGTTTGATCATAAATATATAGCACTATCCAATGAAAAAAGTTCTAACGAAGGAAATGTTAAATATTTTGGAAAAATGGTAAATCATCAGTGGTCTAAGAGTTATGAATTTGAAAATGCTTTTAGTAAATATTCAAAAAAATATCTATCTAAAGAAATAAAGTACTTTAGCTGTTTGAGACCTTTTTATGAAATAGAAATAGCTGAATTGTTTTCTAAATATCCAAAATACTTTTCTTCTTTTTTGAGTTGTAACGAAGCACATAAAACATACTCAGGTAGAAAGAAACCAAAAGGGGAGTGGTGTGGAAAATGTTCTAAATGTCTTTTTACTTTTTTAATACTTTATCCTTTTTTAGATGAAAATAAATTAATAAAAATATTTAATAAGAATTTGTTTGAAGATAAAAGTTTATTACCATTATTATTGGAATTAATAGGAAAAAAGAAATTTAAACCATTTGAATGTGTGGGAACAAAAAAAGAATGTATTGCTGCTCTTTCTTTGGCTATTAGCAAAAACAAAGGAAAACTTCCTCTTCTTTTGGATTCTTTCCAAAAATTATAATAAAATCATATTTTAAAGAAACATAAGGGACCCTGTAGTAATTCAGGCTTTTTTTATTCAATTAAAGGCTAATTTATGCTATTTTAATAGTATGGAGCTAAAAGACCTGAAGAATAAAAAAATACTAATTCTAGGATTTGGAAGAGAGGGAAAAGATACTTTTTTGTTTTTGAAGAAGCTTTTCCCTAGTAAGAGAATAGGAATAGCCGATAAAGACACAAAAATTAAAGCTAAAGCTGACTTATTTTTAGGGAAGAATTACTTAAAAGCAATTAAAAAATATGACGTTATTATTAAGTCTCCTGGAATTCCTTTTAAATCAATTCCAAAATCTTATCTCGGAAAGATTATTACCCAGACTGATTTGTTTTTAGCGAATTCTCAAGGGTTAATAATAGGAATTACTGGTACTAAAGGAAAAAGTACCACATCTTCTTTAATATATAATATTCTAAAAGCTGGGGGTAAAAGAGCTCACTTAATAGGAAATATTGAAAAACCAGTTTTGTCTTTTTTATTAGGGAAAAATAAGAAAGATATATTTGTTTATGAATTATCTAGCCATCAATTATATAATTTAAAACAAAGTCCAAACATTTCCGTATTCTTAAATATTTTTCCAGAGCACTTAGATTACTACCGAAACTTCAAAGAATACGCAAAAGCCAAAGCTAATATAACTCTTTATCAGAAGAAGGAAGATTATTTAATTTTTAATAAGAAAGATAAATTAGTTTCTTCTTTCGCTAAAAAATCAAAAGCAAATAAATTGCCTATAGTGGGGGATTATTATGAACTTGATAAGGCTGCTGCAAAAAAAGTAGGAAAGCTTCTAAAGATATCCCCTAAACTTATTAAAAAAGTAATTGATAATTTTAAAGGACTTGAATGTAGAATGGAATTAGTCGGTACTTTTAAGGGAATTACTTTTTATAATGATTCTTTGGCTACTATTCCAGAAGCCACAATTTTGGCTATTAAATCTCTGGGATCCGAGGTAGAAACTATTCTGTTAGGAGGATTTTATAGGAATATTAGTTTTAAATCTCTAGCTAGGAAAATATTAAAAAGCAAAATAAAAACAGTGATACTTTTTCCATCAACAGGAGAAAAGATTTGGAAAGAAATATCTAGTTTAGATAAAAAGAAAAGAATAAAACATTTCTTTGTAAAAAACATGAAAGAGGCTGTAGAATTATCTTTTAAGAATACTAGTAAGAGTAAAATCTGTTTACTCTCTCCTGCTTCTCCAAGCTTTGGGTTGTTTAAGAATTATAAAGAAAGGGGAGATCTTTTTAAGAAATATGTTAAAAGATTGGATAGATAAAAAAACTTCTGGTAAACCAGATTACATATTAGCCGGAACAATAATGGCTCTTTTGTGTTTGGGTTTATTAATCCTAGCTAGCGTTTCTTCTTCTTATTCTTTAACAAAATTTGATAATACTTACCACTTTTTAAATCATCAATTGCTCCTTGGATTATTACCGGGATTATTATCGGGATATTTAGCCTATAGGATAAACTTAAACAAATTAAAAAAATATACTCCTTTTTTACTTCTTTTTACTTTCTTTTTAATGTTATTAGTTTTTGTTCCTTTTTTGGGATTAAAAGCGGGTAATGCAGCTAGATGGATAAATATTGGTTTTACTACTTTCCAACCTTCTGAATTATTAAAGCTTACTTTTATTTTCTATTTAGCTAGTTGGTTGGCTGGAAGAAAAAATAAAGATGATCCTGTTTTTAGTAAAATCAGAATAAGCCAGACTTTTATAGCTTTTATGGGAATAACTGCAATGGTTATTTTTCTTTTATATTTACAGTCTGATATTAGTACCTTGGGAGTTATTGTTGTTGTTGGAATAATAATGTATTTTACTTCTGGAACATCTATACGAGAAACTATTATAATGTTGCTTTTAGGAGCGGGAGGACTCATGACATTAATAAAACTGGCTCCTTACAGGATGAATAGATTTTTAGTTTTTTTAAATCCCGATTTAGATCCGATGGGATTGGGCTACCAGGCAAAACAATCTTTAATAGCAATAGGCTCTGGAGGGTTATTCGGTTTGGGATTAGGAATGAGCGCCCAAAAACTAGGGTATCTTCCCCAAATAATATCTGATTCTATTTTTGCTATTTTTTCAGAAGAAACAGGATTTTTAGGGGCTTTCTTCTTATTATCTCTTTTCCTAATCTTTGCTTGGAGGGGATTTAATATAGCCAAACAATGTTCTGATCCATTTTTAAAGCTAACTGCTATTGGAATAAGCTCATGGATAATTATCCAAAGCTTTGTTAATATAGGAGCAATGGTAGGTGTGTTGCCTTTAACTGGAATTCCTTTACCATTTGTCAGTTACGGAGGATCAGCCTTAATCATGGCAATGATAAGTTCTGGTATTTTACTTAATATATCAAGAAAAAATTCATGAAAATATTGTTTACTGGGGGAGGAACTGGCGGACACATAATTCCTCTTATCTCCATAGCCAGAGAACTTAGAAAACTTCATACAAAAGAAGATTTAAAATTATTCTTTTTAGGGCCGAAAGATGAATTCAGTTCTGTTTTATTATCCCAAGAGGGGATAAAGGTAAAAAATATTCTGAGTGGGAAAATAATAAGATATGGAAAATGGAAAACATATCTTAATAATTTTATTGGTGTTG
>CAZEZZ010000059.1:0-3300 GCA_964515885.1 uncultured Candidatus Saccharibacteria bacterium
TGCCACGTTTGGACATCATAGAATCTATCCGCTAACGTTTCTTGTTCTGTTTCCTTTAGCCTACCCTCCATAGCCTTTAGTATGAACGTCTTATTATGGATAGCCATTGACGTATAATCCACCGCGTCTACTGACGTCGCAAATCCTAACGATTTTATAATACCAGATAACCCATTCTTTATTGTATCATAACTCATATTATCCCCTCGGTCTTGTGACTACTGTTTCTATCTTAGGAGTTTCAACTGGCACGATATCACATCTACAATTATATTTACAAACTGACCATCCACTTCTAGGCATTCCCCTTGACTCCCATTCTTCCCATACTTCTTCTTTCCCGTGTCTTGGTTCACAATCAGGGCAAACATTCCTATCTCGCACAGTAATCCATCTATATGCACGATCAACCCCAAGTTCAGAGTATTTACCTATATCAGCCACAGTTCGTAGATTACCCCTAGCCGTAGCCCTTATTGATTTCCTAAACTCCCCAAATATCCTTCCACCCTCGTTAAAGTCGGTAAATAACTCCTCTCTGACAATGGTTTTTGATGCCCCCTCTGCTAGTCGTACAGCAATGTATTCTTCTATTCGTAATGCCGTAATACCAACGGACGTTTGAAGTCTAATAGTAAGAACCTCATCTTCCCGGTTGTTTAACTCATCAAAGATTGCTTCATTGGGCATTTCGTATCATCCTCGCTATTGCTTTGCTCATAAACCTTAACGCATCTCTTTCCATCCCTTGTGTAACACCAAAGAATTCAAACTTCTTTTTCTTCCGACCAACCCCTTTAATCTGTAAATATTCAGCGATTTTCCTTCTCCCAGACTTAACCCTAACTTGAACTTCATCGCGCCTTGATTGATATGACTTAAACGAATCTTTTAACAACCCTGTGTCTATCAACGGATGAGAATGTCCCTTTTTCTTTATGGTTGACGCTTCCAACGCCGGATGACATTTCCCGTAAATATCCCAGTTAGCTTCAATATTATCTCTAAGCAACGGAATAACAATCTTATCGGCTATCGGTTTTAATTGTTGGTGAAGAGATAACTGTGGCATCTTAATTGTGTTTGTAATCTTACACTTTATCATTCTATCTTCTCCGCAATCTTCTTTCCATACTCTACCCCATGTGTTGCCGCTTCCGGCTGAATCTCTTTTAATATACTCTCGACCTCAATAGCAACCGCTGATAACGTACCTTGTGTATCGTCAATAATCTTATCAATAGACATAGCCGAGATTAACTTATCTATCTGATCGAAAGCCTTCTTCTCAATAGCCTCAATCTCATCTAAATGTTCCTCAACTAAACGTTGCATTATTCACCCCACTTACTATGGAAGTATTTAGCTCTTTCCTTCGATGTCGTAAGATACTTGTTCCGTCCCATCTGCCGGATAGAAGAATTTATCTCATGGTAATACCTACCTTTATCGCTGTTGATATGTACCATGTATTGATCTATTCCCATCGCGTGCATTGTCTCATAGAAATCATGATCTTCCCATCCGTACCCTTCTCCGAAGAATACCCCTGAGTCGTCCATGCGCAACCCTATATCAAAGATAATCTTTCTGAACAGCCCATAATATAAACAAGCCCTTCGCGTTGTCCGGGGATCAACCAACTCATGACAAAAATCTTCAGCAGATTGTTTTTCATGAATCCATTTATTCGGATGCATCCCTACCGCGTCAATCTCTCGGTTATCCTCAAGGAACTGTATCATCCTTATAACACTATTCTTAACAGGAACGATATCGGCATCAACCATAAAAATATACTCGCCCTTTGAAATATCAATCGCTTGGTTCTTACCCATAGAGATACCCAAATTATCTTCGTTTCTAATATAAGTTATGTTCGTCCATATGTTCTGGTGTCCTTCCATAAACACTTGAGTATCGTCAATAGAGTTCTGGTCAATAACTATAACCTCATACTCTAAAAGTTTTAACTCGTTATGAAGCATTGCTAGACACTCGCGTAAAGTGTTTAAGCAATTCCAAGTTAAAATGTTTACTGATACTTTCATGCTCTACTAATCCTTAATTCTGAGATGCTTGATTGAGCCTCATCACCGCTTATGTTTCCACTCTCATCTGTATCGTAATCTAACTTCATTGTATTAAAAGATTCTGTGAACCTCGTCCAATAATCTCTAGCTAACAAATCCCATTTATCATCTAACTCTTTCCTTAAATCCAAAGCGATAAAATGTATCGTTAAGTAAAGGAGCGGAATCTTAATCTGTGTACTCTCAAGGATTAACGAATGCCTTCTACCTTTATTGTAGAACATAGTCTCGAGCTTTTCAAAACTTTGGCGTATCTTATCAGTAAAAGATTTAATGACTCGATACATGCTGGTAGTATCAGGGGTTGTCGAGAAATTGGGGTTTACTGATAGAACGCCTGTCGATTGTACGGACGCTGTAATATCTCTAACCTGACCTGCCCCTGTACCATGAAGGATTTCAATATATCCACCCTTCCAAAAATTATCATCTTCCTTACGTTCTATTGTATCAGTAATTGTTCCCGCAGCCCCAGCTGTCGCTGTGCTTGTATCTTGTTTGGCTACCTTCTCTAAGCTATCTAGCTCATCATAAAGATCATCGTCAACAACAGAGATAGCAAGAATACTCTTTACAACATCAAATAACTGATCCTGATAATATGTTACTCCACCAGATACATACTCCCACGACGCTTTATAATTTAGATCATGAGCGTCTGTATGCACAGTTGTTAGGGAATAAGACATCTCTCCAGTATCAGCGTCACGGCTAGCGCTTGCCTGGGCTTGTAAGACCGATCCGCTTGGGTTATACAAGGTAACCAAAACTGAGTCATCTGGAACTAATGGTCGGTTAGCCGAGTAAATAGATAATTTTATTGTTCCGGTCTTACCTTTCAGAAATTGTTGTTTCATCATTATCCCCTTTTATTTGCCATAACTGTCTTAATAATATATGGTATGTCTTACCCATGAAATCCCCGTGTGTCGCTTCATCAGGCAATTCTCTTAACAACGCGGCATTAAATATCTTAACCGCACCTTCAACAAATCTTTCCTTCTTTATTTTTTTCATCTTTGCCCTTGATGTATTTCTGAATGTCTATTGTAAACATTTCTTCTTTCGTTGTATCAAGACCATCAAACGCTTTACTGATTTTATCGCAGTTTGGAAGTTCACATAGCCGATGCCCTAAAACACTTTCCATATGCCATTCGTTATACGATCTAACAAACTTCATTTTAACAAGTAACTTCATTGGATA
>CAZEZZ010000060.1:0-1413 GCA_964515885.1 uncultured Candidatus Saccharibacteria bacterium
ATATTAATGACTTTGAAATTGTCGGTAATGTTGCGGATTAAGGTTGCCGATAACGTTGGTATATGGTTTGAAAGCCGCATACAAATGATAATTAAAATAATATAAACTTCACTGGCTTTTTAACTATATACTTTGTTATAAGCCGTTTTTACTAACTTAAATAAAAGAACGATGGCTACAGGAATAAGAGACTTTTGTATTAAATACAACGAAAAGTTGAAAAACGACAAAGACATTAAAGAAAACCAATTAGATTTTTTTAGTGATTATAGAGACCGAATTAACTTTAACCTAAATATGTATGTTAATTGCCCTAACACGATGTGGAAGGGACAATACAATGGACAAAACTTATTTAAATTAGATGAAGAAGATTTGAAATACTTACACAATAAATACTCTAAAAAAATTGAGGCTGAAATGGAGCAAAATATAGCAAAAGTTAAAGATGACTACAAAGATGTTCTTTAAATGGCTTATAACGTGCCGTATAAGAATTGAAGGGCACGTATTAATGATAAATAAAAGAGCAAAGGCTATATGTCCTTTTATTTTTATACTTTGTTATAGCCAGTTATTTATTAAATATGAAACTGACACAAAACACACCAACAGGCGGGGATTGTACTGCTGGATATGCCGTAACTTTAGATAAAGAATATACGGTAGAGGAATTAATTAATGAAGTGTTAACCCGAAACGAATGGGGGTACATAGGCATATACAATGTGGGGCAAGCGTGGTTTGAGCGTGGGACACCTAATTGCAAATACCAACAAGATAAATTAGTAACTGAAATGCAACCCGAAGCATTGAAAAGAAAAATAAAGAGTGTGACGGCAAGAGGTGGGTGGAGTAGAATGGATTACGTTATTAAGCTTTAATTGGCTATAACGTATTTGTGTATGAAATGCAGCGTTTACAAGAACTGAATTATTGAATTAAACGAATAGTAAATAAATAATAATTAACCTTTTAATACGACCTAATTAACAACTAAAATATAATAAAATGGAATTAACTAAAGAACAAGTAGAAGAAATAAACAAAGAGTGTGAATATGGACAAGGTGTGTTTAGAGAGCCTTTTGGGATACCTAACGACATTAAAGGATTAGTAGTTTATACGAGATGGGAATCTGGTGGCAGAGGGGGAAGTTGTTGGGATGAGGAAGATACGGTAAATGAAGACTATATAAATGACAGACCAGATGATTGCTTTGTTGTATTGGATAAGGTATTAAAGATATTGAAACCTGATATTTCTTCTTTAGATTTTAAGAAAATAGAAGCATTAAAAAACTCTAACGAAGAAACAGACTATGGGTATTACGGTGACTACACTTCGGATACAATTGAATGGATTGTGTTGGATGATTTAATAGAAGCACTTACGTAGTATTAAGCCTAACGG
>CAZEZZ010000060.1:1513-3262 GCA_964515885.1 uncultured Candidatus Saccharibacteria bacterium
CCTAACGGTTTGTATATGCGCCTGTTGGCTTTTAATTAGAATTACAAAACTTTAAAATACTTGATAAGATGAATAAAGAAAACGAAACTACAAATAACAGCAAGCCAATGGCGTATGATACGTTGTTAGGCACAGTTATTTATTTAGTGCAGGTATGTAGTGGGCAATATGAAGATTACAGAGAACGTGAAATGTTTGCTACTGCCGATAAAGAACGAGCTGAAAAATGGCGGGATAAATACAACCGAATAATTGACAACAATAAAGACCGAATAAAACATTACTACGATGACCAAGATTGGAATAAACCTGAGCCATTTTGGTATGATGAAATTAACTGTAATTTGCCCACGGCACGAGTTATAGAAATTGAGTGGAGGTAATTGTGCATAACGGTACAGGTATGAAGCGTTTTTATTTACGAAAAATTTAAGATAAATATTATGAAAAAAGATGAAATAATTGACAATGTATTTGATGAGTATAAATTACATTCAGGAATATATAAAGATATATGTAGAATTGTGTTAAACAGATTTGAACGAGAGCAAAGGCGAGTAAATAAAAATGATTTATTACCTGATGTTATGCAGCAAAGCGAACTGTTGACTGATTTTATGGATATGATAGAAGCAGGAGGTATGATAAAATTCGATAAACCTAAATTGTTATACCAATTTAAAATCAGGCAATAGTGCATAACGGTCTATGTTAGTTGCGTAGTGCAACCACGATATTTGATTAATAGTGTAAACGCCATATGCACTATGAAATTAACATTTTGTTATGGCGAGTTAATTTAGATTGAAAAATGGAAGCAATAAAAGTAGAGAAACTAACAGACATTAAAGAAGGTGATGTTATATGTATAACTGGTGATTATTTAATGTGCGAACCTTTCAAAGCGCACAAAGTAAAGGTTAGTGAAACGGACGGAACAGAAGTGATATTCGATATTAAGCGCAATAGATTCTTTAATGTAGGAATGTATTTGCAAGGCAAGAGCTGGGTGAAGGAAGTTGTTATTATACGCTAATTCGCCATAACGTTGGTATAAGTTATCGGTTGCTCCCGAAATTTGAGATAAAATTTGATACGAGTATAAACAGCTTCGCATACGGTGCGAGGGCAAAAACAACAAAGATGAACATTGGTAAATTGACTGTAAAAATAACAGTACAGAAAATTTGGCTAAAAGAGCCAACTGATTTAAGCAAATGTGCAGGGTGCAATGATGTTATTTATAGCGATATGAATAGGCTATGGGTTATGCCTAAAACAGAGAAACTAAATCTGATAGGACACAAAACAGATATGCTGCTTTGCAATGCGTGTTGTGGGATGGCAGAATGATTTTTACGAGCTAAAAGCAACTGGAATTTATACGTTGTTGGCGGTACGTGCCTTTTCTGAAATGCTTAAACGCTTGAATTGGCACAAACCTAAATTAAATTTTAGGCATTACCGCCAACGGTTTTAATAAAAAATCGTTTTAATGTTTTTTATTTATTGTTAGCTTTTCGTTTTGTGCAAGGGCTTTAAAACTAAAATTATGATACAGTTAAAATGTGAAAAATGCGGTGTTGATTATGAAAAACCAGCCGACTTTAAAAAGTGGAATAATGAAAGACCAAATGTGTTTTTTAAATGGAGTTTAGCATTTTGTGATAATTGCAGAAGAGCTAAAGAAAGGAAAGCACTTGAAAGATTGCCCGAAGTTATAAAAGCGTTGGCAAATGAAAGCTAACG
>CAZEZZ010000061.1:0-3256 GCA_964515885.1 uncultured Candidatus Saccharibacteria bacterium
ACTACTAACTTGATAATGCTTTTCTGGTTTATTAATAACGAAAGGATCCCATTCCATATAATGGAGTAAATCAGCTGTTATTTTATCAACTAAAAAATGTGGTATACGATATTTAAATTCGAAACGTCTAAATTTAAGCTGAGGAAGTAAATTATTAAATTCCTTGATTTTATTAATCATAAAATTCTGAAAATAAATTAAATAGACCGATTGGAACAATTTCTAATCGTTTATTTAATATATTATTTACTACTTCTACATAACCACCATTAGTTAAAGTTAAATTTTGTTGATCATCAAAAAGTAAAAAATTATCTTCTCCTATATTTTGGAAAATAGGTTCTTGATTAAAATTATTTTCACCTTCATAACCATTTTGAATGGCACTATAAGAAATTGTAATATTCGATTTTTCATCTAAATTAATCGATTCGTCATTATTCCATATTATGGTATTGATTACAACTGGCCAAGCTCCACCAAATACTGGCTTCTTTTCATAAACTGATATTCCAATTTTATTGTCAATAATTACATTATTAATTATTTTTACTTTTGAATTATCTTTTACAGCTATTCCTATGTCACATCCAGAAAATAAATTGTTAAAAATTATTGTAGTATCTTTAGAATCTTCTCCAACGCTTAAACATTTATCAGGTGAATTTTTGAATTTATTATTAAAAATTATTAAATCTGCTGAACCTGATAAATCTAATCCATCTCCGTCTATATTTGTTTTTTGTCCATTGTCAAAAAAATCATTATTTGATACTACGCCGGTAACCCAATCTAAATCAAGTCCATCAAATTTATTATTACTAAAAACATTATTTTTTATTTCTACTTTACCATTTTTTACATTTAATCCATCATCGCCATTAGCAAATTGAAACTTACAATTTTCAATAACAACATCTGCATGATGAATAGATAATTGACCACTGAAAAAAATACCATTTATATATGCTTCTCCGCCATATTCAATAATGCAATTTTCAAAAATATTTTTTCCTGAATCAACTGTTGATAACACACCCCATCCTTTATTTCTATTCTGAGCTGTAAAAATTATTGGATCCTGATTAGTCCCTTGTGCATTTATTGCACTATAACTAATCAAAGAAACATTTGGAGCAAAATTAAGGTTTACTCCAGATTCAATTTTTAATTTAAATTGACTTGGGATAATAATATTTTCATTAATAAAATACGTTCCTTTTTTAATTTTGATTTCATTATTTTCTATGCCAACAGAAAAAAGAGAATAATTTTTAATAAAGTCATACCTGCTAATCTCAGAATTAATTTCTATAAATTTATCTCTATAAACATATTTAATCATTGGGTTAATTTTATCACCGGTAATTGCATTTTTAAATCCTAATTTTATATCAAATTTTTCTTGTGTAATAGATAACTTATTTGGAAAATAAAGAATATAATTATAAACATATGGTAAAACATCAATAATTTCAAGACGCTCTTTATCCCAATTACGATTTGTAAAAAGAACTTCATTAATGTCTTCTATTTTAATTATCTCATCTTGTTTTTGATATTTAATAGATAATTTTTTATCTTCTAAATCAATTTTTCCATTATTGTTAATGTCTTGATAAACCCGCACCTTGTCCCATCCATCAATAATTCCTAATAATTCAATCGTTTCCCAATTTATTGTACTATGACCATCAACAGTTATTTTTATATTTAAAAAATCCTGTTCATTATTATTATTGAGATCAATCTTTACATTAGCAAAACTATTTTTTAAAGTATTTCGAACACTTAAAAACCTCTGTTCAATAATATTGCGATTTGAACATATTCTTTTTTTTATTTTTAAATGAAGTTCCAATTGTTTCCAGTCCTTATAAAGGGATTGTTTAGTTTGATTAAAAAGTTCATCATAATATATTAAATCTTTTTTCAAATTATCTATATTTTTAACATAATTCCATAAAATTAAATCACGTTGATGGCGAAATTTATTATTTTTTAAAATTCTAGTCACTAATTCATTATAATCAAAATCAATTATTCCTGTATTATAAAGAGATATCTCTTCTGTGAAATCTCCTACATCCCAAGGTATGAACTTAAATTTACCAATTTCAATATCAAAATATAAACGAGCATTATGATTCCAATCCTGATGAAGACTGCCTGACAGAACAGAATGAGCTTGCCAATGATAAAAATTATCTAAATCTAAAATTGAATTAATATGTTTATTGAAATAATCATCACTAGAATTATTTAGTAAGTTTAACAATCTATCAAGATCGCTATAGTCGTCTATTTTATCATAACTATTCTCAGAATATTTTTTCCAATAATCTATTGAATCATAAATAGAATGAGTATCGCTAGTTAAAAATAAATCATTTTCTCCATATAAATTTGTATTAGAATGTAAACCGTTTCTTTCTAGCATTTCTTTGTTCCAATGTTCCACTTCCCAATGTACGCCTGATAATTGTCCATTAATTTTCAAATTAATTAATTGACTATCAGGTACAAATAAATCCATTCTTTTAGCTCTGTAATTATTAAATTCCTCTAAAATATAATTACGACCTTCGGCTACAATTAAATTAATACTGCTTTTCCCATTAAATAATTCATCTTGAAAATTAATCCGCCAAGATTTTTTTTCATTTTCCCAATGTTCAGGGAAATCTCCTCTATAGCCAATTTTAACTTCATATTCTTTTTCACCAGCGATAAAAATAGCTTTTACTTTTTTTCTGTTTTCTTCTTCTAATCTACCTGGAATTTTATAAAAATCACCAATCCATTCAGCTGATGGTAAACTATCATTAATAATTTTTAAATTTTCTTGACTAATAATTAATTGATATTCGGGTATTTTATCTGGAACAAGATAATAAAATATATAAAAAGCATTTAAAATCTTAGGAACTTTCTCTACAAATTTCAATTGCGGATAACGCAACCCAATAGACTTAAATCCACCATAAATATCAAATAAATATATTCCAATTAAAGATGATAAAACAAAACAAAAAATCAATATTGCTAAAACTATTTTTTTAAATAATTTATTTGATAAAAGAAACATATTTTAAAATTTATATAAGTTCAAATAGTTGATAAGACATAAAGAGAAAGTATAATATAAAACAACTAAATATATTGTTATGATTTATCTAAATCAAAATTAAATCCATAACAAGATTAATAAAATCTTCCAGCTAAAACATCTTGAATGAATAAATCAGATTGTTCA
>CAZEZZ010000062.1:0-3222 GCA_964515885.1 uncultured Candidatus Saccharibacteria bacterium
AAAGAATCTGTTCCGATGTTCCTAATGACCTTTCCCGAAGAAATAAATGGGTTTGATTTTCAAAAAATTAAAAGTCAGATTCACAGAATGGTCTACGGAGTTAAAGGTTGATGGCTAGGTGCTGAATGTAGTACCTAGCCACTTTTTTTGCAAAAAACATTATTCGCAATTTAGCGCATTAGCAATAAATAGATAAAAGCATAATCCTTGACATTTTAGATAAAATATATTATAATCTTATCAGCACTTGAACAATTTAATAATTGTTTTTTGTGAAAAATAAATAAAAGGGAGGAAAAGAAATTATTAAAAAGAATAGTAGTTGGGAGCGATTTCGGCAAAAGAGATTGATCTGCGGCAGTATTAGCTACAGTGTTTATAAAGATAGAGTAGAATATTAAAAATATTTTTTAGGGGGAGATAATGATTGAACTGAAAGAAAAAGAAAAAATTCGAATTTGCGGGGAGGAATATATTGTCCTTGGTGGAGTATTTTTTCACTGCTATACAGAGTATCATGTGGTTCGTATTTCCGATCAAAAGAAATTCTGGTTGGAATTAGCTTCTCGTTGGATACTTTGGGAGGAAATGGAGGCATCGGTAGACATAACACCTTTCATTGTGAAGGTGAGAGAGAATGCCGATTGTCTTAATTTTCAGTGTAATGGATTGACTGTCAAAGAACAGACCATTGCGCTGATCGAACGAATGTTCGGCGATACCCAGGGGAGTGAATTGAGTGAAGTCACTCATTGCTTAGAAGGGCTAATAAATGGTACTGCCCGGAATTTTGCCGTCGAAATCTACGACCTGGGAATGGATGAGGAAGAAGTTGTTTATTCCGAGGGAACGGAGGTGGATGTAATATTTCTCGGATCTTAAATCTAGTTTTTACTAGATAATTATGGGGTAGTTTTCTTCGGAGAACTACCCCCTTTATTTTTTTACTAAAAAATTGTAGAATACTAGAGTAATATGTCTATTTTAAATAAAGTTTTTGGCAATGCCAACGAAAAGTATATAGGGAATCTTAAATCAATCACAGAAAAAATAAACTCTCTCGAATCAGAATTCGAGAGTTTTTCAGATGATAAATTAAAGATAAAAACAGAAGAACTAAAGAAAGAATTAAAGAATGGTAAAACTTTAGACGATATTTTACTAGAGGCCTTTGCTTTGGTCGTGGAATCTGCCAAAAGGAATATAAATCAAAAACATTTTAATACTCAACTTATAGGTGGAATTATTCTTCATCAAGGCAAAATAGCTGAAATGAGAACTGGAGAAGGTAAAACTCTAGCTTCTACTTTACCTATATATTTAAACGCTCTAGAGGAAAAAGGAGTACACGTTATAACTGTTAATGATTATTTAGCCAAGAGAGATGCTGTTTGGATGGGTCAGATATATCATTCATTAGGCCTCTCAGTCTCTTGTATAGTGCATGAGACAGCTTTTATATATGATCCTAGTTATCAGGCGGAAGATAAGGAATTAGACCAGGAAAGAGACCTTGTGGGGGCTTTTAAGGTGGTAGAAAGCTATTTGAGGCCTTGCTCTAGGAAAGAAGCTTATGCAGCTGATATTACCTATGGAACTAACAATGAGTTTGGATTTGATTATTTAAGGGATAATATGGTTTATGATTTAGAACAAAAATCTCAAAGAGGATATAATTTTGCTATTATCGATGAGATGGATTCTGTTTTAATAGATGAAGCTAGAACTCCTTTAATTATTTCAGCTCCAGACATGGAGAGTTCTAATTACTATAAAGAATTTTCTACAATTATTCCTAAACTTGATGGAAAAACAGATTACGAAGTAGATGAAAAGATGAAGACAGTTACTTTGACTGAAGAGGGAATAAATAGAATAGAAAAGATTTTAGGTATGGAAAATATATACGAAGAGAAGGGAATGAAATATCTTCATTATATGGAACAAGCCTTAAGATCAGAAGTGATGTTTAAAAAAGATAAAGATTATGTTATTAAGGGTGGAGAAATTATTATTGTAGATGAATTTACTGGAAGATTAATGCCTGGGAGAAGATGGTCTGGTGGATTACACCAAGCCATAGAAGCAAAAGAAAATGTTGAAGTAAAACCAGAATCTTTAACTTTAGCTTCTATTACTTTTCAAAATTACTTTAGAATGTATAAAAAGTTAGCCGGCATGACAGGAACTGCAGCCACTTCAGCAGAGGAGTTTGATAAAGTCTATAAATTAGAAGTTATAATTGTTCCTACTAACAAAGAAATGATTAGAAAGGATATGCCAGATGTTGTTTATAAAAATCAGGAAGGAAAACTAAAGGCAATTGTAGCTAACATAAAAGAAAAACATGCAAAAGGACAACCTGTTTTAGTTGGAACCACTTCGATAGATAAAAATGAATATTTAGGTAAATTATTAGACATAGAAGGTGTTCCTCATCAAATATTAAATGCAAAGAATCATGAAGAAGAAGGAGAAATAATCGCTCAAGCAGGTAAAATTGGAGCAGTTACTATAGCTACCAATATGGCAGGTCGTGGTGTTGATATTGTTCTTGGAGGAAATCCATCAAACGAAGAAGATGCAAAAAAAGTAAAAGAATCAGGAGGTCTACATGTTATAGGAACCGAAAGACACGAAGCAAGAAGAATTGATAATCAATTAAGAGGAAGATCTGGAAGGCAGGGAGACCCTGGTTCTTCTCAGTTTTATTTGTCTTTGGAAGATGATTTATTAAGAGTTTTTGGAGCAGAGAAGATTAAAACCTTGATGAATACTTTAAAGCTTGCAGATGATCAACCCATAGAGGTTAAAATGATTTCTGGCATTATTGAATCTGCTCAGGGAAAGATAGAAGGCTTTAACTTTGATATTAGAAATCATGTTCTAGAATATGATGATGTGATGAACAAACACAGAGAGGTTATTTATAAGAAAAGGATAGAGATGCTAGAAAAAGCTAAAAAATCGGAACTTAAACCTTATATTTTAGAAACAATTAAGAAAGCTGGATTTAAGGAAGAAGATTATGCAGCTAAAGAAAAAGAAATAGGAGAAGTAAGGACTAGAGAAGTTGAAAAGGTTATTGTTTTAAGGATTATAGACATGCTTTGGTTAGAGCACTTAGAACAGATGTCTTATTTAAGAGATTCTGTAAGGTTAAGAGCTTATGGTCAAAAAGATCCTTTGCTTGAATATAAATCTGAAGGACATAAGCTTTTT
>CAZEZZ010000063.1:0-3145 GCA_964515885.1 uncultured Candidatus Saccharibacteria bacterium
CTGAATTTCTTCTGTTGTTTTGCCTTTAAAGGTCATTTTCTGTACTCCGGCTTGATATATGGTTTATCGCTTCTAAGTGTAGGTTGTCTTTTTACTTCTATGTTTAACCAATAGTCTAAGTTATCCCTTTTTCCTTGTTGTTTGCCTATACAATAGATCAAATCAAGGTTGTTTTTTCTGTCTGCCCAAGTATCTATTACAAAGTTATCTACCGCCTTTTTAAGGTCATCTAATGGGTAATCTTTTAACCGATTCCTTATAAGGGTGCTTTTATCAGGGGTGAGCTTAAATTTCTTATTTACCTTTAAAAGGTAGTAGTCCCAAAAGAGGGTTATATTGCTGTCTGTATGTATGTCTGTCTGTATGTCTGTAGGCACATTATGTGACATTTCGTTACATTTTGTTACAATCAATCCCACTTCTTGTAACTTACTTATATATTTAGGGATATGCTTTTTTTCTATTCCTGACTTTAACTCCAACCACTCTAAATCTGCCTCAATATCTTTACCCTCTTCCGTTTCAAGACAAACAAGCACTAAAAACAGCCACCTAACATCTGGTTTAATCTTACATATCTTCCTATTAGTTAGCGCGGCAATATCCCATCTTATCCAAATAATATTTCTGCCGTCTTTGTAGTTTGGTTGGTAATCTTCTATCTTTTTAACGTGGATATATTGCATATTTAATCCTCTATGCCGTTGTCTTGTGATATACTTTTTATGTCACACTCTGTTACATAAGCGATAACCTCAGCTGCAACTTGGTATGGTTTATTTACGATTTCCGATCCAGTGAAGTGAAAAATCTTATATCCCTTTGCCGTAAAGTATCGGTCTCTCATTTTTTCATATCTTCTTTCCCGTTCTGTCCTTTCATGGAATTGCTGAGAATCGCATTCTACAATAATACTCTTATTTATTCTTTGGATTCCATCTTGTCTGGGGAATGTTTCATAATTTACCTTAAAATCACAACGATAATTTCCTACTTTTTGTTGCGGAAAAACACCTATCCCCGGTGCATAATATTTTCCATTTATTTCAATAGGATCAGAACTATCAATATAATTAAATACTATAAGGGCTTGCAACGCACAATAAAATATTTGTTCAATAGGTGATTCCATTTCTAAGTCTTGGCAATTATTCCATATTTCTTGATTAAAATTATCATCTTGGAAACTACCAACTTCTTTGGAGCATTTATTTATAAACTCTAAAACGTTACTTGCTAACTGTTCCATAACTACCTCCTAAAAAAGCAACGAGCAAGGGCTGGAATGCCAGATAACATAACCTCAGATAGAGGCAGAGATAGGCGACCCTTGCTCGCGCAATTTACTTTTTGGTTTTTTGATTTTGATTGTTTATATGTTATCTTATTTTCCATAATATAATTTTACCACAAGCCCCCTATCTTGTCAAGCATTATCTCAAAAAATATTTGCAGAACCTTTTGCCGTTTCTTTTTACCATATAGCTCTCAACCTTAAACCCTGCTTGCCGGATTTCAAAGATTCTGGAGGGGAGGCGAAAACAGCCTATCATCCTTAGCGCCTGTAATCCTGTTATCCCTTTGCCTGATCCTAAATACTTTAATATCCTGCGTGTCTGTGATGCTTTCATAGCTTCTCCTTTTCTTTTAACTCGTCAATATGCTTATGTATCCCATATGCTTGCATAGCAGTATGGATAATAATTATTGCAAACCACCCTAATAGCAAATATTCTATACGGCTCATCACTTACTCCTTTCGTTAAAGTTCAATCTCGTTGGGCAATGGCAGAAAAATATTAAGCTCTGCCGAAGCCCACTCTCTGATGTCTGTCATTAAATCTTCAAAGGTATTTGTCTTTAAATCAGTTGTAGATTTAGCATACCTGATTATTTCGTTACCAACCTTAACTTCCTCTGAAAGAAATTTACCTTTAAGGATTTCGTGTGTTTCTCCTTTGGTGTACCCTAATTCATCAGAGAGCATTTTTACTATTACACCAAAATAATACCTCGATTGATTTTGGCTGCGAGTATTCTTATGCTGCTCCACGGTTACCTCGCACTCACACCCTTCCAAGTTATGCAGATGATTTTGGAAGTCTATATCTGTTACAAGTTTAGCGCGTTCTACTTTTAGATGGAATACCATTCTCATAATTCACCTGTTTTATGGTCGGGGAGGCAGGTTGATTAATCCTGCTCTAAAGGTTATGACCCTTTGTGCATCATTTACACTACTCCCCGAATTTGACATTACCTAAAATGACAATCCTGCTTGATCCACGCCCGCCTCTGCCTGCGGTGTTTCCTCTTTCTTCGCTCCGATAAATTCCACCCTTTGCGCAATTATCTTAATAGCGTACTTCTTTTCTCCATCTTTTTCCCAAGACTCCTGTTTCAGCGAGCCATCTATGAGGACTTTTGAACCTTTACCCAAATATTTCTCGCAGTTCTCTGCTGTCTTCCCAAAAGCGGTAACATTAAAAAAAGATACCGATTCTTTGTCTTTATACTTCTCATTTACAGCGATCGAAAATGATGCTATTGCCAAACTATCTGGCGTGTATTTTAGTTCTATATCCTTACAAAGATTTCCTGATACAATAATTTTATTCACGTCTTTATCCTTTCTTTTTTGCACTTGCACTCGCTTTTAATCCAATGACATTTTTTGCAATACATATCAGGATTGAGTTTTTCTACTACTCTTAGTGCCTTATACTTAATTATATTAGCTACCGTTATTCCGCTCATTATGCCCTACTGTTTACGCTCTTCTTTGATACAGCCTTGACGCCCGGTATGGGTATTGACCCTTTGGTCGCCTGCATCAGTTTATCTACCATAGGCTGGTTTACCAGTTTGTATTCTTCTGGAACCATTGCCTTGTCTGTTACCTCGCCGTACCACCGCGTTGTAAAATGTACTCCTACCGCCTTCTCTACTCTGGGTGCTGCTACTGGAGCCATCACCTCTGCGGCCTTTTCCTCATACCTCTCTGCCTTGTCCTCTTTGCCCTCTTCTCTCTTAGCCTCTGCCTTCGCCTCTAGCTCCTGGCGTTTCTTTTCTGCGATCCGGTCGAGGCGATCCTGCTCCTCTTTGCGCTTGCGCTCCTGGATATCGGTGTAATTTATCATTTTCT
>CAZEZZ010000064.1:0-3103 GCA_964515885.1 uncultured Candidatus Saccharibacteria bacterium
GATGTTCCCATCCATGCAATTTCATTTATTACCACTTCCAATGTTGGAATTTCTTCAAGAGAAATAGTGATGCTTGACGTTGCTAAGGTGCTCGTTGCGTTTGTGTTATCAATTATTTGAAGAGAAATAATATAATCGTTAGATATTGAATATTTATAAGTTGTTGTTGCTTTTTCAGTTGTAGTAGAATTTCCGTCGCCAAAAATCCAATTATACGAAATTATTGTGCCATCAACATCGGTAGATGAAGAAGTATTAAAAATAATTTCTTGATTAATAATTGGATTTTGTGGTTGATAGTCAAATAAAGCGATCGGAATTTGATTTTCTTTTGTTAATTCTTCCTGTTTTTGGCTATTTTCTGCTTTTGGTGTTCCAAATAAATCATTAATAGAAGAAGTAGAGTAAGAAGTATGCCAATTCAAATTTATTTCTCTTTCCATCGTTTTTCTTTCTGGCTCTTTTTGTCCGGCTGGCCAAGTGGAGGTTGCTATGATTTCATCAATTAAACTACACCCCTCATTAAAAAGCCTCAGAATAAAGTTAGAATCATTAATCGTTCCGGTAAAAATTCTATTAGCTTCAATACTAGGGACAGATTTATCATCTTTTCTCTCCAGTAAAAAATAATCATTCTCTGAAATAGCATTATTTTCGTTAAAAATTATCTCTACTTTATTTTCATTAGTTTCGGAATTTTCACCTATTAATTGCCAATTATTTAACGAGACAGTAGAAGTTGAGATATTTTTTAATTCAATCCATTCATCAGCTGAATTACTAGCTGAACCCATCCAAGCAATTTCATTAAAAATAACAGGAGAATAAATAGGATAATCACCATCTTTATAAGAGCATATCGTTTGTTGAGGACTCTCCTCAACAGTTTCAACTGGAGTTGGAGCGGGAGACGGGGATCCAGAATTAAAGACAACAGTATATCCTTGGCTATTTTCTGCTTTTGGTGTTCCTTCGGCATTTTTACTTGTTTGCCACGTCAAATCTAGTTTTCTTTCCATCGTTTGTTTTGATTGATTGTCTCCATAATTCCATTGTGGTAAATCTGAAATCATATCTTGCATTTGGCAGTTTTTATCAAAAAGATATAAAGTTTCACTCGTATTTTTTAATGCTCCAGTATAAATTAAATCAGCAAAAATATCAGAAACCGAGTCATCATTAGTCCTTTCTAAAAGAAAATAGTCATTTTGTAAAATTGTTCCTGTGGCAAATAATATATTTATATTATTATTTCCGTTTAAAATTCTCCAGCCAGTTAGGTCAATTTCTCCTCCGGAAATATTTTTTAATTCAATCCACTCATCGTTAGCAGAATTTTCTGTTCCCATCCAAGCAATTTCATTAAAAATTACTTTATTTCTGGACGGCAGTCCGTCTTTTGAACATAAACCGGTTTGTTGAGGATTATCCTCAACAGCTGATTCTTCCTTATTTTTTTCTTCGTTATTTTCATCTTCGTTAATCATGTTAAGCGCAATAATTTCTTCAGAGATATTGTTAATTTTTTCAGAAATATCATCAAGAATCTCTTGCATTTCAATTAAACTTAGTTGTTGAGGTTCAATATTAACGGGTTTCTGAATAGACTTTTCTGTTTGTTGAAGACTTTCTGCTCGTTGAGGTTGATCTTCAACGAGTTCTTGATCAGATTTTTCAGTTTGTTGGTTTTTATCCTCAACACTTTCTGTTGGATAAGTATTTATTTGAGGGATTTCAACTAAGGCGGCAGGGGAGAACGGATTTATATCTGAAATGAATTTTTTTGTTTCGTTTTTTATTTTTTCCCAAATGTTTACTATTCCAGCGGTTTCACCGGTAACTTTTGTGATTATTATATCAACTTCCTTAATTGTTTTTTCTACCGGTTTTATTAAATGTTTTTCCCAAAATCCAATAGGTTCTATTCCAAAATCGGGGACAGATTTTGGAAATTCGATATCCATAGAAGGCGTTTTTGTCCATCGATAATTTTTTACTGAACCTTTAATATTAACAGTAAAAGGAGGAAGATCTTTGATTAATTCTGTATAAAATCCAGTTAATGATCCAACGCTTCCTTTGTTTTTTGGCGGTTTGATTGATTTGGGGGAATAAAATTTTATTACTAACTTTCCCTCTTCTTTGTTTAAAGGCTTATAGATTACAATATATTGTATAACAACTGTCGCTTCCGTATCGTCTCTTAATGTGTATTTAAATTCTATTGCCCCTGGAGTCATTTTAATTCCTTCTTGGAGTAGAATATTTAGTCCATAATCCACTGCTTTTTTAACGCTTTCTTTTTCTAGATCATTTAAAATTCCAGAAAGATCATTTGCTAAAAAAATTCTAGCTAATTTTATTCCTCCATTTACCATATCCCAAGCAATATCCATTGGAGCATCTATTAAAAGATAATTCATTGCTTGTGTTCGCACTACATTTTTCATGATATTTGGTACGGCCATTTGATCTGCAGTAGGTTGTCCATAAACCATTAAATCTTCCCATTTTGAATGAAAAATATTAATTAAAGAATGAATTAGCCCTTCTACTTTATCTTCAGGTAGTTCTAAATACTCGCTAGCTTCTTTTATCGTTATGTCTTGAAAATCATTAGCTAAAATAATCTTTGGAAAAATTAAAAATCCCGCTAAAAAAAATAGCAGAAAAATATTTAAAAATAATCTGTTTTTAATAATTTTTAACATCAAAAAGAACTATTTTATAGAAATTGTTTTTAAGAAATTATCAAATGTTTGAATGCATTCTTCTTTTTGATTTACTGCCCAAAATAAATTAATCCAATACACTTTATTATTTTGAGGAATATAAAAACCCATGCCAGGACCTGTAGCAAGAGTATTAAATGTACTTTTTAAAGCTTGATAACTGTTTATTGTGGTTTCTTCAAATTCTTGGGATTCTAGTATCCACGTAGAATGAGTATACATTGCTTCCATTTTTATTTCAGCTAAATCAATTTTTTCATAAAGTGTTTTTAAAAAAACTAAACACCCCTTTTCTAAAGGAAGAGCTTTCTGCAGCTCTTTTTCGGTATTGGGGGAGGATAATACTATAGCACCTTCTTCTAATCCATCAT
>CAZEZZ010000065.1:0-3020 GCA_964515885.1 uncultured Candidatus Saccharibacteria bacterium
GCAGATTATTTGCGGACCCAAGGGGATTTGAACCCCTGATCTCCTCCGTGACAGGGAGGCGTGTTAACCAGGCTACACCATAGGTCCAAGCCATTATGCCGGCGACAGGGTTCGAACCTGTGACCTTAGCGTTATGAACACTCTGCTCTACCACTGAGCTACGCCGGCTAAATACTTGTTGCGGGGACCGGAATTGCACCGGTGTCTCAAGGTTATGGGCCTCGCAAGATACTACTTCTCCACCCCGCGATAAATACTGTTCAATTTTAAATTATTTTCCACTTAAAGTCAACCGCTCTAAATTGTTATTATCCTAGAAAGCTTGTATGTTTTCAAACGATTTTTCAAAAACATCTAGTATTTTTTGAGCTTCATCTAGAGATAAACCTTGGTCAGGATTATGTAAAATATTAGTACGAGACTTATGAGCCTCTTTAAGTTTTTCTATATTTGGCAAAGTAGCAGAAGTTAGATTTACCAATCTTTCTTCTAGGTTGTCTCCCCTATATCCCATCCTTCTTAAAATATCATCTAATATTGCATCTGCTTCTATCACTGCCAATTTATACTCTGATTCTAGTCCACTATCTAGTCTTGCTTTAATTTTATTCCAAGTCTTGGTAAGTTTTTTTACTCCACTTGGTCTAAAAGTTAAAAATTCCGTTGCATCTTCCAAAAAAGAAAATTTAATATAACTACTTCTTGATAAAGTAAAAATTATCCCTGCTATTAATAAGGCGCTAGTTACTATAAAAACTATTCTTACTGTTTCAAACCACACCTCTCCAGAAGGATTAAATATAAAAAATAATGTTCCTTGACTAATATTTTCCATTAAAAGCTTTCCCTAAATAAAATAATTTTGATTCTTCAAAAGGTTTCCCGATTATCTGGAGACCGACTGGCAAATTATCAACTTTAGCTATTGGTATAGATATAGCTGGCAAGCCAACCAGATTAACGGAAACAGTATAAATATCCACTAAATACATTGATAAAGGATCTTCTACTTTCTCCCCTATCTTAAACGGAAATATTGGTGTAGTAGGAGTAAGTATAACGTCCACTTTTTCTAAAGCTTTTTCAAAATCTTTTTTTAATAAACTCCTTACTTTCTGAGCTTTCAAATAATAAGCATCGTAATAACCAGAAGATAAAGAATAAGTTCCAAGCATTATCCTTCTTCTTACCTCCGGACCAAATCCTTTTCCCTTGGTTTTCAAATAAACGTCTAATAAGTCTTTTGCTTCTTTGCTAGAAAATCCATATCTTATTCCATCAAACCTAGCTAAGTTAGCTGAAGCTTCAGAGGGATTAATTATGTAATAAGCTGCTAGAGCATAATTTGTATTAGGCAAACTAATCTCTTCTATCTTAGCTCCCATGTCTTCATATTTCTTAATGGCAGATTTTACTTCTTTTTCTATTTTAGCATCAATTCCTTTAACAAAATACTCTTTGGGAACACCAATCTTCATGTCCTTTAGATTAAACTTATCTTTTATAACAGGTAAATCCACAGAAGTAGAATCCATTGGGTCTTTTCCTGATATAGATTTAAACACTATTTCAGAGTCTTTTATCGTTTTAGTCAAAATGCCTATCTGGTCTAATGATGAGGCAAAAGCTGTTAAGCCATAGCGAGAAACGCTCCCATATGTTGGTTTTAGCCCTACTACCCCGCAGAAAGCAGCTGGTTGACGTATAGAGCCTCCTGTATCAGACCCTAGAGCAAAGGCAGCCATATCATTTGCCACAGCAGCAGCTGATCCTCCGGAAGATCCTCCAGGAACTCTAGTTAAATCATTAGGATTTTTAGTGGGTCCAAAAGCTGAATTTTCCGTAGAAGATCCCATAGCAAATTCATCCATATTAGTTTTACCCAAAAAAACAACCCCACTCTCTTTTAACTTTTTTATAACAGTAGCATCGTAAGGAGCTACATAGTTTTCTAGTATCTTAGATCCAGAAGTACACTTTAATCCTTCTATCAATATATTGTCTTTTATAGCCACCGGGATTCCAGTTAAGATAGATCCTTTATTTTTAGAAATCAATTCATCTGCTTTCTCAGCTTGCGCTAATGCTCCCTTCTCGTCCACCAATAAATAAGCAAATATATTTTTATTATCTTTTTTTATTTTATCTAAGTAAGCTTTACAAACATCCACAGCAGAAAACTCCTTTTTTCTTAAACCCTCTGCTGTTTGTTCTATTGTTAATTCTTCGAGTTTCATTTAAAAATAGATTTTACTTTAATATAATTATCTTTTTTATCCGGGGCCATATCTCTAAGTTTTCCAGTATCTTTCTTATTCAAAACTTCATCTTTCCTAACAACATTCTCAATAAAAAAAGGATGGCTAGTTGGCTCCACCCCTGAAACATTCACTTTTTCAAGTTTCTCTATATAATCTAAAACAGAAGATAAATCCTTTTGGTATTTTACTATCTCTTTATCAGAAATCTCCAATCTGGCTAATTTAGCTATATGTTTTACTTCCTCTTTAGATATCATAGTTTTTATTTTAAAGGACTCAGGGTTTCTGTTTCCACTAAAATATCTTTTAAATCATCTATATTCTCTAATATCATACCAGCTCCTCTGGCTACAGCAGTCATTGGATCTTCTATAATTTTAGTAGCTATCTTTGTTTCTTTTTGAATTAAAATATCTAATCCCCTTAATAGAGATCCTCCACCAGCTAAGAAAATTCCAGAAGCCATAATATCAGCTAATAATTCTGGGGGAGTTTCTTCCACTGCAGTTTTAATTTCAGCCACTATTTGCTTTATGGATTTCTCCATAGCTTTTCTTATGTCTTCATCTGAAACCAATATCTCTTCTGGCAATCCTGTTATTAAGTTTCTTCCTCTCATAGGTAATTGTCTTTTTTCTTTCAAAGGATAAGCTGAACCTATTCCTATTTTTAAAGCTTCTGCAGTCCTTTCTCCAATTAACAACTTATACTCATTCTGGGCAAAATTAATTATATCTTCATTTAATTTATCTCCTGCGA
>CAZEZZ010000066.1:0-2874 GCA_964515885.1 uncultured Candidatus Saccharibacteria bacterium
ATTTAATTTTAAATTCTTTAGATAAAATTAAACAAGAAGATTTAATTAATTATTATAATGCATCAGATATTTATGTTTCTTCTTCTTGTTCTGAAAGTTTCGGCAAGGTTTTAATTGAAGCAATGGCTTGTGGTTTGCCTGTTGTGGCTACAGAAACCACTGGTTCAAAAGAGATCATTAAAGATGGAGTGAATGGATTTTTAGTTCCAATAGGCGATAGCGAAGCATTATCAAGAAAGATTCTGTATTTACTTAATAATCCAGATAAAGCTAAAGAAATCGGACAGGCAGGAAAACAAATGGTTATAGAAAAATTTAATCAAGAAAAAACAATTGAGAAAATAGTTAAATTTTGGAAGGACTTAGCATGAAATTATTAATGATTACAAGAAAAGTAGATGAAAACGATTCCTCTCCAGCTGGTTTTACTTATAATTGGGTAAAAAAGATTGGAGAAAAATTAGAAAAATTATATGTAATTACTTGGCAAAAAAGCGATAGAGGAAATTTACCAAATAACATTGAAATTATTTCTTTGCCTGATAATAAGTTTTATAAAATTTTTATTTTACAATTTAAATTATTAAAGATTTTACCTAAAGTAAATGGAGTCTTTTGTCATCAAAATCCAGAATATACGATTTTATCTGCATTAATGTCAAAGATTTTTAGAAAAAAAATAATTAGTTGGTATGCGCATGGATCGGTTAATTGGAGAAGGCGTTTATTAGAAAGATTAACTAATAAAATTATTACTGTTTCAGATAAGAGTTTTCGTAACCCTCTTTTCCCTAAAAAAGTTAAAATTGTTGGACACGGGATAGATGTTTATTATTTTATGCCCGATAAGCAAGATAAGGAAATAAATGATAAATTTAAAATTATTTCAATCGGTAGAATTTCACCAACTAAAGATTATGAAACATTAATTGAAGCAATAGAAATTTTAATAAAAGAAAAAAATGTAAGAAATTTAGAAGTTAAAATTATTGGTGGTCCCGTATTAAAAAAAGAGCAAAAATATTTTAATAATTTAAAAAATATAATTAAAGATAAAGATTTAGAAAATTATATTAAATTATTAGGTCCAGTATCTCATAATCAAATATTATCTTATTATCAAGACTGTGATTTATTTATTAATATGAGTCACACAGGAAGTGTAGATAAGGCCATTTTAGAAGCAATGGCTTGTGAAAAATTAGTTTTAACTTCTAATGAAGCTTTTGAATATATTTTAAAAAATGATAAATTAATGTTTGAACAATCAAATCAACAAGACTTAGCTCAAAAAATTATTAATTTAATGAATTTATTAAAAGAAAATAAAGAAGAAATTATAAAACGATTACGCAATGAAGTGATTGAAAATCATAATTTAGATAAATTAGTTAAAAAGATTTTGACCATATATGCAAAATATAAAATTTGATAAAAAATTATGGAAATTAATTTGGTGCGAGAGTTTTCGTGGAAAGGGTATTGCTCGTATTTTAATGAATCAAGCTTTAACAGATTTTAAATTAAAAGGTCAAATTATTGATTTAGGGTCAGGAAGTGGTTCTCCAAGTTATTATCGTTTTCTTCAATTTCAAAAAGATTATCAGCTGATTAAGACAGATTATTATGAGACTGGGCCAAGTATAATTAAGCTGGATTTAGAAAAAAAATTAAAAAATTTGGCAGATAATTCTTATGACTATGTTTTGTGCTTAAATGTATTAGAGCATATTTATAATTATAACGATCTAATAAAAGAGATTAATAGAATTCTTAAAGTCGGTGGTTCGGTTATAATGAGTACGCCATTTTTAACTAATTATCATCCTGCTCCACACGATTATTGGCGTTTTACAAATGAAGCTATAGATAAATTATTTAGTCCAAATAAATGGCATAAAGTTTCTATGATTAATTTAGGATTAGGACCTTTATTGGCTTCATATCGTCAGAAAGAAATGATAGTGCCATTTTTTTTAAAGCCATTTTGTTTAACTTTGATTATTGGACTTGATAAGATTTTTTTAAAAATAAAAAATAAATATTTAGGACGATACCCATTGTCTTATTTATATATTTATAAAAAATATTAATGTCTAAAAAATATAAATTTTATCAATATGATGACCAGGGACGCTGGATAAGTTATTGGCATCAAATTAACGAGGTTTTAAAATTAAAACCAGAAGATGTTCTAGAAATAGGAATTGGAAATAGAACAGTATCAGATTGTTTAAAGAAACATGGTTTAAATGTTAAAACCTTAGATATTGATAAAAATAGAAATCCAGATATTATAGGCAATGTTGAAAGCATGTCTCTTAAAAATAATTCCTTTGATTTAATTTTATGTGCTGAAGTTTTAGAGCATTTGCCTTTTGAAAAATTTGAACAATGTTTAAGCGAATTAAAGCGTATTAGTAAAAGAAACGTGGTTTTAAGTTTACCTCATTTTGGCCCACAACTAAAAATTAGATTTAAGATACCATTTATTAAAGAAATTAAGTTTGCTTTTAAAATTCCATATCATCCAAAACATAAGATTGGAGTCCATTATTGGGAAATAGGCAAAAAAGGATATTCGCAAAATAAAATAAGAAACATACTTAAGAAGTATTTTAAAATCAAAAAGGAGTTTATTCCTTTTGAAAATCAATATCATCATTTTTATATTTTAGAAAAATGGAATTAATTTATATTGCTAATGTTCGTATGCCAACAGAAAAAGCACATGGTATTCAGATAATGAAAATGTGTGAAGCATTTAGTAATCAAAAATTAAAAGTAGAATTAGTTTTACCATGGAGATTTAATAAAATAAAAGAAGATATTTTTAATTTTTATGGAGTAAAAAAGAATTTTAAAATAAAAAAA
>CAZEZZ010000067.1:0-2861 GCA_964515885.1 uncultured Candidatus Saccharibacteria bacterium
ACTAACATTTAAAATAGAAGCTGATCTTCTTATTATCTCAGCTATTTCTTCATCAGAGTAGAATTCTAATCTAAAGGTTCCTCCAGAAAATCGTGAACGAAGAGGGGAGGAAAGCATTGATATTCTTGTGGTAGCTGCAATTAATGTAAAAGGAGGTAGTTCTAATTGAATAGTTCTTGCAGATGGACCTTTCCCAATAATAATATCAAGAGAGCTAGATTCCATAGCTGGATAAAGTATTTCCTCAATGTTTTTATTTAAGCGGTGAATCTCATCAATAAATAAAATATCTCCCGGGGAAAGATTAGTTAAAATAGAGGCTAAGTCACCAACTTTTTCAATAGCTGGTCCAGAAGTTATCTTAATCTGCTTATTAGTTTCCTTAGAAATTAAGTAGGCGAGAGTTGTTTTTCCTAATCCTGGAGGTCCATAGAATAAGATATGTTCAGGTTGTTGGGCTCGTTCTTCAGCAGCTTTTAAGAGGATAAAAAGGTTATTTTTTATGTCTTGTTGACCTATATAATCATCCCATTTTTCTGGACGGAGGGTCTGATCTAAGAAAACAGTTTCTTTTTTAGAACCTGCCTGCCGGTCGGCAGGATTATTTGATTTATTTGACTGTGGGGATTTTTCCATAATTTCAAGTGAGGATTTATAAAAATAAATTATGATAATATTTTTATTTTTATATAATCCGAACGCAGGAATTATATGCTTGCTTCACATAACATTATCTTACATCCTTGACACTAAGTAACTTTTATGTTAGGTTGATAGTGTTGTTCAGGATATAATTCTCTAAGTAATTGGGAACTATTTATCAAGGTTTTTCAGGTTACTGATTTTTACAATCAATTTACTTGAACTTCCCTTAGACAGATGTTTATAAAAACAATTACTTGGAGAATTATATTCTCAACTTTTATTTTTTTAGTAGAAGATCCTCTAAAGGGGTCTTCTACATCTAAACATAAACACTACTCCAAATCAATAACCCTTCTTAATTCTTCTATTGTGGTTAACCCATTTAAGACTTTTATTATTCCATCTTGTTTAAGGGTTAAGATACCTTGTTGTTTAAAAACATTTTCAATTGCCTTTTCGTCTGGGTTTTTTTCAAAAATCTTTTCAACCTCATTATTTATTAAGATAGCTTCAAAAATACCTATTCTTCCTTTATAACCAGTTCCATTACATTTAGAACATCCAACAGTTTTATATAATTGACTGGTGTTGCTTGTGTATTTTTCTAAATTATCAATTCCACTTATTATATTATCAATCATCTGTTTTTCTTCTCCCTCTACAGCTATTTTTTGCATACAAAATTTACAAGGTTTTCTAATTAGCCGTTGAGCAATAATTACATTTACAGCTGTACTAATAACTTCTGGTTTAATTCCTAAATCAATTAGGCGATAAAATGTTCCTGCTGCATTATTAGTATGTAGAGTAGAAAAGACAAGGTGACCTGTTAAAGCAGAATTAACAGCAATTTTGGCTGTTTCACTATCTCTAATTTCACCTACCATAATTACATCTGGATCTTGACGAAGGGATGACCGAAGTCCCTCTAAAAATGTGTAACCTTTTTTAGGATTAACTTGTGTCTGGACTACTCCAGGAAGATGGTACTCAATTGGATTTTCAATAGTAATAATTTTTATTTCAGGTGTGTGAATCTTTTTTAGAAAAGCATATAAGGTCGTTGTCTTTCCAGAACCAGTTGGGCCTGTATTAAGAAGCATTCCATTAGGACGACCTATTTCCTTAGTAAGTATTTTTAGGAGTTGGGGCTCAATACCTAAATCTTCCATAGAGACAGAAATAATATCAGGGTTTAAGATTCGTAAAACAATTGATTCTCCGTAAGCATCCGGTAAGACTGAGACCCTGATTTCAATATCCTTATCTTGCAACTTAATACTTAATCTCCCATCTTGTGGTTTTTTAACAACATTTAATTTTAAACCAGAGATTAATTTAATTCGCGAGAGAAGGGATTTATATGTTTTTCTATCAAATTCTAAGACTTTTACTAAAATTCCATCTAACCTAAATCTAATAGAAACATAACTTTCTTCTGGTTCAATATGGATATCAGAAGTATTTAATGCGAATGCGCTAGCCAGAACACCTTCAAAGAATCTAGAAACACGGTAAGCATCTTTTGAATTTAATATTTTCTGAATTATTTCTTTTGCATCATTTAAATTAGCTACCTTATTAACAATCTCCTTTATATTTTGGTCGGAAATATCTATTACCCCAGCTTTTGTTTTTGCTGAATAGGAAATCTCTTGGTATCTCTCCCAGAGTCGTTCCATACTACGAACAGAAACCATATAAATAGTTAATTTATAACCATCTTCTTCTAATTTTTTAATAACTTCAATAGTTTCTATTGCCTGGGGGGAAACTGTTGCTATCTTTAACTTCTTACCATTTTTTTCAAAGGAAGCCACTCTGGCTTCTCGTGATAATTTTTCTGGAATAATCCGTAAAGCATCTGTATTTATAGAAATTGTTGATAAGTCAAGATATTTAGCTCCGTACTTAACAGAAAGAACTTTAGCTAATTCTTCAGCTTCTCTTTTATGGAGTTCATAAAGTCGTGACTTTTGTTTTTCTTCGTCAAATTTAGGCATCCTATTAAAAAGAAAATATTATGTTAAAACATTTTCTTTTGTAAACTTAATTAATAATACTTATCTATAAACTAATTCTTGATTTCTAACAGGACAAGTAATTAAATTATATCTTTTTTTAATTATAAACTAAAGGGTTGAGGTTGAATATTTAGATATAAGTATTTTTTACTGAATATGTTAAAATGGTTTTATGCAATCAAAAGTTATTAG
>CAZEZZ010000068.1:0-2807 GCA_964515885.1 uncultured Candidatus Saccharibacteria bacterium
ACGTTCAAGTGACTTCTAACTGCTAGTAAAGAAGAGATGGTTCCTAATAAAGCTCCTATCCCAAGCTGTAGTGCTATTATTATCCAAAGATTAGAAATAAATATAGAAAACACTTCCAGCCCTGGAAATATTCCATTAACAGTTGAATTAAATAACCAAGTTAACGAACCAAATAAAGCTAACCCTATCAACCCTGCAAATAGTCCAGCTATTACCCCCTGGACTAAGAATGGACCCCTAATAAACCAATTTGAAGCTCCAACTAGCCTTTGTATTCTAATCTCATCTCTAAAATTGTAAATAGCCAATCTTATAGTATTAAACACAACTAAGATTGCTACTAAAGCCATGATTATAGAGAAAATAATGCCTATTCTAGAAAAAGTTGAAGTCAAAGAAAACACTCTCTCTATCACAGGTTCTCTCTCATAATAATCTACCTTTTCTATTTTTGTTTGAAATATAGATCCTTCCAAAAAAGAAGATATCCCTTCATACTGTCCAAATTCAAAAGCTTTAATGTTTAAAGAAGCTAGAAAAGGATTTACACCAACTTCTTCTAAAGACTGCATTAAAGTTTCGTCTTCTGAATGCCTTTCAACAAAATTTTCTAAAGCATTATCTTTTGAAACATAATTCACTGATTTTACTTCAGGAATTCCCGAAATTTCTTTTTTAATATCTAATATTTCATCTTCTAAAACTTCGTATTCAAAATAAACTGAAATATCAACTTTATCTTCTATGGAGTCTACAATAAAATTACTAATATTTTGAAAAAGAAACAGAGAAGTAAAAACAGATATTGCCATTAATAAAACAAAAACATTGGCAGTTATCATTCCCCCGTCTCTAAAAAATCCATGCCAACCCGATTTAATTGCTCTTTTTAATGAAGTAAAAAACATATTATAATACGAATCTTCCTACTGCTTCATCTCTAATTATTTTACCAGCTTGCATAGTAATAACTCTTTTTCCTAAAGAATTAATAACATCTTTATTATGAGTAGCTAAAATAACAGTAGTGCCTAATTCATTAATCTTTAATAATAATCTTATAATTTCTAAAGTATGATAAGGATCTAAATTCCCGGTTGGTTCGTCCGCTAAGATAATTTCTGGCCTATGAATTAAAGCCCTAGCAATAGCTACTCTCTGTTTTTCTCCTCCAGATAGTTCTGCTGGGAAATTATGAGCTCTAGAGCTCAATCCTACAATATCTAACACTTCTGCCACATCTCTGCTTATTTCGGCATCAGAAGCCCCTATAACCTCTAAAATATAGGCTATATTCTCATAGGTTGTCTTAGTTGGAATTAGCTTATAATCCTGAAAAACAGAACCGATTTTTCTTCTTAAATTAGGGATTTCCTCTTTACTTAATTTCCCAAGATTCTGATCGTTAAAAAAAATATCTCCTTGAGTAGGTTTTTCTTCTATTAATAAAAGTTTTAATAAAGTGCTTTTACCTGCTCCTGATTTCCCAACCAAAGAAATAAATTCTTTTGCGCCCACCTCAAAAGAAACATTGTCTAAAGCAGTAAGACCAGCAGGATATATTTTACTTATGTTTTCAAATTTAATCATTTTTTAATTTTATTTCTGCTTCAATAAATTCGTCTAATTGACCATCTAATACTTTTTCGGCATTTGTCATTTCTACTCCAGTTCTTAAATCTTTAACTAATTTGTAGGGATGTAAAACATACGAACGTATCTGATTTCCCCAACTAGCGGAAATATTGTCTCCTTTAACTTTTTTCAATTCCTTACTTTTCTTTTCTTCTTCTAGTTGATGGAGCTTGGCCAATAAAACCTTCATGGCTCTATCCTTATTACTTCCCTGCAATCTTTCTACTTGGCAAGAAACAACAATACCTGTTGGCAAGTGAGTTATCCTAATGGCAGAGTCTCTCTTGTTAACATATTGTCCTCCAGGACCTGAAGCTCTATAAGTATCAATTCTTAAATCTTCAGGATTAATTTTTAATTCTTCTTCGTCTTCTTTTGAAATATCAGGTAGTACTTCCACTAAAGCAAACGAAGTATGACGTAATGATTTCGAAGAGAAAGGAGATAATCTTACTAATCTATGAACTCCTGTTTCTTTTTTCAAAAAACCAAATGCGTATTTTCCTTTAATATCTAGAGTGACAGCCTTGGTTCCAATTCTTCCTTCTGGTCCTCCTGCTTCTCCAAAAGCTTGATGTAAAATTTTGACTTGAAATCCTTTTAAAGAACAATATCTTTCATACATTCTTAAAAGAATTGTTGTCCAATCTTGAGCGTCCTGTCCACCTGCTCCAGAATAAATTGATAGCACAGCACTTCCTTTATCATATTTACCAGATAGAAATATCTGTATCTCCCACTTTTCTATCTTATTTTCTAAATCATCAAGTATTTCAGATAAACTTTCCTCTTCTTTGGATTCCTCAGCTAATTTTTCAAACTCAGCAAATTCTTCTTTAAGAACAGTAAATTCCTGCACTTCTTCCCTTAAAGAACTAAGTTCTTGGCTCTTCTCGGTAGCTTCTTCCTGATTTTTCCAAAAATCAGGACTCTGACTGTCTTTCTCTAACTTTACTATTTTCTTTGCTTTTTTATCTAAGTCAAAGACAGTCCTCGAACGTGAGGAATTTACTTTTTAAATCTTCTATTCTTTCTTGAATATTATTCATACTTTATAAATTCTATCAAAAAACACCCTCTGAGTAAAGAAGGTGTTTTCAAAATTTAATTCAATGTTCTGCCTTTTCAGCATCTTCTTTGGTTTCATGAATAGTTCCATCTGGATGATTAGG
>CAZEZZ010000069.1:0-1060 GCA_964515885.1 uncultured Candidatus Saccharibacteria bacterium
AATTTATACAGATTAACCTTATTCTTCCCTAAGAAGGAGCCATTAAGGTATAAGTTAAGGGAGGTAGCTGCTAGTTTTTTGGCTAATCCTAATAAGGAAGATTTGGTTGTTTTGAACGATTTCTTTGATGTTAGCTTAGCTCAAAATTGGGTAAGCCCTTCTGACATATTGGCAATGAAGCAGGATTATGGTAATTTAAGTGCTCTCCTTGATAATGAAGAGATAGCGCCTCAGCAAACCCTTCCTCAGATGGCTAGTGATGAAATTAAGGATTTGCCCATATTAGACCCAACAAGAAAGATGCAAGAAATAAGTAGCTTCCAGTGCCAATCAGGCTTAGCAGAGAGACAAGATAAGATAATAGCTTTTTTAAGAGAAAACGGTAGGGCCCAGGTTTGGCAGTTAAAAGAGATCCTTCCAGAAGTTACAAAAAGAACCTTAAGAAGGGATTTTGAAAGTTTACTTAGCAATAGTAAGATTGAAAGGATAGGGGAGAAGAATAATACCTATTATCAGTTAAAATTATATACTTCTTAGGTAGGACATACATATATATATGTAGGACATAGGTAATGTCCTATCAAAACAAGCATAAACTATGACAAACTCTCGTAAAGAATTCGGCAAGATATATGACCAATATATTAGCAAAATATATAGGTTTGTTTTCTTAAAGGTAAGCTCAGAAGATGTAGCTCAGGACATATGTTCAGAAACCTTTATAAAGTGCTGGGAATTCTATAAGAAGAATACTATTGAAAACCACCAGGCTTTCATATATAGAGTAGCCCGTAATTTAGTTACTGATTATTATAGGAAAAAGGGCAAGGTACAAATTGTCTCTGTTGAAAATATACCTATTCAAGATCCAGAAGCTGGTTTAGAAGAAAAGGCTATATTTGCTTCAGATTTAAATAACGTAAGATTAGCTTTAAATGACCTTAAAGAAGATTATCAGAATGTTATTGTTTGGCATTATTTAGATGATCTTCCTATTAAAAAAGTAGCTGAAATGATGGATAAGTCAGAACAAAATACTAGAGTTATTCTTCATAGAGCC
>CAZEZZ010000069.1:1160-2670 GCA_964515885.1 uncultured Candidatus Saccharibacteria bacterium
TGTAACAAAACACTTTGTTTTGCGTCGTAATTGTATGATGCAAGAAAAAGACCTCATTAATAAGCTAAAGCAATTAAGAGAGGTAGAACCCAATAAAGATTGGGTTTCTTTTAATAAGAAAGAGCTTTTTAAGGGAGAAGAGACAAACATTCTATTTTTTCCTTCATTAAGACCAGCTTTTGCTGGCTTCGCCGTATTTTTCTTAATGTTAGGAGGATTTAGTTATGGATTAGTAAAGGATTCAATTCCTGGTGATGTTCTATATTCAATAAGAAAAGTCGCCCATATTGGGGAGGCTATTTTTGTATCAGATCAAGAAAAACCTGCTTTTCAGCTTAAATTGGCCAATGATAGATTAGAAGACTTAAGTATTGCCTCAGCTAGGAATTTAGCCCCTACAATGCATGAATTTGAAGCTAATATATTGGAAGCAGTAAGAGGTTTAGGAAGTTTAGAAGTATCTACTTCTAGTCCTGCTACAATAGAGAGATTAGTAAAGGAAACCAAGAAATTAGAAGCGAATAAGCAGAGAATAGAAGTTTTGGGAGTAATTTTAAGTGATAGAGAAACTTCTGAGTTAGACGATGCTTTTAATAGAATAGTTGGTAATTTGATAGAAGATTTAGATAACAGACAAATGACAGATGAGACATTTGAAATATTAGTACAAATGAAAGAATTATTTGAAGATGGAAAGTATTCAGAAGCGTTAGAATTGTATTTAACTAATCAGTAAAAGTTTTCCACAATTGATAGTATTGACCTTAACAATAATTTAAGGAAGAATAGTTAAATGTTCGGGTTTTGTAAAGAAACGTGGTTTGTTCTTTGCCAAGCCCATTATTTATTAACATTGGAATTCGCGATTACCGGACTATAAAAATAGTTGGTGAGGGAATTTAGTTTCGTGGCCGTTACGTAAGGTCGTGAAATTAAAAGCCCTTTCAAACTAAATTATCAGTTTAAGGGATCAAAGGTCGACGCGATGAAGAAATAAATTATTTGTCGAAATTAAAAATTAATTAATTAAAATGCCTAATATATTGAAAAAGATTGTAGCTACCGCTACTTTAGTTGCATGTGCAACTTTAGGAGCTAGTCCAGCCGCAGCTTTGACAGCAGATGAATTGCAAACGCAGATAACTGCTTTGCTTGAAACAATCGCTGGTTTACAAGCTCAGTTGGCAACACTAACAGGAGATTCAGGTTCAACGGGCACTGTTACTGGATGTACTATTACATCCTTTGACACAAGTCTTAAAGTTGGATCAAGAGGTGACGATGTAAAATGTTTACAGATCATCTTGAACTCCGATGCAGAAACACAACTTGCTGCATCAGGTGTTGGCTCAGCCGGTAGCGAAACTACATACTTTGGTCCTTTGACTAAATCAGCCGCAATCAAATTCCAAGAGAAGTATGCTTCAGAGGTTTTAACACCTTTGGGACTTTCTGGTGGAACTGGTTACGTTGGTAACAGCACAAGGGCTAAATTAAACACAATGATCTC
>CAZEZZ010000070.1:0-2640 GCA_964515885.1 uncultured Candidatus Saccharibacteria bacterium
AAGAAATTAAACAATTAATAGAGGAAGGAATTGTAGTAAAAGAAACAGTGAAAGAAGTCAGTAGGGTCGTAGAGCCCATAAAAGAGATTACAAAACAAACAACAGTTAATACCATTAGTTCGGCTTCCCTTGCTTTGGTTAATAGTCAGATTGCAGAACTTCAGACAGAAATGGTAAAGCGTTTATATGCTCCAGGTGGAGTGGTAAGTCAACAGATATATATTACAGAACCCGTTGCCTCTCCAAAAATATATCAAGAAAATGGAGACATAGTATTACAGACGGCTGGAAGCGGAAATGTTATTCTTTCTGCTGCCACGGGAATGCAGATAGCTGGACAACAAGTAGTTATTGATTCAACTAGTATTTTAAATCCATTAGTCTATATAGCAGATAGAACTAGAATAGGAGGAGATACTACAATTGAGGGTCAAGTAGATATTGGAGGACCTATCACTGCTCAAAGAATAACCTTGAGCATTGCTTCTAGTTCTTCGGATAATATTATAGATGCTAAAGTTGATGGAGAAACAAAGTTTAGTATTGATTCTTCTGGAGACACTACTTTAGTTGGAGACCTAACAATAACTGGTACACTTACTCAGAATGGAGTTTTTGTGATTTCTACTAGTTCTTCCTTGGCAGTTCTTACTGTTAATCAATCTGGTACGGGGGACATAGTAGATTTTCAAGATGGAGGAACTTCAGTCTTCACTATTGCTGATGGTGGAGATGTCACGGCTACAGGTAATTTCATTTTAACTACAGGTGCTTTGTATCAGCCTGTTTATGGAACAGATGATGGATTAGTTTTATATCTTCCATTCTCTGAAGGGTATTACGCTACCACCTCAGCTACCACTACAACAGTTTACGATCGTTCACCTTACGGAAATGATGGAACAGTTTACTCTGGAACAGGAAGTACAACCAATCAAATGTGGACAGATGGAAAATACGGACAAGCTATAGGATTTAACGGAACAACTACTTATGTTGATGTGGGAGATAATAACAGTTTAGATTTAACTAATAATTTTACAATTGAACTTTGGGCATATCCATTGGTCGTTGATACAGGAACTGGATATGGTTCTTCTTATGTTTATAAATCTCTTGAAACTAGCCCTCGGGATGGAGGATATTTTTTCTGGCAACCCGATGATGGAAGGTTGGCTTTTACAGCTCTTCAAATAAAAGATTATTATACAACGGATTCTTATATTGACATTGAAAACTGGTATCATCTTGTGGTTGTATTAGATTCAAACAATAATGCTAATTTTTATGTTAATGGAGTTTTCAAAGAACAAATTATTGGCACTTTACCTGCGGCAATAAGCACAGGTGATTTATATATTGGCCAGGGTTGGATAGGGGGAGAACCTTATTCTAAATTCAATGGAACTATTGATGAATTTCGTATCTATAATCGTGCATTAGATGCTAACGAAATTAAATCTCATTATCTTAGAGGACAGGCAACTCAAGGTTTAGTCCAGGCGGATTCGTTCAGAATTATTAATACTGACAACACAGTTAATTTTCAATTAGATGGTTCTGGAAACGCTATATTCACAGGAACATTAGCTGCGGCTACTACCACTATATCAGGGGATATCCTTCCTGCTACGGATAATGCACATAATATAGGTTCAGAAAATTATCAGTGGTCAAATATTTATGCTTCTACAATAAATGCGGTAGATAGAGATTTAACTTTGCAAACCGCTACTTCGGGAAATATATATATAGCATCAGCCAGTTCCACAAATATCACTGCAGGAACAGATTTACTTATTTCTTTTGCTACTAGTTCTACTTTTGCATTACAACAAGGAGGAGAAGATAGAATTACTATAGATGCCTCTGGTAATATTACTTTTCTTGGTACCACTACTATTAATATAAATGCCACCACTACTAATATTGGAGGAGAATTGGCAGTTACTGGAACTACCACTTTGGTTACGGACGGATTAAGCTATGTCGGGGTGGGAACAACTTCTCCTTCAGAAGTTTTAACTGTTTCTGGAAATATATTGGGTTCAGGCAATATTGTTTTACAAGACACATCAGCAATTTCCGTTTTCCAAGGAGGATTATTAGTTTATGGGACAACTACTTTAGGCTCTGCTACTTCCAGTCCAGTTATTTTCACCAGTTATGTTCAATCAGACTTCATCCCTTATCAGGATGCTATATATGAATTAGGAACCTCTACTTTAAAATGGCAAAATATTCATACTGCTACAGCTACTATAGGTGGTACCATAACTATCAATTCTACAGATATTGCAGGCTCTGGTGCATTTAACCTAACAGGAGCTGCAGCTTCTACTTGGCAAGTGTCGGGTGGCGCTTTAGCTATTCAAACTAACTCTCAGAATTTAACAATACAAACATTAACATCCGGAAACCTAGCTATCACTTCAGCAGGAAATCTAACAGAAACATTTGCCGTAGGCTCTTCTTACTCATTAATACATGGCACCACTGCCAGACTAGCCATAGACAGTTCTGGAAACATCACTGCTACTGGCACTACGATCACCCTAGCTGGAGATACTACTATTACTGGAGATACTGCTATTACAGGAGATGCTTCTACTACAGGAACATTTGTTGTCGGCGGACTAT
>CAZEZZ010000071.1:0-2617 GCA_964515885.1 uncultured Candidatus Saccharibacteria bacterium
TGCGGTTGTCGCTCCCCTTTCCTTTTTGTTGCGGGCGGGGGCTCGTGGTTAACCGGGGGCTTTTCAGTCGTAGTATCCGTCAGCGGTCGGTGGGCCGTCTCTATGCTGCGGCGGTCCACTTTGCGAACTGACGTAAAAGTAAGCAAAGGCGAACAGAACCATTGCTAAAACGAATAAGGCGAAGGCGGGGGCAACACAATTTAGTCTCATTGTTTTCTCCGGTTCTGTGGGTTTGGGGGTTTTTTCTAGGATCGTGGGATTCTTATGATTAGGGTTGGGGGGAGCGAATCGATGAGCCATACTCCTGGTATTTTGGTTGGTTCTGGTTCACCGTAATCGTCAAGGATGTCTTCCCATTCCATGAGGTTTTCGAATTCGTCGAGTTTTTGTGGGTCTTGCCAGACGACTTCTGGTTCGGTGCTGTGGGTGTCGATTATTCGATACATGGTGGGTGTGGCTTTGATCATTTCGATCCTTTCGCGTGTCGTTTGGCTCGGACTCGCCGGGCTCCGGGGGTGTAGGTTGTATGCGGGGTGTAGATGGTGAACTTCACGCCGGTTTGGTGGGCGATTTCTTTGGCTTCTTTCTCCATTTCGGGGAGATCGCCCTGAGGTTGGAAGATGGAGCCTTCTTCGCCGATGATGATTGATCGGGTCAGGTCGATGGTGTTCCTGGGGGTGGGAATAAGTATTGGCTTGCCCCATCGCAGGTTTGGTACGAGGCAGAACAGACAGGTTTTGCAGATGATTTTTCCGTCTTCGAGAAAGGGGCGACCGCTGGCGATTTCGAAGATGTCTGCTTCGGAGAGTCGGAGGATTGTGGCCCCGTTTTCGAGTTTGCATCGATAGCCGGTATTGCCGTGTCCGCCGCAGGCGACGTTGATTCCGTATTGCCCATGGGTGATGCAGTGCCAACTTGAGAGATTGGGATTTGTGCGGAGTTCGTAGATCATCTTTGGTCCCCTCGGCTGGGTGGTTCTCTCGCCTTCCCCTTTTTGTTGCGGGCGGGGGCTCGTGGTTAACCGCCGGTGGGGGAGGGGTCGTTGATTTCGGTTTTGAGGTAGTTTATGAGTGTTTGGATACTGTTGGGGTCGTTGAGGTCTATGCTGAGGCGTGTTTTTGAGGGACGAAATGCAGCCCTTTGGCGTGGCGAGTTGGGAAGTTCGGCTTGCCGCCCGTACCGTTGTGTTGTGAGGATTTGTTCGTCTAGGACGATTTTGAACACGTGGCGGTCGATGGCGAGGAGTCCCTTGCGGTTGCTATAGACTATTTTAGAGTTATGAACGACCGTGGTGGCCCGGTAGTCCCAATTTGTGTAGTGTTTTTTGAGGTGTTCTTTTAGGCCTTCGATGATGGCTTGGAGGGTGGTTGTCATTGTGTTTTAGTGCTTTGCCACTAATGCTCTTTGCTTTTGCGTCGGCGTTCGATTAAGTCTTCAATTCTATACAATGCCTGAATCATCTGTAGCATTGCGGGGGCGTTGTCGCTGTGGACGGCAAACTTGGGTAGTTTGATATTTTCATGCCAGACTTGTTCGGCGACCCATTTCACAAAGTCGTATCCGGTGAGTTTTGTCCCCAGGTCGTGGTCTAATGACATGAACGTTATGTCATGGTCGAGCATTGCCTGTTTGGCTTCTTCAACGGTCTTTACCCATAGCATTCCAGGGTAAGCACCTTTTTCTTGTTGAAAAAAGTCTGTGTTTGGGTCGCGAATATCGTCAAGCCATAGTCTCATTTTCTTAATCCCCTCGGTTGGGGGGGTGTGATTTTCGCTGCCTGTGTGGGTTTTGGCTATTTTGCGTAGATGGCGTCTTACTGCTCGTAGGCGTTTACCACCACACACACTGTACCAACCGTTTGATGTTGCCTCTACTGATCCGTGTGTTGAGAATCTGAGGCGAAGCGTGATGTAGTCGAGTGGGGAATATATGTTTTCGCGGTATTGTAGTGTAATATAGCGGCTTTGGCTCGCCGCTCGGTGGTCTGCTACCACGATCCAGCCGGTGTATTTTGCTTCTTCAAGAATTGACACGGCATTGTATTCTCTCCGTGCGGTTGGTGATTCCGTCATTTTCTTGGCCCCCTCTATTGGGTGGTTCTCTCGCCTCCCCCCGGTGTTGCGGGCGGTGGGCCCTGGTTAACCGCTGGTGGGGAGTGGGTTTTCTTTGATGGTGGCTTCGACGGCTTTTTGGATTTTTTGGAGGACCTTGAAGTAGTGGAGCATGTCGTGGATGAGGTTGTCAGGGAAGGCGGGGTTTTCGAGTTCGTAGATGCGGGGGTACGAAACGTACTTGTTGCGGTGGACGGTGGCGAGGTCGCCGCTGGTGTTGATTTGTAGGTCGATGATGAGGAGGTTGTTATGGTTGTCAGTGAGTTCTACTTGGCTGGGGCAACGGGCTAGGACTCTGGCACCGAGTGGGGACCTGACGAGTTGGTCTTCGAGCATCATGATGATGCCTTGATAGATTGGGGCGTAGAGTTTGTCTTTGTCTTTCACTGTAGTCCCCTGGTTCGTTCTTGGATTTCGCGGGTTAGGTTATCAGGGAAGTCTGGGTTTGCTAGTTCGAAGTGTTGGTCGTTGAGAATTGCACTTATGGCGAATTCGTTGAAGGGGCG
>CAZEZZ010000072.1:0-2598 GCA_964515885.1 uncultured Candidatus Saccharibacteria bacterium
CAGAAGAGAGTTTAAAAAAATGGAGAGTTGGATATGCTCCAGATGTTTGGCAAAGTTTGTCAGACTTTTTAAATGCTAAAAATTACAGGAAAGAAGAAATGGAAAAAGCGGGATTATCCTTAACTTCTGAAAAAGGTTCTTTGCATGACAGATTTAGAGGAAGAATAATTTTTCCAATATTTGATTTAAATTCTCAAGTTATTGGATTCGGTGGGAGAGTGTTCAAAGATAAGGACAAGAATGAGGTGGCAAAATATGTTAATACTCCTCAAACAATTTTATACGATAAAAGTAATGTATTGTACGGCTTAGATAAGGCTAAGGTAACTGTAAGAAAACAAGATTATTGTATTTTAGTGGAAGGATATGTTGATGTCATTATGGTTTCTCAAGCTGGTTTTGAAAATGTGGTAGCTACATCAGGAACCGCCTTAACTCCTTTTCAACTAAAGATTCTTAAAAGATATACTGAAAATTTGTATACAGCCTTTGATATGGATATAGCCGGAGATGCAGCCACTAAAAGAGGTATTGATTTGGCTCAGGCTCAAGAATTTAATATAAAGGTAATTATTCTTCCAGAAGGATTGGATCCAGCAGATATGGTTTCAAAAGACATTAAAGAATGGGAGAAGAGAGTGAAAGAAGGAAAATCAATTCTTGATTTCTACTTTGAAACTACTTTTAGTAAGTTTGATTTAAACTCTTCTGACGGAGAACGGAAAATAATAAAGACTTTATTGCCAGCAATAAAAAAAATACCTAATATAATAATTCAATCTCGTTGGGCAGCAAAATTAGCTAATAAATTAGGCATTAAGACAGAAGACGTAGAAAAAGAACTTCAAAAGATTAAGGAAGAATATTCCGAAAAATTAGGAATAGAACCAGAAGAAGAGAAAAATATTCCAGTTAAGACCAGAAAAGAATTACTAGAAGAGAGGTTGATTATTCTATTTTTAAAATATCCAGGCCAATTAGAAGAATTGGTAGAATCACAACTTTTTTCTTTTTCTTCACAGACAAAAGATTTAATACTTAAACTTAAAGATAATCCCCAGTTAAAAGAAAAAGACTTGGAAACGGAAGTTATCGCCTTATTTAATAGTTTAGCTTTAATGGCTGAGATAGAAGACATAGAAGAGAAAGATGTTGCTTCAGAAATTAAGTATTGCCTAAAGGAGATTGATTCTTTAGAATTAAAGAAGAAACGAGCTGAAATAACTAAAGAAATTAAGAGATCGGAAATGGAGAAGGATACTAAAAAAGAAAATGAATTAATTTTAAAATTTAATAAATTATCAAAATAAAGATGGCAAAAACAAAAAAAACAAAAAAGAAGCTAAAGGTTAAAGTAAAAATTAAACCCAAAACAAAACAGGAAAAGAAAGTTATAAATAAAAAGACTGTAAAAAAGAAGGTGGTCAAAAAATCTCCAGTAAAGAAAAAGAAAGTAAAGAAAGTATTTAAGGAAGTTAAAAAAAAGAGAATCAAAAAGGTTTCGATGTTTAAATCTAAAAATCCTGAAATCCTAAAACTAGGAAAGGTTTTCCCTGCGGATAAAATGCAACAACTCAAAGAAAAAGGAAGGGAAAGAGGGTTTGTTACTTATTCTGAAATACTTTATTTTTTCCCAACCCTAGAAAAAAATGTCGTAGATTTAGAAAAGCTGTTTGATGATTTTGAAAAAGAAGATATACAGATAAAAGAAAGAAGTGAATTAATGTCCTTAGAAAAGAAACCAAAGAAAACATTAAGAGCAGATGAAGGGGTTATAGATCCTATTCAAATGTATTTAAAAGAAATAGGTAGAATTTCCTTTGTTACTCCAAACGAAGAAAAAGAATTAGCCAAAAAGATAGAAAAAGGAGATTTAGAGGCTAAAAAGAAGTTAGCTAGAGCTAATTTAAGATTAGTTGTTTCAATATCTAAGAAATATGTTGGTCGTTCTCCTAATTTAACTCTTTTAGATTTAATTCAGGAGGGTAATCTTGGTTTATTCAGAGCCGTAGAGAAATTCGACTGGAGGAGAGGTTATAAGTTTTCTACTTATGCTACATGGTGGATTAGACAAGCTATTACTAGAGCTTTAGCAGATCAAGCTAGAACAATCAGAATACCTGTTCATATGGTTGAAACAATATCAAAATATACCCAAGTCAGAAGAAGATTATTGCAGGATTTAGGCAGAGAGCCCTTGCCAGAAGAAATAGCAGCAGAAATGGGTCTTGAGGTTGAGAAGGTTTATCATATTCAAAAGATTTCTCAAGAAACAGTTTCTTTGGAAACACCTGTTGGAGAGGATGATGAAGATTCAGTTTTAGCAGAGTTTATTAAAGATGATAAAAGTATAGCTCCTAATACCGAAGCTGCTAGAACTTTATTAAAAGATCACGAAAGGGAAATATTAAAAGACTTAACCGCCAGAGAACAAAAAATATTAGCTATGAGATTTGGGTTAGAAGATGGAGTAACACATACCTTAGAAGAGGTGGGTAAAGAGTTTGGAGTTACCAGGGAAAGAATAAGACAGATTGAGGCAAAATCATTAGAAAAAATAAGAGAGCATGAATCATTAAAGAAGTTAAAAGGATACTA
>CAZEZZ010000073.1:0-2579 GCA_964515885.1 uncultured Candidatus Saccharibacteria bacterium
GCTGCTTTTCGAGAGATTGAAGATGCCTGAAGCTAGATTTTTGGTTCTTATTAATAATGGCGACATTGGTGATTTTGTTGTAGCCACTTATGAGGGACTTGAGAATCCGGATTCTAAATTAGTCCAAGTTGAATTTAAACCGGGTATTTTAGAAGGCGAACAAAATGACGATTCCCTTGAATGCACTATAACATTTGAGGATGGTTCTGTTAAGTCTGCCTGGACGATTCGTTCTGCGTTGAGGGCGTTTGATAAAGGTGAGACCGAATTTCTTTTCCTTTGATTTTTGGCGATATGGGTAAGGACGGCTTCATGAGCCGTATTGAGTAGCACTCCCTGGTAGGTTCGATTCCTGCAATCGCCACTTTTAAGAGAGCGTTGGTTCCCCAGGAGCATTGACATTGGGAACATCTTGCCCGGCATGCGTGGAGTCCTCCTAGCCGGGGAATAAATGAGGACCTAGGTGCTCCAAAATTGACTGGTCCCTGCCTGACCGTCCCAGTGATAAAAGCAAAGGTCTTTAATCATGCTGCCAGTCAAGATTTTATCCTGTAGTGTAATTGGCAACACATGAGACTTTGACTCTCATATTCAAGGTTCAAGTCCTTGCGGGATAGCTATGATAAGATATTACACAATACATCCAGGATTGGTAGATTCGAGTGGCGTGCCGATAGTCCATGGTATAGTCATTAATGAAGATGGGCTTGATGTTCCTGGTGCTGAAATTGTTCAAGTTGAAGTTCTTGGTCATTTGACGTTTGCGATCGTGGAAGAGCATTTTAGCGGTCTTCAATGTTGTAAATTAACGTTCGAAGATGAGTCTTTCGGGTATTATTGGATCAATTTTGGCGGCGTAAGAGATTCGGGTTATACAGGCCCAAGTCTTTTTGCCTGTTTTAATGCGAATGTTGATGATTTTTATTTGCGGGTGTAGCTCAATGGTAGAGTACCAGGTTTCCAACCTGATGACGTGGGTTCGATACCCATCTCCCGCACTGTGATCGAGGCCGATATGGTTTGCGGCACTAGGTTGTGGCCCTAGGACTTGTTAAGAGTATGCGGATTCGAATTCCGTCGATCACCCTCATGGGGATTCAAACCCCCGCATCTCTGTTTAGAAAACTATGGGGCTATAACTCAGTTGGGAGAGTGCGACCTTTGCAAGGTCGAAGTCGTCGGTTCGAGTCCGTCTAGCTCCACTATGACCCTAACAAAACAAATTAACACAGCTCTAAAAAAGCTCCTCTACGACAGGTTCGATATAGTAGACTATTGGCCAGAAAGCGAAGATGGATTCGCCTACCGGCTGGTTTTTGAATTGGCTCCCGAGCAGTCCGGCGTAGTGAAACGATCTTTGCGATATGTTGTTATTGCGGTCGAAGATAATAATATTATTGCCACCGCCCAGAATCGAAATAGCATACAAGTTGATTATGCTGCTCCAGACTCTATTGAGACTTTAGAGGAATTTATAGAGAAAAACTGCATCAAACAGATAAAACGAAGAAGGCCCTGTAGCTCAATTGGCTAGAGTATCTGGTTGTCTACCAGAAAGTTGAGGGTTCGAGTCCCTTCAGGGTCGCTTGTGAATCTTAGTAACCGATACTAGAGGAATGATGGAAGGGGGAGAACCATGACTGTTACTGTTTTGCAAAGGCCAACTTTGGTTCTCAACAAAGCTTGGCAGCCCGTTCAAGTTCAACCCGTAACGGAAGCATTGCGTAAAGTTTTTGTAGGCACTGCTCGCGTGGTTGACCCAAGTGATTATTCCCAGTACACGTGGGAAGACTGGGCTGCTCTTCGCCCCGAAGAAGGCGACTTGTGCATCAATTTGGTCGGGACCAAGATTCGTATCCCAGAAGTCATCACAGTGGTGACTTATGATAGAACCCCCAGAAGAACCGTTTCATTCAATCGAAGAAACTTGTTCACCAGAGACAGGTGGACTTGCCAATACTGCAACAAACGCTTGAAGAAGAACGAAATCACGATGGACCATATCGTTCCAAGAGTCCAAGGTGGTGAAGGTTCCTTCGAGAACTGCGTTGCTGCTTGTGGTCGATGCAACCACCGAAAGGCTGGTAGAACGCCAAAGCAGGCTCGGATGACACTCCTTACTGTGCCAAAGGCTCCACGATGGGGACCACTTTTCCATTGTGAGTTTGTCTTGGATTCGTGGGAGAAGTTCGTCAGTGAGATGTATTGGAATGTTCCATTAAAGAAATAGAGTCACCTGCTACCGATACTAGTGTAGGGAAGTGGTGAGACTACCAGGAAGGCTGATACTGGACCGGGGATGGTGCTACCAAATATACTTTGGGTGTATTGTTCGATAGCCGCAAGCGTTCAACCGGTGCGACACCTGCTGTAGAGCGACTTAAAATCGTAACTAAAAGTGGTGTGACAGAGGCAGAGACCCACCATATACTTTGAGGATTTACTCATGTTGGAACTTGCTCGTCCTGGGGATGTTTTAGTAACTCGGAACACTGTGGGAAATGATAATCCCGGCTATTGGAACCACTCGGCAGTAATGGCTTTTGGTGGCTATGTGATTGAAGCCCAACCCGAGCCCG
>CAZEZZ010000074.1:0-2558 GCA_964515885.1 uncultured Candidatus Saccharibacteria bacterium
GGTAGATTGTACGACTCAAAATAAAAAAAGGAAGGTTTATGCCTTCCTAGAGTCTTAGTTTTGTAAAAAGAGGTGGAAATCTTCGAAAGATAATCCACTTTCCCCGATTAATAGCTGTGGGGAAATAACTATGTAACAGAATGTCTTTTTTTTCTACGATCAATAATCTTTCGACTGATTCATCTTTCGATAGCTTTAAATGAGCATGCCAATCGATCATAATCAATCCGTCTTCTTGGAGAGTTTCACACCAAGAATGTAAGACCTTAGATTCTTTCTTCTGACTATTTTTAAGTATTTCTTGTAATGATTCTTCAGAAAAATCTTTTAAAAAATAAGTCAAAAAGTCCTTGAGAAGAGAAAAATTATCGTAGACGACAATTCCATCTTTCACTTTGGTTTGTATTCCTTCGATATTTAAATCATTAGCTATTTTTCTAGCCACTTCATGGCATCGATAATAACAAGGAATATTTTCTGTTGCCTTAAACGCAATTTCTCTTATTTTTTTAAAGGTCATTAACAAACCTCCTTTCTGCTTATTCTAATTTTTTATTATACTTATTTTAATAAAAAAATCAAGTCCTGATGAATAGTCTGCCTTTGTGGTATTTCACTTATCAACAAGGTCTTTCTTCTGTCTAGGTAGATTGTAAGACATAAAATAAAAAACCCGAAGCGAATTGCATTGCTTCGGGCGTTTGTTATTACATAGCTAGAATAATCTTTCTGGCCGGCTTTTTGATAAGTAAGGGGCGTAAACTATTTAGGATGCCTCCTTTGATTACAGAAGCTCCCGAACTTTCCTCCTTCACAGCAAGACATATGATAGACATATTACCTATATGTACCACCGAGAACGTGTTAGGTTTGTCGAAGATAGAAAGTATTGCCTCAACTGTAAGGTGTATTGGCGCTACAAATATCCACCGTTCTGAGATACGCTCCATTCCTTTTATGATATCTGTTACTTTTATCTTCAATAACCCCTCTAGAAGCATCAGTCTTTTTCCTTCTTGCCAAAAACCAGATAGGTTGGAGAAGAGATCAAGTATGGTTATAGCATCTCTTACCTCTGAAACTGATATATCTTTCTCCCAGCAAATTTCGATTTCGTTGGCTGAATCAAAAACGAAAGATAAATCATCAAATGAACAGGGATCATCTTCGATTCTTGATTCAAGCCATTCTTCTCTTACAACTACCATTTTCCCACGTCCATTACTTGCGTCCAACGATATATACAATCCGAAGAAAAAGAGGTTAATTCTCTCTTCATTAAAAAGAGAACCATACTTTAAAACTGTATCTGCCAGGCTCCACAAAATATCCGCCTCTAGTTCCAGAGGTCCATCTTGAGGATATGGAATTTGAAAACCATCACTATCGGCTACTATTTCCAAAAAGTCGCTCTTTAACATTTCGACCTCCTTCTAGCTAAATATAAATATACTGTCTCTAATTCAACATTATTAGATAAAAAAAGCAAATAACAAAGACTTTCTTCATTTAGGTAGATTGTACGACTTAAAATAAAAAGCTGCCCATATGCTGGACAACTTTTTATAAACATTTTTAAACAATGATTATTTTCCCCACCTGAATAGATTTTTAAACCAGCCAAATACTCCTTTGTTGCTTTGTTCTTTTTTAGTTACCTGCTGTAATCTATCTTGTTCCTGCTGTATATTCTCTATTTGTTCTTGAAGCATTTCACTGACCTCTTCGTCACAGTCACAATCTTCTCTTAACTGCCTCAACTCTTGAATTTTTACTTTGTTTTTATCTAATTCCTGATTTAATTCAGAAACAGCTTCTTGATCACCACCAACAAAGAATTTAACAAAAGCATTTCTTTTTTGAATTTTTTCTTCTGCAATAACAGTCGCTAATATGGAATTATTAATTCCTCTAGCGACCTCAGAAACTTTAGGACCAATACCTCCTACTAAATCTTCAACAGACAATAAGGCATGAACCGCTGTTCTTACCGTATTTTGATTCTTATAAACATTCTGTTCAGATTTACTTAAGTCCTGCAATTCTTCATCCATTTCCTGACTTCTCTGTTGAATCATTTCTCTCACTTCAGTCATTGTTCTGGCTTTATTTTGAAGACTCTCTAAAATGAAAGTTTTACCTTCCATGGTTTGTGTATTTTCTTGAATTCTTATTTGTTGTTCCTCTCCTTGGTTTTTAGCTTGCTGCACCGTTTGAGTTTGCACTTCCTGACCTTGTCCAGTTACTTGAACGGTATCTATTACTTCAGAATTTTCTATTTCTATACCTTCTACTTCAGCGCCCCTTTGTTTTGCATCTTCTGAATTTTGTGCAAAAGCAAAAGAACCTGCCAATAGTAAAGATAGGGAAACAATAATTATTTTTTTCATAAATTATTTTAAAATAAATTTTATTAGACTGTCGACCATTTTATAATTTTTTAGCAATTTAAGTAAATAATTTTTCATTTTCATTTTAGCTAAATAATACACACAATTCAAGAAAACGTCTAAATAGTCCGACTTTACAGTGTTCTATTCTTTAAAGGGACTTTCTTC
>CAZEZZ010000075.1:0-2543 GCA_964515885.1 uncultured Candidatus Saccharibacteria bacterium
ATATTACAAATCCTGTTCTAAGCCAGTAATAAGGAATTCTAAAACTATTATAATTCCTTTTTAAGGGATCTATTAATGGGACAAACACCATTAACAGATAAATACCCACAACTAAACTTGGGTAAAACCAAACAGTAAAACTCCTACTAGACCAATCATCTATCTCTCCCTGAGCATTCCAGTGAGAAGGTACTTGTTCTGGTAAAGAGGAATAAACAAAAATACTAAATATTATAACAAATAAAATTATTACTATTGGCAATAATTCCTTTCTAGTGAATAGTGGCATATTATTAATCTATAAATTTAGGTTGAGTATTCTCTGTATCGTACAAATCAGGATCAATAATCCTTTCAAAACAGGTTCTTCCCTCTTCGTGTTCCCAATTCTGAGAAGAAGAAATGCCACGATATAAATAAGGATCAACCTGCATAGAAGCTACACCGAAATCATCGCTAGATGTTTTAAAAGTAGCACATAATTCAAAGGTTAAATTATCAATAACTCTGTATTCATAAGGTTGTTTCGTTTCGGGATCCTCAGGAACCATATAACCAGAAATACTATTTTCAAGTTTTTTTAGCTCATCAGGAAGAACATCCTTCTGTCCCCAATAGTTTACAATCTGACTCTGCAATACCTGAAGGTCTGATACCCTATCTTCATCAAATCTCCTGTCTCTCTGGTCTGCTGGAGTACCAACAATGAAGAATCCTAAAACAATACTTGCTAAAACAACAAGAGAAAGTACCCAGGCAAATCTCTTTGGAAGTTTAGAAGTTTCTCTATCTTTTCTTTTAAGATCCCATATGTAATATCCAAAAACAGATACAGCTACCGCTAGGACAATAAATATTTTTAAGAAAAACTGAGTAGTTAATTCCCCACTCAAGAAATTATTAACAAGAATAATAAGATCAATAATGATAGTTATTGCAGCTACAAAAAGGGTTAAATAAATCAACCACTTCCTTAGTCCAAACTCTCTCCTATTTGGATCTTCTTTCAAATCTTTTCCAAGCATCCATGAGGTTAGAATGTAAACAGGAACAGATATTAATAAAATAGACATGGATAAACGAACTGCATTTGTCATACCAGTATAGTAAAAATTCAAAAGATCAGGGAAAAGAGCATTTATGTACTGTATGAATAACGTTATGAAATTAATAACAGCTATATAAAAAGTTGTTATATTAAGAAGATGTAAAAAGAAATCTTTTGGTGTGTTTTTTGTATTGGTATTGTTTTCCATATGTTTTATTTTACCACACGCTTTAAAAAACTCCACAAAGTCAACCTAGAATATTAGTCTTTCTTCTTTTTCTTAAACATAAGCTTTACTATGTTGTAGATAATAATTGAACCAAAACCACCAATAATAATTCCAAGCACTCCATAGATTATTAAGAATACAGGAGTTAAGACAATGGCTCCAACAATTAGTTCTCCTGATCCCCCTTCTGCCAAAGAAACTTCCAAAGCTTTGGGAATAATAAACTTAATAACTATTGCTAGTCCAATAGCACCTCCCGCTAAAAAGAAGAAAATGTTTTTGGCTATAATTTTTAATAAATTAATTATTTTCATTTAATAAAACTTCGGCTTCCTTAATTAATGGTCTAAGTTGAGTTATTGGTATCTTTAACCTTTTAGCTAGTTTTTGTGAATCAATCTTTAAAACATCCTCTACTAACATTATCTTTTCTTTAGTAAAAATATCTTTTAAATGTTTGCTTAATGAGGGAAGAATAGTTATTGGATATAACCTTTCTTTTTCTATTAAATATTCTAATCCCTTATTCTTTGGATAATTCCATCCCAAAAGCTCTACCCCCATACAATTAGAATACTTCTGAGCACTATTAGTAAATTTAGTATTAGTAACTAACATGCTTTTTATTGTAAATCCTTTGTATATATTTGATTTAAAATATGAACCAGTAAAAATATCTAAAAACCTAGCGTAATTTGCCAAAGCGCTTGAAGAATGAACTCTATCTCCAAATACATTTCTATATTTACACTCCCCTACATATATTACTTTTCCTTTTTGAGCTATAAAATCTATTTCGTATTCAGATAAGCATTTACCTGGTAAAAACTGGTTTATTTTAGTCTTATACCCAAGTCTATTTAAAATCTCTCCTACATATTTTTCAAAAGGAAATCCAGTTGGACCCAATTTCCTCATCCCCTCTTTTAAGTTAAATCTTAGGGCAGCTTTAGGAAATTCTTTTTGAAGTAGACTTTTAACTCTTTTAAATATTTTAGAAGTTTTAATCCCAGGATATATTTCTTTTTCAATCACACTAACAATCGTTCGAGCTGCTTTCCTAGAAGCTCCAACTCTTATGGCGGATCTATATACTTTTTGAGAAGAAAATAACTCCTTCTCCCCTCTTGAATTTATAATAAAGACTGGAGTCATATAGTTTATTTTATTAAAAATGTCTCTAATAAAACCATTAAACAACTAAAAAGAAGGAAAACTAAAAGTGCCATCCACCACTTTATTTTTATTTTTAATATATTAATCATT
>CAZEZZ010000076.1:0-2518 GCA_964515885.1 uncultured Candidatus Saccharibacteria bacterium
ATGAAGAAAATTGATATCATTCTAGCACTAATCACCGGTGAAATTACAGCTTGGTTCTTTTATAGTATCGCTAAAGAATTAAATTTAAATATTGCTAATCTATCTTTGATCTTAGCCATTTTATTTCCTATTTTAGCTGTATTAGGATTGTGGGTTTGTTGGTTATTAGGTAAAAAGTATCTCTGGATTTGGCAATTGGCAAAGTATCTATTAATAGGAGTATTAGCTACTATTTTAGATTTAGGAATATTGAACGGTTTAATCTTGGTTTCCGGAGTTGCCACAGGTGTAGCTTATGCTGTCTTCAAAGGAATAACATTTCTCATTGCTACTTCTGCTAAATACTTTGGAGATAAATTCTGGGCTTTTGAAAAGATGGAAAAGACTGGTATGGGAAAGGAATTCAGTCAATTTTTCTTTGTTACTTTGATAGGGTTAGGGTTAAACGTAGGAATTGCTTCTTTTGTGGTTAACGGTATAGATCCTCAATTTGGATTAACTGCTAATAACTGGGGAACAGTTGGTGGAATAGCTGCGGCCTTTGGGGTCATGGCTTGGAATTTTATAGGTTATAAATTCTTTGTATTTAAAAATTAAAATAAAAATGGGCTTAGTCTTATATAGAAAATATAGACCACAGAATTTTTCAGAAGTAATAGGACAAGAACATATTGTCCAGACTTTAACTAATTCTATATCTTCTGGAATTATATCTCATGCCTATTTGTTTTGTGGGCCTAGGGGATCTGGCAAAACTACTTTAGCTAGATTATTAGCCAAAGCTTTAAATTGTGAAAATAGGAAAGAAAATGAATTTGAACCTTGTAATAAGTGCTCTTCTTGTTTGGAGATGATGAATAATCGTTCTATGGATTTGATAGAGATAGATGCAGCTTCTCATCGTGGGATAGATGAAATGAAAGAATTAATAGAGGGAATTAAATTTTCTCCTTCAAAATCAAAATATAAAGTATTTATTATTGATGAATCCCATCAGTTAACTAAAGAATCTGCAAATGCACTATTGAAAACTTTAGAGGAACCACCAGCTCATGCAATCTTTATTTTAGCTACTACAGAGATTCATAAGATGATTACTACTATAGTTTCTAGATGTCAGAGGTTTGATTTTAGAAAACTTACTATAGAAGAGATAGTTAAAAGATTAAATATATTAGCTAAAAAAGAAAAGGTTAAGGTTGATAATGCTGTTTTAGAATTAATAGCCTTAAATTCAGGAGGAGCTTTCAGAGATGCAGAAGGATTATTAGGGCAAGCAATATCTTTTTGTGGCCAGGACAAAGAAATTACCGTAGAAGAAATAAAAGATTTATTAGGTTTAGTAGAAATAGAAATGGTTAGCAAGTTTACTAATTATTTAGTAGAAAAGAATGTTTCCGAAGCTGTTTCTTTCTTAAATATTATAATAGAGAAGGGGATTGATTTGCAAGAATTTGTTAAAGCTTTAATAAGTTATTTAAGACAAGGATTAATATTAAAGATTACTGGGAACGAGAAAGATAGTTCTATTGTTGCCGGTTTAACTAAAGAAGAAATAGAGAAGCTTAAAGGGCAATCTTCGGCCTTGAAAGAAGAGGAAATAAGGAATATATTGAATTTGTTCTTGGAGGCAGAGGGGAAGATGAAATACTCTCCAATAACTCAATTGCCCTTAGAACTAGCTATTATAGAAGCAATAGGCTCAAAAGAATAAGCTCTTTTCATAATCGAACTACGATGGTATCATTAATACAATATTAATCGTGGTTCAATATGTCAAAATTTAAAGAAAAAGAAAAAGCAATATCATTAAGAAAAAAAGGTCTTTCTTATAATGAAATCTTAAAAAATATTCCCGTTGCTAAATCTACTTTATCTTTATGGTTAAGAAGTGTTGGATTAAGTAAAGAACAAAAACAAAAATTAACTAAAAAGAAACTTGCTGCCGCTTTAAAAGGAGCAAAAGTTAGAAAAGATCAAAGGCTAGACATCACGAAAGAAATAAAAGATAAAGCAAAAAATGAAATAGGAAAATTATCTAATCGGGAATTATGGCTTATTGGTACAGCTCTTTATTGGGGAGAAGGAGGTAAAGAAAGACAATTTGGAAGTTTACTTATCTTTGGAAATTCTGATGCAAATATGATAAAGCTTTATTTAAAATGGCTTAAAAGAATTTGTGGGGTAAATAAAAAAGATATTCATTTCAGAATATATCTACATAAAACCTCAAAATATAGGTTGAAAATAGTACAAAAATACTGGGCAAAAGTTACTAATTTTTCAGAAATAAATTTTCAAAAAATAACTTGGAAAAAAAATAAAATAAATACAAATAGGAAAAATATAGGTGATAATTATTATGGTTTAATTAGTATAATTGTTAAAAAAAGTACTAATTTAAATAGAAAAGTACAGGGGTGGATAGAGGGGATTTATAAACATTGCCGGGTCGTCTAATGGTAGGACATCTCCCCTTGGAGGAGAATATTCTAGGTTCGAATCCTAGCCCGGCAGC